>JAFUVR010000061.1 GCA_017477485.1 Bacteroidales bacterium | reverse complement strand
TGATTTCTCTCAACAAAAGAATCATTTTCCATATTATTCCACCCATAAACACCTATCACCCCCATGAAAGACCTGAAAGCATTGTTTGTATCGCACTTTGGCGACAGTGCGGGAGCCGTCCATTATGCAGCCCCTGGGCGCATCAACCTCATCGGTGAACACACCGACTATAACGGGGGATTCGTCTTCCCCGGAGCCGTAACACAGGGCATCAATGCCCTCATCCGCCCCAACGGAGGGACGACCATGCGACTCTATGCCGCCGACCTCGATACATACTGCCAGCAAGAAATCGACAACGAAGTGGGACCCGAGCACAACGAATTCCGTTATGTCTATGGCGTGGCACGCGAGATGATGGCTCACGGCGTGGACGTCAAAGGGTTCGACGCTGTGTTCAGTGGCGATGTGCCGCTCGGTGCCGGCATGTCGTCGTCGGCAGCCCTGGAGAGCTGTTTCGCCTTCGCCCTTAACGACCTCTTTGCCGACAACAGACTTGACAAGATGACACTGGCCCGCATAGGCCAGGCAACGGAGCACAAATATGTCGGAGTGAAATGTGGCATCATGGACCAGTTTGCCTCCATTCATGGCAAAAAAGGCCATCTGATGCGACTCGACTGCCGCAGCGGCGAATACGAATATTTCCCTTGGAAACCCAACGGATACAGACTGGTATTGGTCAACTCGTGTGTGAAACACGAACTCGTGGGCTCGCCCTACAACGACCGCCGCAACAGCTGTGAACGGGTGGCAGCCGCCATCGGCAGCAAGAAACACGGCGTAGAGACCCTCCGCGACTGCACATGGGACGACCTCGAACAAATCAAGGCCGCCATCAGCCCGGAAGACTATCGCCGCGCCCGCTATGTGCTGGGAGAGGTAGACAGGGTGCTCGCCGTGTGCGACGCACTGAACCGTGGCGACTATGAGGCCGTAGGCCAACAGATGTATGCCACCCACGAGGGTCTGAGCAAGGACTACGAAGTGAGCTGCGACGAGATAGACTTCCTTGTCGACACTGCCCGTCAATGTGGCGTCACCGGTGCTCGCATCATGGGTGGCGGATTCGGCGGCTGCACCATCAATCTCGTAGACGACAACCGCTACGAGCCGTTCGTCAACACCGTTCAAAACGAATACAAAAAACGTTTCGCCATCGACTGCAAGATTATCGACGTGGCCATTGGCGACGGAGCACGCCGCATAGAATAAAGTAGCATCAATCATCGATCAGACGGACAAGGGCCCTATAGACTACATTCCATCCAGGACATTAAGACAACCAAGCCCCTTGAAAGTCAAAAAAAAACGTTCTTAAAGCAACCATGAAAATCAGAAACCTTATGATAGCAGCCGCCACAACAGCCGCCATGATTTGCTCCTGCAACGACAAATCAACAAAAAACATCTCGGGCATCGACGCCTCCAAATTCGAGACCACCTATACCGACGCCCTCCGCGGCGAGAAAGCCGTCCACCTCTACACCCTTCGTAACGCCAATGGCATGGAGGTCTGCATCACCAACTTCGGAGGTCGCATCGTCTCTCTCATGGTCCCCGACCGCGAGGGCAAGATGCGCGATGTGGTACTCGGGTTCGACAACGCTCAAGACTTCTTCCCAGAGAACCATTCGTCCGACTTCGGAGCCATCATCGGACGCTATGCCAACCGGCTGAACCAAGGCCGCATTGTCGTCGATGGCGACACCATACAACTGCCGCAGAACAACGGTCCGCACTGCCTGCACGGCGGCACCACAGGATGGCAGTATCAGGTTTACGATGCCGAACAGAAAGGTGACAACCAGCTCAGGCTCACCCAAGTGAGCCCCGATGGCGACAACAACTTCCCCGGCACCATGAACGTTAGCGTTGTCTACACCCTCACCGACGACAATGCCATAGAGATCAACTATGAGGCCACCACCGACCGACGTACCGTCATCAATATGACCAACCACGCCTATTTCAATCTCAATGCCGACGGCTCGACCACCATCCTCAACCACCTGCTCACCATCGATGCCGACAGCTACACGCCCGTCGACAGCACCTTCATTACCACCGGCGAGATAGCCACGGTCGAAGGTACCCCCATGGACTTCCGCAAAGCGAAAGAGGTGGGCAAAGACATTGACAACTATGACTTCCAGCAGCTCAAAAACGGCAACGGCTACGACCACAACTGGGTGCTTAATACCCGCGGCGACGCCTCGCGTCCCTGCGCCCGCCTTGTCAGCCCGCTCACCGGCATCGCACTCGAGGTCTACACCACTGAGCCCGGCATGCAAGTCTATACCGGCAACTTCCTCGACGGCACCGTGATTGGGAAACAGGGCATCGCCTATCCACAACGCTCCGCCATCTGCCTCGAGACACAGAAGTACCCCGACTCTCCCAACAAGCAGTGGGACGAAAGCAACGCTTACCTCAACCCTGGCGAGACCTATCGAAGCTACTGCAAATTCAAGTTCTCGGTAGAGAAATAGTCCATTGGACCCACTCCGACGCGATGTCGATCCATTGCACAAAAAAAGACAGACATCCATAAACATCAAAAAAAGACGCAAGAATGAAAAAGAGATTCCTTATGGCCGCACTGGCAGCCCTTGCCATGGTTTTTGCCACCAGTTGCGAGAAAGACGAGACCGAAGACTCTGGCAACTATCCCGAAGACCTTGCTGGACATTGGATTCCCGCCTCTGAAGAAGACAGCAAAGACTTCTTCGAGGTAGGTGCCACCGTGAATGGCACAGCCGACATCGTCGCTCATATCGAAGAGAGCAACATAATCGCTTTCACGGGCACACTTAAATACAACCCACAAACCGGCAAAGGCACCGTCTCTATCGACCCCTCAATGCTGCAACTCGTTCCAACTCTGGCCATATCACTCCAAGCCAAAGACAAAGATCTCGTAACGCTCTCCGTCAGCATAGATGGCACCAAAATGATAAACAACGACTTCAAACGTGTGCCCAAACCTGACCCCAACACCCCTGATGATGGTGACAACAACGGTAATAACGGAGGCGAAAACGGCGACAACGACCGTGGCGACAACGACCGCACGTGGCCGGAAAGTCCCGTAGGGACCTACACATCTACCGACGACAACGGACTGACATGGTATACCGTCATTCGAGCAGGGTCACAGACCACAGCGGGCCAAGTATACATATTAGAAATCAGCAACGATGAGACCAACGGCAACTATCGTGGTTCTATGACCTACGACGCCACGTCGGGAGACATCAGCATATCGGTCGAATCTCTTCCCGAAGAAAAACAGAGCTACTCCAACCTCGTCTCCATGACCGAGGTCGTCATGCAGTTTACCACCTTCGATAGCTTCAATATCTTAGTACGCATCATGGGTGTCGAACTAATCAGCTTAGACTTTACCCGGTCCAATGCTGAGTAAAAAACTCATTATGTTAGTATTGCATCTTCATTTTGCGCACAACAGATAAAACCATATCCCTATAGTTGGGTCCGATGCGATGCAATACATTTACATTTTCACTCAAAATCGTTAAGAAATGTTATCTTTGCAATCCCTTATGATATGCATAAATAACATACAACAAAACATAACAACTAATTTATGAAAAAGTTAACAGCTTCACTGGCGGCGTTGCTGCTGCCGGCACTGAGTTTTGCGAGCGAAGCCGACCTCGTTATGCCGAGCGGTTTTGCCGAAAGCTCAGACACTAAAATCCTCTATTGGGGTTTTCTCATCGTCATCGTGGGTCTCATCTTCGGTTTTTGGCAGTTTAACAATGTGCGCAAACAGAAGGCCCACAAGTCAATGCTTGAAATTGGCAACGTCATCTTCAAGACCTGTTCCACCTACCTCAAGCAACAAGGCAAATTCCTCGTTATCCTCTTTGTCTTCATCGGAGCTGCCATCGCGCTCTATTTTGGAGTATTGTCCAAGATGTCGGTTGGCAATGTGTGCCTCATCCTTACATGGACCATCATCGGCATCCTCGGCTCCTACGGCGTAGCATGGTTCGGCGTTCGTATGAACACCTATGCCAATGCCCGTATGGCCTTTGCCTCTCTGCGTCGCAAACCTCTCGAACTCTTCAACATCCCGCTGCGGGCTGGTATGAGCATCGGCATCGTGCTGATTTGTGTTGAGCTGGTCCTCATGCTCATCATCCTGCTCTTCATGCCCGAAGATTTGGCTGGCAGCTGCTTTATCGGCTTCGCCATCGGCGAGAGCCTTGGTGCCTCTGCCCTGCGTATCGCCGGCGGCATCTTCACCAAAATTGCCGACATCGGAAGCGATCTCATGAAAGTGGTCTTCAAGATTGGCGAAGACGACCCGCGCAACCCCGGCGTGATTGCTGACTGTACGGGCGACAACGCTGGCGACAGCATTGGACCCACCGCCGACGGTTTCGAGACCTACGGCGTGACGGGCGTGGCCCTTGTTTCCTTCATCCTCCTCGCTGTCCCCGACCCCAGCCTGCAGGTCAAACTCCTCGTCTGGATCTTCGTCATGCGTATCCTCGGCATCATCGCCTCTGTTCTGGCCTACTATGTCAACGGCGCTATCGCACGTGCTAAATATAAGAACGCCGACGATATGAATTTCGAGCAACCGCTCACCTCGCTGGTATGGATTACCTCCATCCTCTCCATCATCGCTACCTTCTGTGCTTCCTATTTCATGTTGAGAGACGTTGAAGGCATGCCGAACCTCTGGCTGGCACTCTCCATCATCATCAGCTGCGGAACCCTCGGAGCTGCTCTTATCCCCGAATTCACCAAGCTGTTCACCTCGCCCACTTCAAAACACGTCAATGAGGTAGTGAAGGCCTCCGAACAAGGCGGTGCCTCTCTTAACATCCTGTCTGGTCTTGTGGCTGGCAATTTCGGTGGCTTCTGGACGGGCATCGTCTTCTTCGTCCTGATGCTCATCGCCTATATGGCCTCGTCCGCTTTCGGAATCGGCGATGCCTTCGGCCCCTACTATTCCATCTTCGCCTTCGGCCTCGTGGCTTTCGGTATGCTGGGCATGGGCCCCGTAACTATCGCTGTTGACAGTTATGGTCCTGTGACCGACAATGCTCAGAGCGTCTACGAACTTTCTCTTATCGAAGACGATATCGAGAAAACCACCAAAGAGGTGAAAGAAGAATTTGGCTTCACTCCCGATTTTGAGAAAGCCAAATACTATCTTGAAGCCAACGATGGTGCCGGCAATACCTTCAAAGCAACGGCAAAGCCCGTGCTGATTGGTACCGCCGTGGTGGGTGCTACAACGATGATTTTCTCCCTCATACTCATGATTCAGAAAACCCTCGGCATTGAACCCGCCAGCATCCTCAACCTGCTGAATCCTTATAGCATCCTCGGATTTATCCTCGGCGGCTGCGTCATCTATTGGTTCACTGGTGCCTCCATGCAGGCTGTAACAACGGGTGCCAATCGCGCTGTTGAATACATCAAGGACAACATCAAACTCGACCCCAACGCTCCGAAGAAAGCTGATACCGAGAAGAGCCAAGAAGTGGTGAAAATCTGCACCAACTACGCACAAAAGGGTATGATCAATATCTTTATCGCCATCTTCTGCTTTGCCCTTGGCTTTGCCTGCCTCTCTTCGCCTGCCAGCATCGGTGGCGACAATGCGGTATGCCTCTTCATCGGCTACCTTATCAGCATCGCCGTTTTCGGTCTCTTCCAAGCCGTTTTCATGGCCAACGCCGGTGGTGCTTGGGACAACGCCAAGAAGGTGGTTGAAGTTGATATGAAAGCCAAAGGCACCGACCTGCACGACGCCTCTGTGGTAGGCGACACCGTCGGCGACCCCTTCAAAGACACCTCCTCGGTGGCCCTCAACCCCATCATTAAGTTCACCACGCTCTTCGGCGTGCTGGCCATGGAGATAGCCATCAGCGAGAATTTCCGCGATATAGCTCCCTATGTGGGAATCGTGTTTGTCATCATCGCACTCTATTTTGTATATCGCTCTTTCTACAAGATGCGCATCAAATAAGAGCAACTAATCGCAACCAAAAGTTCGTGGAGATGTGGGTACCACCCTGCCCCACGAACTTTTTTTATTAGCATAAACCAACCCGCGAGTCCCATGAATTGTTAGGGCTAACAGCGCCATAGCATCTCTGAAGACTTATAGGAACCCAGAACAAATCGTATAATGTCGGATATCATCAATATCCTTCCCGATAGCGTGGCTAACCAGATCGCCGCCGGCGAGGTGGTAGACCGCCCTGCCTCAGCGGTCAAAGAACTGCTGGAGAACGCTATCGACGCTGGAGCCTCTCAGATACAGCTCATCGTAAAAGATGCAGGGCGCACGCTCATCCAGGTCATTGACAACGGATGCGGCATGAGCGACAGCGACGCACGCCTATGCTTCGAGCGCCATGCGACGTCCAAGATTAAACAATCCGACGACCTTTTCAATATCCTCACCATGGGTTTCCGTGGCGAAGCACTCGCATCAATCGCCGCAATCGCACAGGTAGAACTAAAAACGAGGCAGCCCGACAAGGAGCTGGGCACCCACGTCATAAACGAAGGATGTCAAATAAAGGGCCAAACTCCCGAGGCATGCCCCGTAGGCACATCAATAGCCATCAAGAACCTGTTTTTCAACGTACCGGCCCGACGTAATTTTCTCAAGAAAGACAGCATAGAGCTAAGCCACATCGAAGAGGTTTTCCGACGCGTTACGTTAGCCAACTGCCAATGCGACTTTTCCTTCTACAGCAACGGCAAGATGCTATATGACCTACGTGCCGGCAATCTTTTGCAGCGCATCTGTCAGCTGTATGGCTCCAACTATAATGAGCGTTTCTTCCCTGTCAAAGAGGACAACGAACTCGTTGCCGTCAACGGTTATATCGGCAAACCCGAATACGCAAAGAAGAGCCGCGGCGAACAGTACCTCTTTGTCAACAACCGCTTCATCAAACACCCTGCCCTAAGTACTGCCATCGAGAAAGCATATACCGACCTCATCCCCGACCGCTATGTGCCTTCCTATTTCCTCAACCTATCCATCGACCCGTCGCGCATCGATATCAACATTCATCCCACGAAGACAGAGGTAAAATTCATCGATGAGCATGCTCTGTTCGCCCTGCTGCGGGCAGCAGCCAAGAAGGCTCTCGGACAGTATACCCTTTCGACTGCCATCGAGTTCAATCCGTCAGAAGAGTTCGACTTCTCGCCACCACCAGAAGGATACATCCCACAGCAACCACGGATTTCCTACAATCCAGACTACAATCCATTCAACCCACCCCCATCCACCAAACCCTTCAGCGGTGGATACAATGCATCCAGCCACCACGACACACCGAAAGGGAGCACACCGCATGACGAACCACCATCGCGACGGTGGGAGAACTTCTTCGATCAAGAGGACACGCCTAACCAATACGAATTGCCTCAACAACAGCCATCATCAACAATCTCCACCGACAACCACTACCTACAAGTAGGACTCCGCTGGATAGTGAGCACTATGAATGCGGGGCTTCTCATCGTCGACCAGCAGCGGGCGAGCGAACGCATCATCTACGAACAGCTGATGAACAGCCCTTCTGTTCCCATCAATGCACAACATCTCTTGTTTCCCATCAACTGCACCTTCTCGCCTGCCGATGCCGACCTCTTCGCAGAGATGCTTCCCGACCTGCGTCAGTGCGGATTTGAGATTGACGCATTGGGACACAACACATTCGTGGTCTCGGCCATACCAACAGGTATCAACGACCAGCAGCTGCAGCTTATCTTTGACCAGATGCTCGCCGACCGAAAAAGTGCAATGCTACAAAAATTCACGGACCGTGACCAAAGCCTCTGTCGCTCCCTGTCCCGACAGATGGCACTCCGTGCCGGGCAACCTCTCAACGAAGAAGAGATGAACAAGATTGTGGCCGACCTCTTCTGCTGCCAAGTGCCCAATCTGTCGCCCTTTGGACAAAAAACACTTGTAGTACTCAATAGCGACCAGTTGAACAAACTGCTATAATCTGGCCGCATTCCATAAAACCATCGCATCACACAAGCCTTAACAATTCAATTTAACACTCCAATCCCATGTCATACTCGCCTCAAGGATTCAGCATGCTGCCTCCGGCAGTCAAACATTTGCTCATCATCAATGTCATCTTCTTTTTGGCCACTCTCGTCTTGGAACGCATGGGAGGTGCCAACGGACTGATGATAACAAACCTATTGGCCCTATGGCCAGCCGGTACACCCATGTTCCGCATCTGGCAGCCTATAACCTATATGTTTATGCACGCCGGTATCGACCACATCTTTTTCAATATGTTTGCACTATGGATGTTTGGCTATATACTGGAAAACTATTGGGGAAGCAAACGATTTCTGGTCTATTATTTTGCCTGTGGCATAGGAGCCGCCTTGGCCAACATGCTTGTGATGTATCTGACCCACAGCATACATCCCACAGTAGGAGCTTCTGGCGCCGTCTATGGCATCCTGCTGGCCTTTGGCATGATGTTTCCCGAAGAACGCATCTATCTCTACTTCCTCGTCCCCATCAAAGCAAAATGGTTCGTAATAGGCTATGCCGTTGTCGAACTCTTCGAGGGCATCATGATGAGCCATGACGGCGTGGCGCATTTCGCACACCTCGGAGGGATGATTTTCGGTTTTTTACTCATACGCTACTGGCAGCGTACCGGCGGCGGACACCGCAAACTATACGATTGACACTTCTATGCGGTGGACATTCTGGCAAACAGCCCTTCATCTGCAGATTGTGTCAAGAAGGACTTCAAAGAATCCGTTGCCGTCTATTCCCATCCCCAATCGTCAACAAGACCTGTAGGAAAAAAACAAGCCGCTTTTTGAATAAAACACTCGGGGTGTCCCATAGATCAAGGACACCCCTTTTCTTTTAACCAGCGATTTCAAGTTTTGTAACATTTAAGCAATTCACGTTAGGCAATAACTACTTATATGATGCTCTCTTTTTTATTGTATACTGACATGTCCGCCGTCATTTTCCATAGCTCATAAAGAAAAAAAAGAACGAAGACCTTCGGTCTTCGTTCTTAGTGACTCCTGCAGGATTCAAACCTGCAACCTTCTGATCCGTAGTCAGATGCTCTATTCAGTTGAGCTAAGGAGCCTGCTTATCTTTCTCAAAAGCGATTGCAAAGATACGAACTTTTCCTTTACGCACAAAATCTTTTTTCATTTTCATCGAAAAAAAGGAAATATATCTTCATTAAAAAAAAATAATTCAAATGGTTAATAAAACGTTTTTTTTATTATTTTTTCTCTCATACGTCAACTCCCTGACGATTTTTTTCATTGTAAATACGCAAAAAAAGCGTTTTGAGACCTTTCTCATCAGCTATCATTTCACGGAGTTTCTGCAATTGCGCAGCATTGGGCGATTCGGCTATCCATAGTTTCATGTAGCCACCTTCTCCATATTTTTCTTTTAGGTGCGAGAGTGTACGCCGCCAGTGGCCCTCTTCGTCCAAGGAACCATAGTGCGATAAGCCATACTGTATAGTGCGGAGGACGATCTTCTCGGGTTCAATGTCTCGGTCAGCCTCTGCCACTATTCGTCCGTAGAGACTGCGGGGCTCGCGTGCCGAAGAGGCACGGTGATCTTCAACAGCCTCTGCCATCAGAGCAATCTGCTCTTCCGAAAACCATCTACGGAGAGTCCTGTCAGCACGCATCATACGTGCGGAGACAAGATGATGGACTTCCCTACCCTCGCAGAGCCCTACATCATGAAAGGCTGCCGTGCAATACACCATGTCGAGGTCTACGTCATAATGAGTCGCCAAGGAAAGGCTCTGTTCTATGACGCGTTCCACATGGTCCCTTCGATGAGCCGCATCGAAAGCATCGTAACATGGAATAATGGATTGCGCTATATACTCACGCAGGGTCGACGACACTTGTTTCTTGTTCATTCCTTTTCACGATACGGTCGACAATAACAGTGAGAGCGCCATCGCCCATCACATTGCATGCTGTGCCAAAACTATCCATGGCGATATAAAGCGAAATCATCAG
>JAFUVR010000060.1 GCA_017477485.1 Bacteroidales bacterium | reverse complement strand
CATTGGCTGCCTCTTCAAGCTTGGCCGGAGTCTTGTATAATTCGATGATGTGGATACCTTTACGCTCCAGGAAGATGTAGGGAGCCATGGCAGGGTTCCATTTGCGCTTGAGGTGACCAAAGTGGCAAGTAGCCTCCAGCAATTGGTCGAAACTGGGAATTTGCATTGTTTTTTGTTTTTGTTTGTTTACGTTCTACTTAAGTCAACCGCATAGTAGCCACCGCAGTTCTTCAGTGTGAGTCTATGCAGTTTGGATACTAAACTCTTATGCCGGCCATCGGTGGTCGCGCCACCATGCCGGCCCGAGCAAGACCGAAGAATCGTATATATAATAATGTATAACGATTAACGCTTGCTGAACTGGAAACGCTTGCGAGCCTTGGGCTGGCCGGGTTTCTTGCGCTCCACAGCACGCGGGTCGCGCGTCATGAAGCCTTCGCGGCGCAGAGCACTCTTGTCCTCGGGGTTGATCTTGACCAACGCGCGGGCGATGGCCAGACGCAGAGCCTCGGCCTGGCCCTTGTAGCCACCACCAATCAGGTTGACGGTGATGTCATACTTCTCAACGGCCTCAAGTGTGTTCAACGGCTGCTTGACAATGAATTGAAGGATGGGGTTGGGGAAGTACTCCTCGAGCGAGCGCTTGTTCACGGTGATGACACCGGTGCCTTCGCTGAAATAAACACGGGCGATGGCGGCCTTGCGACGACCTACTGCATTAATTCTTTCCATAGTTCCTATCCTTATTTGAGTTTGTTAATGTCGATAACCTTCGGCTGCTGGGCCTGGTGAGGATGCTCACCACCATTGTAGATGTGAACGTTCTTCAGCAGCTGAGCTCCCAGACGGTTCTTGGGAAGCATACCCTTAATCACTTGGATGAACAGGGGGTGCATGCCGGGCTTGATGCCCTTCTTGTAAGACTTCTGCATCAGAGCCTGAGGAGTGGCAAAGCGCTGGCCACCGGGATAGCCCGTGTAGCGAACATACTGCTTGTCGGTCCACTTCTTGCCAGTGAGCACGACCTTGTCGGCGTTGATGATAATCACATTGTCGCCACAGTCCACATGAGGTGTGAAGCAGGGCTTGTACTTGCCGCGCAAAATCTTCGCAACCTTGCTGCAAAGGCGACCCAGAACCTGATCGGTAGCATCGACTACTACCCATTCCTTCTGGACGGTTTCGGCCTTAGCCGAGATGGTTTTGTAACTTAAAGTATCCACTTTTAAATTCCTGATTAATAATTAAATAAACGAACCTTGCAAACACAATTAAGCACGGCCATATGCTCGCATGTGCCGCTCGATTCACATAACTTGGATATAATCGGCGTGCAAAGGTACGACATTTTCCTCATTCAGCAACCCGCAAACACCCCTAAAACCAACATTTTAGCAAAAATCCCAAACTTTTAACAATCTTTATCACTATTCCCTGCCCCTGTGTCTATTCACCGATTCCGTTTTCCCCTCCCCTTTTCCAAAGGGGAGGGGGAAGGGGTGGGGTTTGCAACGAACTAAGCAGCCATTTTCCCCTTTAAGAATCGAGAACCAAAAATCACGACCCAAGAAACAAGCCTTTTGTTCTTAAATCTTTATGTCCTCTTGTTCTTATATCTTAACGCCAGGAACCAGCGTCTGCCCTCAAATCAGAATGATTGAGCTCAAGTCAATCTTCTTGTTCGTAGTAATAAGAGTAATCAATACCTTTCAAGAAGATTTCGCGGTCGTCTATGCGGTCGGTGAGAGCATTGTGAAGAAGTTGATGCAACCTTGATGGGTCGGTCGCACTCACAATCATCGCGTTCAAGTAGTCCTGCTTGGCGATGCGGCTCCAGTCCACGCAGTGGCCTATGCGGTGCTTCATCAGCAAATCGAGCCATAGGCGCGTACTGCGCCCATTGCCCTCCATGAACGGGTGGGCCATATTCATCTCGACGTATTTAGCTACAATCTCGTCAAAGGTGTCATCTGGCATGCTATCAATGTCTTTCAGAACGCCATGTAGATACTCTGCACGGCAGAAGACAGTGTTGCCCTTCGAAATGGTGGCGGTGCGGATTTGTCCCGCAAAGTCATACAGTCCGCCGAACAGATAGGCGTGAATCTGCTGCAAGCCCCGCGTGGTGCCAATCTCCACACTCTCCATCAGTCCACTCTCCCACAGGGCGTATGCCTTCTTTTTGCTCTGCCCATCGACGGTGCTGTCGCTATACGTGAACCAGTCAAGGAAAGCGATAGCCCGATTGTTGGGATAGTTCTTAGCGACAATCTCTACACAATTGTTATCAATGGCATCGGCTGTACGTTTCTTGCCGTCGGGTGCCTGGAATTTGAACTCGTGAGTGACACTCACGAGTTCAATTCCATCGTTGGCTAACTTGCGTTTAAGCCATCGCCAGTAGTTGCCTGCTTTCACATAGTCCGGCTCGTTATTGATGGCTCGTACGATGTCGATAGCCGAGGACCACCACTTGCTGTTCTCGTCATCCCACGCGGCACGCACTTCGCGGTCGTTATAGAAACGGATGGATATCTTGCTCATAGCCTATAGCCCAATTTATCAAATAGGTCTTTTAACTGCTGTTTGCACTCTTCTTCCTGCTGCAAAAGGTCACGTATATCTGCTTGCAGTTGTTTCATCTTGGTGTCGAAGTCTATCTGCTCGTCACGGTTGCGGAACGCAATATACTTGCTGGGTACCAGGCTCCAGCCTTTCTTCTCTATCTCGCCGAGGGTGGCCGAGTAGCAATATTCGGGTTCATCGTGATAGGTGTCTTCATATCCCACATGCTGCCAGTTATGGAAGTTCTCGGCTATCTGCTGTATCTGCTCTGCGGAGAACTGTACGTATTTCTTCTCGAATGGCTCGCCCCACTGGCGCAGATCGATAAACAGCACTTCGTTCTCGCGATTACGATAGCGAACGATTTTGCCGTTCTGCTCCACCGTGCGGGCTTTCTTGTTGTTATTCAGAATCCACAGCGTCACGCTGATGTCGGTTGAGTAGAACATGTTGCGAGGCAGGATGACAATGGCTTCTACCAAATGGTTTTGAAGCAGTTGCTTGCGGATAGCAAACTCTGTGCCGTCACCACTCAGTGCGCCGTTGGCCAAGAGGAAGCCTGCTGTGCCGTTGGCCGAAAGTTTTGACACGATGTTCAGAATCCAAACATAGTTGGCATTAATGGTGGGTGGCACGTCATAGCCCACCCAGCGTGGGTCGTCTTTCAATTCATTGTCGGCACGCCATGCCTTCTGGTTAAATGGCGGATTGGCCATGATGAAGTCGGCCTTCAGGTCCTTGTGCTGGTCGTTGTGGAAGGTGTCAGCAGCCATCTCACCCAGATTGCAGGCAATGCCACGGATGGCGAGGTTCATCTTGGCCAGTTTGTAGGTGGTGTTGGTATACTCCTGACCATATACAGAGATGTCGCGCTTGTTGCCATGATGCGCCTCGATGAACTTCATGCTCTGCACAAACATGCCCCCCGAGCCACAGCACGGGTCGTAGATCTTACCACGATATGGCTCAATCATCTCGGCTATCAGGTTGACGATGGTCTTAGGCGTATAGTACTCGCCCTTGCCCTTGCCTTCGGCAATGGCAAACTTACCGAGGAAATATTCATAGACGCGACCGATGAGGTCATTCTCAGGGTCTTTCAGTGTGTCTATCTTGTTTATTTCATCAAGTAGGGCAGCGAGTTTGGTGCGATCCAGCGAAAGTCCTGCATAGTAGTTACTGGGCAGGGCGCCTTTCAGCGTAGGATTACTCTGCTCCACTTTCGCCAATGCCTTGTCTATCTTGATGGCAATATCATTCTGCTTGGCATTCTCTATCAGAAAATCCCAACGGCTCTCAGGTTCCAGATAGAAAACGTTCTTGGCATTATAAAAAACGGGGTTGTTGGCAAAAGCCTCTTTACCTTCTGCCACCAGTTCGTTGCGTCGTTCTGTAAAACGGTCGTGAGCATATTTCAGGAAGATAAGGCTCAACACCACGTGTTTATACTCCGATGGTTCCACGGAGCCGCGTAGTTTGTTGGCTGATTCCTATAACGCTTCTTCTATTGTTTTTTCTTTTGTTGTTTTTTTTGCCATAACACTAATGTCTTTTCATGGCCACAAAAATACGCAAATTCTCCCGAATGGCCTCCTGTCATGTGAGCCGCCTGATGTTCTGTGACTTGTTTTATTATTTTTGAAGGTTATGCCGTTTCGGAGGAGATCTATAATTTGGCGTATAGGTCCTTGGTCAGGATGAAAATCGGTACTTATGCGTCAATAGGTCAAATGGCAGGATGACTCAAGCGAAAGGATTACATGCTTCGGGATCACGGCTTGAAACGCAGTGGGCTATGCTGAGGAGCAACCCCATGCCTTAATGACCAATTCGAGACTTTTTTACCGCAGATAGTAATCTTGGGGTTTGCACATTGCCATACAGACATAAGTCTGTAGTATCTCCCCAAAAAAGAGTGTTACGAGAAAGATGCTTACACAGATTTTAATTCTCAATATGTGTGTGGGAATTATCCCCTCCCACAAGCACTTTGTATGATGGTTCTGCTATGACCGCCAAAATTTCGTATTTTTGCTTTTTGTGTAAGGTCTTTTTTAGCAAAACACACATGCCATGTCTGGACTTTATGCACTTCCAGGGGACAGCCTCGGTGCCGACAAGCTGTATCATACATGCTGGGCTTCATGGGTCATAATGCCATCTATAGAACTAACAAAGAATGTATCATGCTGAATTACAAGTTTGACGGGAATGGGGTCTTCTTTACCTCAGACACCCACTTCAACCATACTAATATCATTGGTTTCTGCCAACGTCCTTTCAAGAGCGTCGATGAGATGAATGAGCAGATCATTGACAACTGGAATAAGGTTGTCGGTAAGGATGACATCATCTTCCATTTGGGTGACTTCTGTCTCGGTGGAGCCGCTGAGTGGAACAAATTCCTTGACTGTTTGAACGGTAAGATATACCTCATCATGGGCAACCACGACTTGAATAACATCCGCCAGAGTGTCGTGGACAGATTTGAGCACGTCGCCATGCAGATGTATATCGAAGTGGACAAGCAGCGCATATATTTGAACCACTATCCGTTCCTATGCTACGAAGGCAGTTATGAGGATGTATGGCAATTGTTTGGTCACGTCCATACGCGGAAGGACAATACGGGCCTCGATGCGGATCGGCTCCGGCATCTCTATCCGACGCAATACGACGTGGGCGTAGACAATAACGGATTTTCCCCTATCTCGTTTGGTCAAATAAAAAGAATCATTGACATGCAGGTTGAACGAAGCAAAGAAAGTGTCAATGAGGATGCAACACGAGGGTGACCAGCACATGTTGGTTGCAAAGACTGGCTGCTGTACGAAACAAAAAGTGTGACATTTTAAGGATGAAGTGCTTGACCTGTCATGACTTCGTCAAGCAGGGTGCCCAAGCAAGTACGACGGAATAGATTGTCGTGATGCTCCATCATCTGGCTGTTGGTAAAAGTTTTTTTGCCTCTGGCCGCCAGATCATAACGTCGCTCAATGAAGCGTTCGTGTGCATATTTCGGGAAGATAAAGCTCAGCTCCACATGCTTATATTCCGATGGTTCCACATGGCCACGGTGTCTGTTGGCCGACTCTCATAACGCTTCTTTAATTGCTTTCCTTATATAAGAAGGACGAACGGAGGCTTATTCCGATGCACTGAAATCCACAGGTGCGTATGTTATATATTGGGTTGTCCACGACTCTTCAGCGACATACTGGTAGACATAGGGATGGCCCATTTGTGTAGTAAACAAAAAAATGATATTTTTGCATGGTCAAAGCCCCGAAAAAAAAAAGCCGATAGAGATAAATGATTGGTTTTGCGGAAAATAGACTAAGCCCTAAGGCTGTCCTCAAAACCCAATAACTCGTGACAGTACGATGAAACTAAAAAAAAGAAAACTAAAATATTCAGCCATATTCTTTCTGTGCTGGTTTGCTTTCATGGTCCTGCTGGTGGATGGCATCATCTCTTTTAAGGCTTGTGTGGACTTCTTCGGCTCCTATGCGCTGACCGAAATCACCTTGCTGCTTTTGGTCATCCTGCCCACATTGGCCGTCTACACATTCACAAAAGAACATGAACCAAAGTCCGAAGGCGACAACGATACAGAAGCTTGACTTCCATGGCGTCATGACGTGGCTCGGAGCCAGCATGAAGGAGTCGTTGGTGGCTGCGGAGGTAAACCTCACATCATGGTGAACGCCCTCGTTGGCATGGATGACGGAATGAATCTTGATGCCGCCCTTCTTCTTCCCCGTCTTCGGGTGGCGGCCTACGCCCTTGAATATAATGTTGGAAAACAGGGTCATGGTCGTGAAGTTAATAATCCTCAGCCTTTTCACCCATTCCTCAGTGCCGTTATGGCGGCTGTCCGAAGAAAGTTTGTCCTTGTTCGACTGGTAAAGGTCACGGTAAACGTCCTCGAAGAACTTTCCCCGCATCTGGCGTTGGCATCGGACAGTGTGCTGCGCCTGGGCGCCTTTTCAATGCCTATGTGATGGAGTTTGCGCACTTCTGCCGTCATCGCTGCCTCTATCTCGCGCAAAGAGTCGAAGCGCAGGATGATCGTGAAACGCTGTATTCCCAAGTCATACAGACGTAAGGAGAAGTAGCAGTTTTCGCTGTCAAGCATGAAGAAGACGAGGGCGCCGTTCCATTTATGGAGCGACGCCCTCGTTGTTAGACTTGGTCAAATTGTTGTTGAATATTGTTGGCGGCGGAAGTGCTTAGTTGAAGAGATCGCGCATACGGTCTACGAAGCGACGCTCTTTGCCTGTGGGGTTGGGTGAGAAGGTGGGGCTTTCGCGGAGTTTTTCGAGGAGCGCCTTGTCGTCGCGCGATAGTTTTTGTGGCACCCATACGTTGACACAGGCCAGGATGTCGCCACGAGAGTAGCGGTTGTTGACTTCAGGAAGACCTTTACCGCGCAGGCGCAGCACTTTGCCGGAGGGGGTGCCGGGGTCGAGTTTGACACGGGCTTTGCCACCGAGGGTGGGGATGTCGACGCTGCATCCGAGGGCGGCGTCGGCAAAACTGACGTAGACGTCGCAGTAAAGATTGTTGCCTTGGCGTTCGAAGATGTCGTGCGGCACTTCTTCGACGACCACGATCAGGTCGCCGGGCACGCCACCGTGTTCGGCGGCGTTTCCTTTGCCTTGGAGGGCGAACTGCATGCCTTCGGCCACGCCGGCGGGCACGTTGACGCTGATGATTTCTTCGGCCTCGACGATGCCGTGGCCGTGGCAGTCGGGGCAGCGGTCCTTGATGATACGGCCTTCGCCGCCGCAGGAGGGACAGGGCGACTGGGTCTGCATCTGGCCGAGGATGGTGCGCCGTACCTCGGTGATGACGCCGGTGCCGTGGCAGTGGGCGCAGGTCTCATAGCTGTTGCCGCGGGCGCCAGTGCCACCGCAGGATTTGCATGCCACCATTTTGCGCACCTTGAATTTCTTCTCTACGCCTTTGTCGATTTCTTCGAGGGTGAGGCGTGCCTTGATGCGGAGGTTGCTTCCGCGATTGACGGCACGACGACCGCCGCGGCTGCCGCCATAGCCACCGAAACCGCTGAAACCACCGCCGCCACCGAAGATGTCGCCAAAGATATCGCCGAAGTGGGAGAAGATGTCGTCCATGTTCATGCTTTGTCCGCCGCCGGCGGCGCCCTCAAAGGCAGCGTGGCCGAACTGGTCGTATTTGGCTCTCTTCTGTGGGTCGCTCAGCACGTCGTAGGCTTCGGCAGCCTCTTTGAATTTTTCTTCGGCCTCTTTGTCGCCCGGGTTACGGTCGGGGTGATATTTCATAGCCATCTTGCGATAGGCTTTTTTCAAGTCGTCGGCAGACGTGTTGCGGTCTACTCCTAAAACCTCGTAGTAATCTCTCTTTGCCATGATGATGTGTTGGATGGGGAAAATGGAATGTTTTCGATAGGCCTCGGGCACGGGAAGCTTGCGTACACTGCAGAGGCGAGAAAACGGCTAAATATGAATGACGGTATGTGGGTGTGTAGGTGTGTAGGAACTCTGTTATGATGGGTGGGTGGCGTTGCCGGTTAGCAGGCTACGACGACTTTGGCGAAGCGTAGCACTTTGTCGTTGAGGAAGTAGCCTTTCTCGACCACGTCGATGACGAGGCCTTTCTGGTCGTCGGAGGTGGCGGGGATGCGTGTTACGGCCTCGTGAAGGTTCTCGTCGAAACGTTGGTTTTGGGCCTCCATGGGGCGCAGTCCCTTCTGTGCGAGGGTGGCGAGAAGCTTGTTGAGGATAAGTTGGATGCCCTCACGGGCGTTGTTGTCTTCGGGTATGGACTGGAGGGCGCGTTCCATGTCGTCGATGATGGGGAGCATGGCTTTGATGACGTCTTTGCCACCGTTGAGGATGAGGTCGGCTTTCTCGCTATTGCTGCGTTTGCGATGGTTTT
>JAFUVR010000059.1 GCA_017477485.1 Bacteroidales bacterium | reverse complement strand
GGTAGTATCTTCTCGATAACATTTCCCGATTCGTCCGTGTAGGTGATTTTATATTTTTCTATATTGTATTTTGCATCGTCAGTGACATTAGGGTCGGGTACCCAGATAGTTTCATCCGTACCATCAGCGTAGCTAATAAGTAAAAAAAGACAATATGGGGATTGAGACTTTCCCCCATATAATCATACCCGAGATCAAAATATCTTTAACGCCTCACGCAGATATTACATCATCTTCTTGCGGGGCCAAAATCTCTCATATTCTTTATAATTACTATCACCCCAAGCAAGAACAGGCGGTTTCACATCTTTAAAACCATCCCAGTCCAGCCAAGACTTCAATTCTATGTCCGACAGGTCATCGACGGAGGACTTCCCCGTATAAGCCAGAAATTCCTCCAAGGTCATACCCCAAATCCTTCTGAGTTCTTCCCTTGTCATGTATAATACTATTTTTTGCAAAGATACAAAACCAATCAAAAATAGTGAGTCTACTTCAATGTATGTGGAGAAGCTTTTTTACAAAGCTAACGCGTCGGCTACGAGAAAGATGCTTCCCGTAATCAGAATCAAATCGTCGGGGGCTGCTTTCTGTCTTACCGCTTTGAGTGCATCACCTACTGTAGGGAATGCATCGCCTGTCAATCCCATACCGTGTGCCACCTCTGCAAGTTGCTCTACCGGCAGCGCTCGGGGAACAGATGGCTGTGTGAAACTAAACAAGGCATCCTGAGGTAGCATTCGCAGGATATGAGAAAAATCCTTGTCGTTGACGCATCCGTAGATGATATGCAGACGGCCATACGAAAGTGTAGAGAGTTTGTCAAGCATGGCTCTGATACCATCGCTGTTGTGTGCCGTTTCGCAAACGGTGAGTGGTGCATGCCCAATTACTTGCCAACGACCAGCAAACCCAGTAGTAGCCACCACGTTTTCGACGCCACTCCTTATGGACTCGTCGGTGATGTCGCCATATCCGATGATATAGAGCAGTTCCATGGCCTGAAAGAAAGTGGCAAGGTTCTTAAACTGGTAACTGCCAGCGAGGGGGCAAGACCATGCCTGATGAATCATCTCGCCCTGCCGCCACACATTGAAGTGCAATCGTTCCGCATCTGAGCCACAATCCTCGATATGAAACTGTTGGTCGGCAAAGACTATAGGGGCATTCAACTCGGATGCACGCTGCTGGAAGACAGACTTTGTCTCGTCGTGGGTCTCACCAATGACAACAGGGGTTTCACGTTTGATGATGCCGGCCTTTTCGACAGCTATCTTGCCCAAGGTGTCGCCAAGAAACTGGGTATGGTCCAGTCCTATGTTAGTAATAATTGAGAGGTCCGGCATAATGACATTGGTAGAGTCAAGCCTGCCCCCCATACCCACTTCAACAACAGCAACATCTATTTGCTGACGGGCAAAATAGTCGAAGGCGAGGCCAACGGTCATCTCAAAGAAAGACAGGTCGAGAGACTGCATGAAGGTCTTATGACGTTCCACGAATGCTACGACTTCCTGCTGCGGAATCATTTGTCCATTGATGCGGATACGTTCGCGAAAGTCAAGAAGATGGGGTGAGGTGTAGAGCCCCACGCGATAGCCGGCATGCTGCAAGGCCGACGCAATGAGGTGACTAACAGACCCCTTTCCGTTAGTCCCGGCCACATGGATGCTATGGAATCGGTTCTCAGGATGTGAGAGGTGATCCATAAGGGCATGTGTGTTGTCGAGGTTGGCTTTATAAGCAGCCTTGCCGATGCGGTGATACATCGGCAAGGAATTGAAAAGATAGTCTATTGTTTCTTGATAGTTCATTGTTTGGTAGGTATTGTATAGGTAGCACCAAGGGTGAATAGTGCTCGCTGCGATGGATAATTCTGCCAGTAGAAATAACGCTGGAAGAGTAGGTTGTCGATGCGTAGGAAAGCACTGAGGGCACGGTTGTGGCGATATTCAAATTCGAAGTCCATGCCATAGCGCATTGGAACGGTGTGTGTTATGACGTACTCTTGGCGTACGGCGTCGTAGTCGAAAGCGGCATCCATGGCGCCAATAAGCTTGAAGTTGAGATGGAATAAGAATTTGTTGTTATGGTTGAGGTCAACACGCAGATGCAAATCATAGGGCACAGCATAGAGCGGGGGCATACTGTCGGTCTCTGCGGTATTATAGTTGTAATAGTTTCCCCCTATGGCGATGGCCAAAAGTTCGTCGTTGACAAAGGCAAAGTCCATGCCCAGAGCAAAACGATTCAGGTCCTCATATTTGGGCCGCATCACGTTGCCCAAGAGGTATTGGTCATCCAACATAAACGATAGCCGGTTTTCTATCATTCGATAGGATGCATGGACATCCAACTCAAGTTTTTTACTGAAAGAGTAGCGTATGTTGGCAAAGAAATCGTTGTAGCGTTGTGTCGCCACCTCAGATGCCGGCGCCATATAAGGATTTATAAGACGTATATTATTCCATGAGACCGCTTCGGCATCACCAGTAGCTCCGAGACTGACCCCCAAAGCATTGTCCATGAAATTGCGAGTTACCATTACGTCTGGGAACAAGTGCGTGCTCATTGTTCCGCGTTTGTCGTATCCATCAAGGGCCACTCGTAAACCTGCATGGATGTGGAATCCGCCCAATTGAGTCTCTGCAAAGGGATTGACGGCAAAAAGTATACGGGTAGCATGTGGCGTATAGCTGCTGTCGGGCTGCCATGACGGCATGGTGTCGGAAAGATGAAAGAGAGGCTGCAACGATTCGTTGTTGATGTTCTGTGAAAAACCATCCAATTTGAGCCGTAGGGCCGCCAACAGCGTATTGCTACGTCCAAGAGCGAAGCGGTAGCCCACCTTGCTATCAGCGGCAAAATGAAATTCATTCTGTCCGTAAGAGCCCATCAGGTCTGAGACATGAAGTCGGGCATCGTAGACGAAGCGCGCATTAGGCTTGATACTGTTTATGCCCACATTCCATCCTATATAGTTGTAGGGTGCCTTGTATTCGGCAGTCTTTATATTGTCGCGGTTCTGCCCAAAGTGGGCGAGCATCGTGTCACAGAAGCCATAGTAGAGATTGTAGTCATTCTCGTAGGATAGGTCAGTATAGACCTGGAACTTGTCGTTGACGATATACTTTCCAAAGAGCGCCACGTCCGTCAATGAGTAATGGTTGGGGCCGTAGAAACTCTCGGGTTTGTCTTTGTCGCCAATCTTGTCCCACGAAGAATGGTGGTTAAGACGCACCCCGTAGTTGAGGTTATGGCTGGTGGTGGATGAATAGTAAGCATCCAACAACGGCGACCAATAGTTGCCCATGCCGAGGCGCAGGTAACTATGGTAGAGGCGTGTGCGGGGCTCTCCAGTAAGCTTGACAGGCTTGAATCTTGATGGTTCGAAGACCGAGGTGATGCGATAAGGGTCTATCTGATAACTAAACCGATGGTCGAGTGTCGTAGCACTATCGGTGATATATGGTGCCACATTAAGTTTGTCAAATCGTTCTATGACAGGATTGAAGTTGCCGTGAATGACAACACTTTCATTATATGTAGATGAATCGTCCTGAGCCGAGACCGAAACAGGTACTAATACGGGCAGAAAAAAGAGAATGAACTTAAGGCGTTTGTGATTTTTCATGGTCGGTAAATGAGTATATGTCGCGTGGCTGTATTGTTTTATTTGTATTGGGTTTGGGATGCGCCGCATGATTAATGACGAGCGTTCTTATACAATTATATATAAAAAGATTGAATACTATTCGATGATAATATTCATTTCTTCCTCGGGCTTTTGCTCGACAGCCTCCGACTCGATGATTTCATTGCGTTTCTGGAGGGCGATATCTACAAGCTCTTCTCCGTCATAGTTGTCTATGATGCTTTGCAGTGTCTGCTTGGCTTGCAAGTTGTTATGATAATGCTGATAGTAGATGTCAGCCCATAGGATAAAGGTCTTTGCCAGCCAGTAGTCGCTGGCTGAGCTGTTAATATAGTCGTTAATCTCTTTTTCAGCCTGTTCCACATTGCCGTCAGCGAAATAGGTTTCAGCTCTGCGATAGGCTGCTTCGCCAGCATACTCGCCATTGTTAGAATGGAGCAGCAGAGCATAACGGTCGATGACCGATTGCGAAAGCTGTTTCTGATAGGCCGTGCGTGCCTTGCAGATCAGAGCCTCCTCGCGGTGTTCTGTCGTAATCTTCGATTCGGAGAGCAGGTTGTTGGCCGCCTCGTCGATCTCGTCGGTCTTTCCGAGTTGCACACAGCAACGGAGCACGCCCAGTTTGCCTACTATGCGGTTGCCATCTTGCTCGGCAGTGGAGACAAGGAGCTGGTAGAGACTGTCAGCCAGTGAGAAATTGTGCTGGTCGTAAGCGATACCGGCAGCATTGAGCATCGACTCTTCGGTATACTGACTGCGGGCCGTGGCCAGGACGGCGAGATAGTGCGGCAAAGCCTTGTCCGTGTGCATGGTGCGGCGATAGCTGTCAGCAGCATAATAGGAGGCTTTCTGTGAGAAGAGTCCATTGGGATATTTGCGCAAGTAGTTGTCGAGCGCCACAGCAGAGGCTGCATAGTCGCCCGACAGATAGCGGTCTTCAGCAGCCATGAATATGGTGCTGTCCTGTTCCATGTCGGTGAAGGAGTGCTTGGTGACTGATTTGATGTACGGGAAGTATTCGTCGACACGGTTTTGATCTATATAGATACTCTTCACCGTTCCCATTGCGTAGCGTGCTTCGTCGGTCTCGGGATATTTGCGCAGCAGGCGGTCGAAAACATCGAGGGCTTTGTCGTCGCGCTGCGTGTTATAGTATATCAGACCCATGTTGAGCATGGCCTCTTTGGCTCGCGAACTCGCAGGGTACTGTTTGATGTATTCCTCGTATTTCGCCATGGCCATCTCTGTATTGTCGAGTTTCATGTATGTGTCGGCCATTTCCATGAGGGCTTTGGCTCGCAGGCTCGACTTGGGGTAACGGTCGAAGATGCGTTGCAGGTATGTGAATTTGTTCTGGTCGTCTCCCATGGCACCATAAGCCATAGCCTTCTGATAGGTGGCATAGTCGGCATCGCTGCCTGCCGACTGGATGACATGGTCGTAGTCGGTGATAGCATCGCTATAGTGCCGCGTGACGTAGCGGCAGTCGCCTAAGCGGTTATAGGCATCGTCAAGCTGTCTGTCCTCAACCTTATATGCGGCGGCGTTGCTGATGAATGACTTGAAATAGCCAGCCGCATCGTCATACTCATTGTCACGCATGGCTATATATCCCATGGTGTAGAGCCCCTGGCAGTAGTAGGGCGAGGCTTTGGCCTGGCTGCTGAGCAGGAAACGGTCGAGCGATTTATGAGCCACCTTGCGGTTACCCATCCTGTACTGCGATTCTCCATAAAGATAGTAAGCATTGGCACTCACTTTGACGTCAGCATTGACCGAACCAGCCTTCTGGAAGAGGTCCGAAGCCTGCTCCACCTTGCCTTTGTTGAATAGTTCGACGCCATAGTTGAGAAGGATGCGTTGATAAGCCTTGTTGATGGCCACGCTTCGGTCGTTGATACCTTCGATAAGAGTAAGTGCGTCTTTATAGTTGTTCGTAGAAAGATATAGCGACGCCATAATCTCCTGCACCTCGGACTTGTGTTTCGATGTGGGATATTTCTTCAAGTAATTCTGAAACGAGCGGATAGACTCGTTGTAGGGATTTTTGTTGAGCTCGCACGACAGCTTGGCATAGCAAAAAAGCGCTTCCTCCTGCACCTTGGGGTTGAAGTTCATCTTGCTGGCCTGCAAAAACATGCTGCGCGCCTCGTCCTTACGTCCCTGCTGTATGTAGATGTCTCCCAAGGTGTAGAGGGCGTTCTGAGCCACACTGTCTATACAGGCGGTCTTACGTTCCAGGTACATGGCCGCCGAGTCGTACTGATGAAGCATATAGTAGCAGTAGCCCATCTGGTAGTAATTGTCTTGGGGGGTACATGATGCTCGCGTGGGTGCTATGGTTTTCACCTTTTTGTCGGCCTGACTGCTCTCATCGCTCGACGACGTTTCGGCGTTAGCAGCCCTGTAGTAGGGCAACGCCTCAGCAAAAAACCCTTGATTGTAATATATCTCGGCCACCATTTGCGAGATTTCGAGCGGTTTGTAGGTGTCGCTGTTCGCAATCATTTCCGGAGCCATAGCCAGCACATCATCGTGGCGCCCGAGATAGTAGTAGAGGCGTATCTCGTAGTTGGGCACTATCTTGGCAAACTTGCTGTCTTCTTCCTTCAGTCGTTGAAAACTGGTCAAAGCCGGGCCATATTCACCATCGGCATACTGGAGATGGGCATAGTAAAAGAGCGAAGGGATTTTATATTTCGACTCACCATCAATCTGCTGTACGAAATAGGACTTGGCCTCCTTCAATTTGTCAGCCTGCAGATAGCAGTAGCCCGTCTTGAAATTGTATTCGCTACGATGGTTATACTCTACTTCCTGCGGCCGTACCTGACGATAATAGATAAGAGCCTTATCGTATTTTCCACGCGTATAATAGAAATTGCCAAGGTAGAATCGCGCCATGTTGCAATATGAGCTGTGCGGATAGGTGCCAATGAAGTTGTCCAGGCGCTGGGCGGCATCGTCGTTGCCCAGCCGTTCGGCACATACGGCGGCATGATAGCATGCACTTGCTGTTGCCATGCTGCGTGGCGTGGCTGCGGCAGTCTGGTCAAAAAGTTGCTGCGCCGCAGCATATTTCTCCTTTCTGTAGAGGTCCATGGCACGCTCTATGACTGCCTGCTGTTTTTGCTCAGGAGTGTACTTCTGGGCATAAACGGAAACGCATGGCAAAGCCATCAGGGTGATAAACAAATAAAAGACAATTCGTTGCATACTTACTCGACTATTGTATTGAAGTGTAAAGATAACTAAAATACTGATATCGAGTAGCTATAGTAGAAACTATCTTATAAACAACGTTTTGTGAATTGAGCAGACCTTTTCCTCAATCAGTCCGCAGTCTTTCCTGTACGCCAATCCACGTAGATGGGCAGATGATCGCTGATGCCTCCGTGGTAGCGGTCGCCAAGATAGGTGCGATAGGGCTTTCCATTCCCACGACGCCCTGTTTTCTCTATGAGAAAATCGCTGACAAAGACATTGGCGCAGATGGCACGCGTCTTGGCGGTGGTGACGGCTATCATGTGGTCCAGTAACTGCCAGTGGCCTTTGTAGAAGTAACTTCCGTTCGTCTTGGCCGATGGCGACATAAGGCTGTGGATAGGCTTCCCCTTGATGAAACGTGCCACCTCCTCGGGATAGGCATTGAAATCTCCCATGGCCAGCACATTACAGCCCGGATGACGCTTTGCCACGGAGTCCATCAGGTGCACCACGCTCCGTGCCATCGCATAGCGTCGTCGCTCGGACTTTTCTCCGCCCCGCCGCGACGGCAGGTGACAGACAAAGCAATAGAGCGTGTCGCCAGCATTCATGAGCAATTGGGCCATCAAGATGTCGCGCACTCTGTATCCTCGCGTTGTGTCCGAGACACAGAAGGCTCGGGACGACAGGAGACGAACTCTTTTCTTACGATAAATCAATGCGCAATCGATGCCACGAACATCGGGCGACTCGAAATGAACAATACCATAGTTCATCTTGCGTAAAGGTGCCCCCATACAGAGGTCCTGCAATACGCGACGGTTTTCCACTTCTACCATCCCTACCACGTCAGGCACTCCCATCGCAGCAATGGTCTTGGCTATGTCGTTGCGTTTTTTCTCGTAACGGGCTTTGTTCCAATGGTTAGACCCCGTCGGTGTGAAGTCCTCGTCTTCTTTCCTCGGGTCGTCGTAGGTATCGAAATAGTTTTCTACATTCCAAAAAGCAATGCGTTGCTGAGCCTCCAACAAAAGTGGTTCAAAAATCATCATCATCATTATCATTACTCTCACAAATTGCATATCTATCTATATGTCAATTTATTTATATATACCTATTGGAGTACTCCTTTACTTTAACAAAGACGCCCTATCCGATTAAATTGTCTATTTAATAAAATAACACCAAAATCCAGACTATTGGTAAAATAGATAGTCAAGTAGTAATATTTCTATTTCTAAAATGATACGAAATAATTAATACTCGTTTAAGAAGAATCTTTTTTTCTCGACTCCGGTATCATTTCTTCGCCATGGGGCCGATAATAAGAATCCTGTGGATGGAGCCGGCGTAACGCTGTATTGTTTTTCCCCCTTGGGATTGATCAGGATAAAAGTGGGGAACGAGGCAACACGATATTGCTCCAACAACTTGTAGTTGCCATCAAAATGCAACCATGTCCAGCGATAGCGGCCGCCTTTACGGCTGTTTCTCAGCAGATGATACATTTTTTGGAACTCGCGGTCGCACACTATCGTTACAAAAGCCACATGGTTGCTATCGCGTGCGATGGTATCATAAAAATGAGCCATAGTCTCCACTTCACCCATACACACGGGGTCGCTGACTCTGACGAACGAAAGATAGACCCATTTGCCTTTGAACTGGTCAAGAGTCACAAGTTGCTTTTCGACGTCGGGCAACTCGAAACGGGGCACTGCGGCTGTCGGTGCGTCTTTGCGGAACTTGTCCAGCAAATTGGCAGCAATACGCTTGTGGTCGGAGAATTTGCTCTGTTCTGCGAGCATCTCAACCATACGTATGACTTTCTCACTCTGGAAATAGTAGCTCCGATAGTAGGCCTCGCTAAGTGCTTGCAGGGCTACCAACTCTCTCATTTGCTCATTTCTCAAAAGCGGGTCAAGACCCAGCGAGTCGAGAAAACCTCAGAGGTACAGCCGAGCCACCATCACTGACACATCTCTAAGTTTAAGATAGCCTTTGCCCGTGCTCACACTGTTCTCAAAGACAGAGAGGACGAAGTGCATGAAATTGTCC
>JAFUVR010000058.1 GCA_017477485.1 Bacteroidales bacterium | reverse complement strand
GTGCACGGTTGTTCCACTGGAAACGGGAGTCGTCGGCGACGCGGCCCATAACGAAAGAGCCACCTTCGATGAAGACGAGACCGGGAGCAGGAATTTGCTCGTGGACATCGGCGACATCGAATCCGCCCCAGTTAGGGTCGTTGTAATTCCAGCCTGTGGTGGCCGACTGATTGCTCTTGCCACAGGATGCCATCACGAAGGCAATAGCCAACAGAAAGCATGAGAACTTTACGATTTTCATAGGTATGTATTGTTATTGTTAGCTTGTTATGAGGTATAGTGCGTTGAGAGGCTCGAGAGAGAGCGGTGTAGATTAGAAGGACGGGCAGCGAATGGCCTTGATACGTTTCTTCTTCTCGGGGACGGGGAGGAGGAAGCCGAGGGAGACCTCGTGAGCACCAGCGGTATTGTTAGCCAACTTTGAAACGGTGACGTCATAGCTGTAGCCCACCTTGAAATAGTCTTGCTGTACGCCGACCATAAAGATGAAAGCATCGGAGTTTTCGATACCATTACGATACCAGACACCCACCATGAAGGGTTCCCAGTCGAGGTAGAGACCGTAGTTGAAATAGTGGAACGTGCCTTGATACTGATAGATGAAGTTGGGCGAGATGATGGGGGTGCCGAGGCCGAGCGAGGAGGTGCGGCGACGTTCCTCGCTGAGGTTAATCATACCACCGGCGTGAGCAGTGAGTTTGAGTGGGATGCGGTCTTCGCTGTAGAAACCCTGGTCGGGACGGTTGAGGTGGGCTGCCGACACACCACCATACCAATGTTCTCCATAGGCGAGGACGCCAGCATGGAAGTCCATGTAGAACTTATTCGTCTTGTCCGGGCGCTGTGCCGAGGTAGACCAGAGGTAGCCGTAGACGGGGTCGATCTGGTCGGGGAAGCGCATATTGTCCTCGTCCCATTTGAGGTTTTCATTGACGAGGGTAGCCTGCAATGCAGCATTGACGAAGATGTCGCGCGACACTTGGAAACGGAACGAATAGACGACGCCTAAATTATAGATGCCGAGGGCACCGTGGTCGCCCTGCCGGTCGGCCATAGCGATGGCACCGATACCACCATGGAGAGCATCCACATATTGGTCATAGGATGCGGAGATGGTAGAGAAGGCACTGACCAAACTCGGCCATTGGCATCTGTAGTTCAACGAGATGCGCGGGGCCACCTTAGAACCAGCGAAAGCAGGGTTCAAGTACAACGGATTGGAGTAGAACTGGGAGAAACCGATGTCCTGAGCTTTAACTCCATGAGCTGCTACCACCAAGAGGCAGGCCAGCATGATTCGTTTGAGAAATTTGTTCATAGTTTTCAAGAGTGTATGGCACGCTATAATTTGAACCGCAATATTACGATTTTTTTTGTTATTAACAGAAAAAAAACGCTCTCAAATTCGTAAACGACTGATATATTGTACTCTTTCTTTTTTATGAGATTCTATTTTTCTCTTTCTCTTTGCGTTGCTAACAACGTTTTTTTCTTAAAAGAGAGCTTTTTTTACTTGTATTGGGCCGGGAAAGTCATTAAAGGGCTTTTCTGTTTTTTACGAAGAGGAAGTACTTTTTGTTACGAAATCATCTTTATTAAAAAACTTTGTTTTATTTTGCAAAGAAGAACAGTAGGATGGATTTGAGGACAGCAAACATATTAACACACAAATATACAAACACATACAATAAATCATAACAAAAACAAACATAGAGCAGCCGAGTGTGAAAGAAGATGAAAGAGGACATACGATGTAATATAAGGATGGAAGAGGCTAACGATGGAAGAACTGAACGAAGGAGAAAATGAACAATGGAAGAGGCTGAACGATGGTAGAGGCTGAACGATAGTAGAGGTAAACGATAGTGATCGAGAGAAGAGAAAACCGAGAGAAAACGAAAACAAAAGAAAAAGCGGAATGGGGAAGAAATAAGTAAAAGATAAAAGAACAAGCGTTGTGAAAGAGAGAGAAGAACGAGGTTGTGAAAGAGAGAGAAGAACGAGGTTGTGAAAAACAGTGAGAGAAAGAAGAACAAGCGTTGAGAAGAAAGATAAAGATGAGGGAGAAAAGCAGATTATGGAATGCAGAAAACTAACGACCATGATAAATAAAGGTATTAAGAGTGTGGTGAGCGTAATGGCTCTTGTCGGAATAGCGTATGCGGCATTGGGGCAAGAGTATGCGGCACATTCGGTATTGTCCAGTGGCGAGTGGTACAAAGTCGGAGTGGAAGAAGAAGGTGTCTATCGGATTGGCGCAGACCAACTGCCGGCACTGACGGGCAAATCGCTGTCCGGCATAGCCCTTTACGGACTCGGAGGAGGGATGATGGGCGAGACCAACGCTGCGACAGACCGCAACGACCTTAGGGCATGTCGCATCTGGGTGAACGATGCCAATGGCAACGGGACCTTCGACAACGGCGACTACCTCTACTTCTACGGCGAGGGTGCCAGCCGGTGGTACTATAGCGATGGGGCCGACCGATTCCGATATCAACGGCATGCCTATGCCAAAGAGAACTACTACTACCTTACGACCACGGCGACGCAGGCGACAAGGATTGACACCCTTGCGACCGTCGACCTTGGACTGCCCCGTATTTCAGACTACACCTCGGTGGCGGTTCACGACGACGACCTCGTCAATGCACATGGGACGGGTCGTATCTACGTGGGCGAGAAGTTTACCTCTGCTGTTGCCTCGCGCACCATCTCCATAACGATGCCAGCAGCATCCGACCAGCAGGTGTCGGCCCGTTATGCCTTCATGACCGACGATGCGCCGCGCTCGACGCTGACCATAGCCTTGGGCAGTTCACGACAGACACACGTCATGAATGCCGAGTCGTACTACTATCTATTCGAGAACGACTTTGCCACGCAGGGGACTTCGACGCTGAGTTTCACCCTTTCCTTTTCCACATCGGGCAACCAGGCTGCCGGCTATCTCGACTTCATAGAGCTCAACGCCAAGACAACGATGGTTTTTAGCGGAGGGCAACAGGTGTTCCGGATGAAGCCCACGGCAGACGAAGTGTTGTACAGCATGACAAACCGCAGAGAAGGCGTACGCCTGTGGGACGTCAGCGATGCCTGCGACGTGCACGAGCTTCGATACGAGAGCAAGGGCGAAAGCCTTCTGTTTCAACCCCGTGGCGAAGGGAGCCACGCCATCGTGGCATTTGACGGCAGCCAGCTGCTGACCCCCAAGAGCGTTGTTCCTCTGGCCAACCAAGACCTCCACAGCCTACGAGACATAGAATACGTTGTCGTGACCCACAGAGCCTACACAGAGCAGGCCGAGCGACTGGCCATGCTGCACCGCGTGGAAGACATGATGACGGCGGCAGTAGTGAGCGACGAGCAGGTATACAACGAGTTCTCGTCTGGCAAACAGGACCCTATGGCTATCCGCTCGCTGATGCGCATGCTGTGGCAGCGGGCCGGGGCGGACCCGACGATACGCAAGCCGCGCTATCTGCTTCTTTTCGGCAAAGGGAGCTACGACAACCGCAACATCGAAGGGCTGGGGCAGACCACCGTGGTGAGCTACGAGACAGAAAACTCGGTGCACGAGACCGACTCATATTGTAGCGACGACATGCTCTGTTTTCTCGACAACGGGGAGAGCGGCACCCGCTACGACCAGATGGACATCAGCGTGGGGCGTCTGCCGGCACGCAGCAGCGACGAGGCCGACCACATGGTAGACAAGATCACGCGCTACGTGTACCGTGACGACTACAACTACGACGGCATCCGAGGAGACTGGCGGACCTATGTGGCCCTGCTGGCCGACGATGCGGACCCGTCGTCGCCTGGAGACAGCCTCTTTGCCCATTCGGCGGAAGACCTTGCCAACCACATCAAGACCACATATCCGATCTTCAACATTGACCGCATCTATGCCGACGCCTACGTGCAGCAGTCAGGTGCCATAGGGTCGTTCTATCCCGACGTGAACAACGCACTCAAGAAACGCATGGATTACGGCTGCCTGTTGCTCAACTACATAGGGCATGGATCCATGCAGTATATAGGTACCGAGCGCTACATCTCGTTTTCCGACATCTCGGGCTATGGCAACCATCATCAGCCGGCCTTTCTGGTCACCAGCACCTGCACCTATGGAAAATACGACGTGCCAGGGGGCACATGTGGTTCGGAATATATGTTGCTGGCCGAGGGAGGTGCCGTGGGATGTATCTCGGCCTCGCGCCCCATCCACCACATCGAGCAGTTCAATACCGACGTGTGTATGCGCCTGCTGGACAGAGGCACCCGTGTGGGAGACGCGCTGCGTATGGCCAAGGGGAGCGCCCGTGTGTCGCCCAGCATCTCGCTGCTTGGCGACCCAGCCATGCAGCTATCACAGCCGATGGACAATGTCGTCGTGACGGCCGTCAACCAGCACGACGTATCCGACGGTCTTAGCGACACGGCGTCGGCCCTCGCCGAGGTAACGATAGCAGGCACCATTGTGGACGACAGCGGTGCGATAATCAACGACTTCGATGGAAAAATCTTCGCCACCGTTTTCGACCGAGAGACGCACAGCACCACACTGGCCAACGACAACGAGGGTACCGAGGTGGGGTTCATGCAGCAGAAAAACATACTCTACAAAGGCGTTGGCGACGTGAGCGGGGGACGATTTGAATACACCTTTGTTGTGCCGCGCGACATCAACTTCAGCTATGCCCCAGGCAAACTGAGCCACTACGCCCGCAGCGACCGCAGCGATGCCGCAGGGAGCTACGGAGGGCTGGTCTTCGGCGGATTCGACACCACGGCGACTTTTTCCGTCTGCCGACCGCAGATACGCCTCTTTCTCAACGACACCAACTTCCGCGACGGCGGCAGCACCGACGAGTCGCCCGTGCTCTACGCCATGCTGACCGACAGTGTGGGCATCAACGCCGTAGGCAGCGGACTGGGGCACGACATCACCGCCGTGCTTGACGGACGCGGAAACAGCGTGGCAGTGCTCAACGACTTCTACGAGCCCGACATGGCCGACAGCCGCGGAGGGACGGTGCGCTACGAGCTGTCCAACCTTGCAGAAGGACGCCACACACTGACGCTCAAAGCATGGAATATCTATAACTACTCGGGCGAAGCCATCCTCACATTCTATGTACACCGCAAGAGCAGTCCCGTCGTGACACTCTTCCAGAGCTATCCCAACCCGGCCTCCGACAGGACACGTCTACGCATAGAGCACAACATGCGGGGACAGATAGCCAAAGCCGAAATCTTCATCTTCGACCACCGAGGACAGCAGGTGCGCTACCTTCAACCCGCGATATCCGACAACTCATACGTCGTGGGCCCCATCGAGTGGGATTTCACCACAGCCACAGGAGCACGCCTGTCCAACGGCATATACATAGCACGTTTACAACTGACTGGTGCCGACGGCGAGCAATATGTCGAGCAGACCAAGATCGTTAAAATACAATAAAACAAGGTATGGCTTCGTTTTAACAGATACCTACCTTAAAATATACACCACGAAACAAGACCCACTACAAGCATCAACAGACAGATGAAAACACAACACACACGTACATCATCTTTCGTCCTGCTGCTCATACTTCTCTTCACACAAATCGCACAAGCACAGGTGAGTGAGACAGGACAGACAGGCAAAAACTACATTTCCACAGGAATGCCCATCCTGCTCATAGCTCCCGACGCACGTGCCGGCGGTATGGGCGACGTGGGCGTAGCCACCCGTCCCGACGCCTATTCATCGCATTGGAACGGGGCCAAGTATGCCTTCATCGAGAACTCCTTCGGACTGAGCACCACCTACACGCCGTGGCTTCGCAACCTCGGAGTAGGCGATATGAACCTCATCTATTTAGGCGGCTACGGCCAGATCAACAAACGCAGCACCCTCGCACTCTCGCTCACCTACTTCTCGCTGGGCGACATAGAGAGCACCAACGAGTTTGGCGACTCGCAGGGCAACATGCATCCCAACGAGTTTGCCCTTGACGGCACCTATGCCATGCGCTTGGGCGACAACTTCTCCATCGCAGCCACAGGACGCTGGAACCACTCCGACCTGACCAACGGACAGGATGTTGACAACCAGAGCACCAAAGCCGCCAACAGCATAGCCGCAGACTTTGGCGTCTACTATCAAGAGAAGATGACCAACGGCAAAGAGTTTGCCCTCGGCCTGCTGATCAGCAACCTTGGAGCCAAACTTTCCTACTCTGACGACGACACACGTAAAGAATTCCTGCCTGCCAACCTGCGTCTGGGCGGACGCTATACGATGGACATAGACAGCTACAACCAAGTGAGTGCCATGCTCGACATCAATAAGTTGCTGGTCCCTACGCCGCCCGTGAAAGAAGATGGCGAGAGTACCGCCGACTACACACGGCGCTACAACGACTACACCAACACCGGATCAGTGCAGGGCGCACTCCAAGCCCTCTATGATGCTCCTGGCGGGATGAAAGAGAAGCTGCAAGAGTTGCAGTTCTCCGTGGGTGCCGAATACTGGTACAACCACACCTTTGCCGCCCGAGCGGGCTACTTCTACGAGCACGCCAACAAGGGCGGACGACGCTATCTCACCGTAGGTGCCGGCATCCGCTACAACGTCTTCACCATAGACCTCTCCTATCTGGTGCCTACCACCAAGTTCAGCACCAACCCCCTGTCCAACACCGTCCGGATCTCGCTCTCCGTCGACTTTGCACGCGGTTCGCTGTCGTCATCCAAAGAGGGAGAGTCCTCATCCATCAATCTGTAATCCCCCTGCATCATGCGTATCGGAATAGGCTACGACGTACATCGCCTTCAAGAAGGGCTGCCCTTGTGGATCGGCGGCATACGCATAGCGCATAGCAAAGGCCTCGTAGGCCATAGCGACGCCGACGTGCTGATACATGCCATCTGCGACGCCCTGCTGGGAGCCGCGGCACTGGGCGACATCGGCAAGCACTTCCCCGACACCGACGCAGCCTACAAGGGCATCGACAGCAAAGTGCTGCTGGGCCACGTGTGCCGATTGCTGGAGCATGAGGGATATACGATAGTCAATGTGGACAGCATTGTGGCGGCCCAACGGCCCAAACTGGCGCCCCATATAGAGGACATGCGAGCCACACTGGCCGAGGTGATGGGCATAGACATAAAAAAAGTATCGGTCAAAGCCACCACCACCGAACATCTCGGCTTCGAAGGACGCGAAGAGGGCATCTCGGCACAGGCTGTTGCCCTAATCGACGAGAAATAAACACACACTCCAGCGTTATGGAACAATACAAGGAGCAACAAAACCCACAAGGCAACAGCGAGGTGCTGGAAGACAACGGCTGCCATATCGTCCTGCACAACGACGATGTGCACACCTTCGACTACGTCATCAAAGCCCTCGTGGACATCTGCCGCCACACGACGCAGCAGGCCGAGCAATGCGCCATCATAGTGCATTGCCGCGGCAAATGCACCGTCAAGACGGGAGGCTACTCCGAGCTGATGCCCATGCACAAGGCGCTGCTCAACAAACAGCTGTCGAGCGAACTGATAGAAGGATGACCCATGGGTGACATCAACACCCTTCGTAAGCCATAAATCATCATCGCATCAAAAAAAACAGAGAGACGTTTTCAATGAACAAGGACAGAAGAAACACACTACTGCAAAGAACACATCGCAAACAAAGATAATATTATCCTCCCAAAAAAGAGGCCTCAGAAGAACGTCCTGAAGAGAGGACGAAACAAATAGGACTTCATTCTAATAACCTATATATAAGAGCACAACTCCTAAAAAAGAAAACACACCATAAACCTAACTTAGGGGCATCCATCTTATATTAGGGGACACACCTGAAACAAATATTAGGAACACAATCCTAATAAAAGAAGGAAAAAGATTAAACATACATTAGGAACACACCTTAAACAAAAAAAGATATGTCGTTAAGTTTTATTATTATCGTCCTGTTTGTCGGTCTTTTGCTGCTGACCCTCGAGGTGGTGGCGCTACCGGGTGGCATAGCTGGCGTGTTTGGCATACTACTGATAGGGCTTGGCACATGGCAGACCTACGCCCAGTACGGCAGTGCAGCAGGCTCGTGGGTGCTGATTGGCTCCATCGCGGTTTGCATAGTGCTTATGGCAGTGTTTTTGAAGTCACGCACATGGAATCGGTTCTCGCTCAACGAGGAGTCGGACAGCAAAGTCAATCAAATAGACCAGACCGCCATAGCGGTAGGAGCCCGCGGCGTAACCATAGCCCGTCTTGCCCCCACGGGGAAAGCCTTAATAGACGGAGAACAGGTAGAGGTGCACGCCATCAACAAATTTATCGACCCTGACCGCCAGATAGAAGTCGTAGCCGTGGAAGGCTATCGTATCGACGTGAGGGAGGTGAACGACGACCGTTTTCAGGCTTCACCAGACGCCGAATAACCGCCTCAACACATTTCCTACTCCATATCTATCAAAAGAAACAGAAGCGGAATAGGCCCTACCACCTTGTTGCTGACCACACCGAAACCGAATAAAGAGTAGCGACGCAAAGAGACGACCTAATTTCGCAAAAAAGAATGAGGAGCCCTATCGTGTCTTTTTTTTAGAAAAGGAGCCCACAATAGTATTTCAAAAGGAGACCACAGAGTTTTCAAAAAGGAACCCACAGAGTTTTCAAAAAGGAACCCACAGAGATTTCAAAAAAGAGACCACAGAGTTTTTCAAGAAAAAATATAAAACAAAAACAAAATAAACATCAATCATCAACATTAAACACCTATCATGGAAACAATCGTATTAGTAGCTATTGTAGTTATCGGGTTCATCCTGTTCATCTACCTGTTTCCCGTCGGCATCTGGTTTCAGGCGCTGATATCGGGCGTACACACTTCCATCATCCAGCTGTGTTTCATGCGCTTCCGCAAGGTGCCGCCCACAGTGATCATCAACAACATGATTTCGGCCTCTAAGGCAGGTCTGAAGCTCTCGCAGAACGAGTTGGAGGCACACTATCTGGCTGGCGGACGCGTCGGCTCGGTGGTCAATGCGCTGATTTCTGCCGACAAGGCCAACATGAATCTCGATTTCAAGACCGCCACGGCCATCGACCTTGCTGGCCGCGACGTACTTGACGCTGTGAAGACCTCTGTCAATCCCAAAGTGATTGACACGCCGCCGGTGGCTGCCGTGGCCAAAGACGGCATCCAGCTGATTGCCAAGGCACGCGTAACGGTTCGCACCAACATCAAACAGCTCGTGGGCGGAGCCGGCGAGGAGACTATCCTGGCCCGCGTGGGCGAAGGCATCGTTACCTCCATAGGCTCGGCTGTCACGCACAAGCAGGTACTCGAAAATCCCGATAGCATTTCCAAGTTGGTACTTTCCAAGGGGTTGGACAGCGGAACAGCTTTTGAGATACTCTCTATCGACATTGCCGACATTGACGTCGGAAAGAATATCGGAGCCCAGCTGCAGATGGACCAAGCCAATGCCGACAAGAACATAGCCCAGGCCAAGGCCGAGGAGCGTCGTGCCATGGCAGTGGCCCAGGAGCAGGAGATGAAGGCCAAGGCACAGGAAGCCCGTGCACGCGTCATCGAAGCCGAGGCCGAGGTTCCCAAAGCCATGGCCGATGCCTTCCGCAGCGGCAATCTGGGCATCATGGATTACTATCGCATGAAGAACATCCAAGCCGACACAGATATGCGCGAAAGCATCTCGAAACCCGTGAGCAAGGCTCCCAACACGCCTGCTTCAAACAAATAACATGACGTGAGCCAAGCGGCTAAAGAACAAGAGGCCCCGACGATTGTGTCGGGGCCTCTTTTATTGTATTCTTGAGGGTTCGGAGCGTTAGGATGGTCTGAAGGGCTGGAGGATTCAGCTAACCGGAGCGTATAGAGGGGGCCGTAGGACCCGGAATCTGAAAGGGCCAAAAGGTTTAGACGGCCATGGCGATTCCGGGAGGGGGGGGCGAGGCCGAAGCATCCTAAAGACTTAGAAGATTCCTGAAAACCGGAGAATCCAAAGGTCCGGAGGTCGTAAAAAAACTATGGAAGCAAAAAAAAAGGAAAGGATTGAAAAAATGGATTATCCCGAAAGGGATAGTCTTTTAGAGCCCTTTGGGGACGAAATCGATCATCACGCCTTGTTCGTCGAAACGAATGTCTTGCAAGGTGATGCGCTCAAAGAGCTGGGCGAGCTGTGGGTTTTTGCCGAGGCGTAGCAGGATGCGCGAACCGTCGAGCGGTTCGATAATATCGGCTCCGGGCTGGTCTTTGTAGTGGCTAAGGGCGGTACGAACCATAAATTCGATACCCGAGCCGCCACCATAGGAGAGATAGATATTGTCGCCCTCGATGCTGTCGATGGTGATGTCGAGGCCCACGGAGGTGGTTTTGAAGATGACATTGACATCATAACTGATACGAACAGAATGAGGGGTGCCACCATAGGTCATGGGCAAGTGTTTGCCTGTCTTGGAGGCTATCATGTTTTCTATTTCTTGAAAGGAAAGTTTGAGTTGCATATTGTATTTTTTTGAGGGTTGAAGGGAATCGGAATAATCAGAATGGTCTGAGAAATCGGGATAGGTGAGACAATCGGGATAATCAGAATAATCAGAATGGTCTGAGTAATCAAGATGGGTGAGACAATCGGGATAATCGGAGTAATCGGAGTAGTCGGAGTAATCGGAATGGTCTGAGTAATCGGAATAATCGGGATAATAGGAATAGTCGGAAGGATTGGGGAGGTGGAAGTGGTGTCTGGAGATAGCGGATGATGGGTTATTCGTTGTGGTATTTCTCGCCTTTGAGGATGGTGAAAGCTCGATAGAGTTGTTCGGTGAAAAGGAGACGGATCATCTGGTGGGTGAAAGTCATGGAGGAGAGCGACAGTTGGTCGTGGGCTGCGGCGTAGACCGATGGAGCGAATCCGAAGGCGCCGCCGACTACGAAGGCCAAGGTGCGGGTGCCGGCATTCATGGCTTTTTGCAGATATTGAGCAAAGGCTTTTGAGGTGTGCTGGTGGCCGTGTTCGTCGAGGAGCACGATGCGGTCGCAACCGTCGAGATGTTTGAGGATGAGGACGGCTTCGCGTTCTTTGACTTCATCGGGCGATGCGTTGCGCTGGTCCTTGAGTGCGGGAATGACGATGAGTTCGAAACGCACATAGTGTTTGAGGCGACTCACGTATTCGTCGATGCCTTTTTGCAGGTAGTCGACGTCGGTCTTGCCAACAACGATGAGTCTGATGTTCATGAAAGGATAGCAGGAGATGAAAACATGAT
>JAFUVR010000057.1 GCA_017477485.1 Bacteroidales bacterium | reverse complement strand
GTAGACTCTAACGGTATTTATCGCGGCGGTGCCATCCTGCCCAGTGCCGAGTTACAGCTGCTGGCCATGCATCAGCACACCGCCAGACTGCCCCTGCCCGACATCGACTACGAAGGCTACTATCATCCTCTCGGACGCAGTACCACGGAAGCCCTGCTCGACGGAGCCATCTGTGGCACACGCTATGCTGTGAGTGGCATAGTGGATTATTATCGCCGACAGAGCAGCGACTTGTGCGTAATCTATACGGGCGGTGTGGGCATGTTCGTATGCGGTGGGCTCAAAGAGGCCCGATATGTGGACGACCTGCTCTTCCGTGGACTCATGGCCATCGGGCATGGCCTCTCCCGATGCCAGAAGGGCGGAGATTCATGCTGAATCGCTGTAAAAGAATGAGCCAATCAGAAAGAAACAAACGAACCATGTAAACCTATGAAGAGACGACTTGCCACACTACTCCTCACCTTGATAGCCCTCTCCGCAACAGCCCAGAATGGCGTCAACCTGCCTTTCTCGCAGTATGCCATTAGTATGAGCAGCAGCATCTCGACCACCCCGCTGGCCAGCTCGATGGGTGGCGTGGTATATACCCGTTCGGGCAGCAATTTCGTCAATCCTTATAATCCGGCCTCCTACGCCTCTTTGCAGATGGAGAGTTTTGTGTTCGACATATCAATGAACCTTAATTCGTCACGTCTCACATCGGGGGGACAGTCGGTCAAAGATTTTGACGGCAGTCTTTCGTCGATAGCCATTGCTTTCCCCGTCACGAAATTCTGGAAGACTTCACTTGGCCTGCTTCCCTTCAGCTCCACCAACTATCAGACCGTCGTAACGCAGAGCATCCCCGGCACCACGGAACAGGTGAAAAATATCTATGACGGATCGGGCGGTGTCTCGCAATTCATCTGGGGCAATGCCTTCAATATACTTGGCGGTGACCCAGCCAAACCATCGTTGCAGGCGGGCTTCAACCTGAACTACCTCTACGGAGCAATGTCGCAGGCCATCACCTACGACTTCGTGGCCTCCGATGAGAACTACTATCAAGACACGCGTCGTCAGAAAGACACCCGTGTCAGCAACCTCACCTTCGACCTTGGCCTGCTATATCGGCAACCACTGAATGCCGACTACACGCTGACCGCCGGACTCAGCATCCAGCTCCCACAGCGCCTCACCGTCAAAGACCAGTCGCTCATATACACTTTCGTGGGTACCACGACGGCAGAATACACGCTGGACACGATTTTCCCTGCCCGGGGAGCAAGCAGCGAATACAACAGCCACCTCGAACAGCCCCTCGGGGTCGGCCTGGGCCTTGCCATCGAACGCAACGACCGGTGGACGGTGGCTCTCGACATGGCCTATGCTCCCTACAGCGGGCTGAAGTATGAGGAGGGCATTGCGAATCCGATTTTTGGCGACAACGGACTGCGCTATGGCTCCAATTATCGTGTGGCACTGGGTGGTGGCTGGCTCGGCAACCCGATGGCCTCCAACTATATCGGTCGCATGGGATTGACGGGCGGCGTGCACTACGAACATGGCGTATTGGACCTTGCGCTGGCCAATGGCGACTGGACACTCAACGAGTGGGGCTGCTCAGCAGGCATCACCTTCCCCATGCGCAAAGGCCGCTCTAAACTGGTGCTGACGGCTTCTTATAGTAATTTTGGCGACAGCGACCTCCTGTGTAGCGAGGTCCTTTCTATCGGACTCTCGCTCAGCAGCAACGAGCGCTGGTTTGTGAAACGCAAGTATAACTAAGGACGCAACATGCCCTACGAGTTGAACCGATTGGGGAAGAGTCAGAATAACACAGAAATAAAGCCTTACGGATAGCATATCTTATTGGTTCTGCAAAAAGGTCATGAGTCCCAAAACTAAGAATGATAAGAAACGTCTTTAACCACTTTTTAACATAGTGAAGAGAATGTTTTGGATGTCAAAAGAAACTAACATAATAACAGTCTAAACAATAAAACTCAACGATATGAAACGACACAACTTTTTCACCGCTTTGGCCATGGTAGTCGTAATGACACCTGCCATCAATGCGCAAACCCGTAATTGGGGATGCACTCCCGAGGTGCAGCAGGACATGCTTGCCACCGTCTCGCTCTATCAGTCTGATATCAAAGAGTACAAAAGTTCTAAAGATGTACGCTATCTCTTCGAGGCCTATCCCAAGTGGAAGATGATTGTGGCTAACTGCCCCAAACAGAGCAAGAACCTCTACCTGAACGGCGACAGAATCCTCAAGGCTCTCATCAACCAGTCGCAGACTCCTGAAGAGCGCAACGGCTACATTAACGAGCTGATGGCCATGTACGACACCCGTATTGCCAACTACGGAGAGGCTGCCGAAGTTACTGCCAAGAAAGCCATGGACCTCTGGGACCTCCGCAAAGACGAGGCTCTCGACGAGGTGTATCGTCTCTACAGTGAGGCTGTCAAGATTGGCGGCAACGATCTGGAGGCTGCCTTTGTGGTGAAATACATGGAGACCACCATTAACTATGTGAGAGCCGGTAAGGCCGAACCCACGCTGGTCGTGGATAACTATGACATTGCCAGCGAGCTCCTCGACAAGCAGTTGCTGGCTAATGCGGGCGACTCCGTCAAGATGAAACTTATCGAGGGTTATATTGCAGGTGTGGAGAATGCCTTCTCCCCCTATGCCGGATGCGAGGAACTGGTGAACATCTATACCAAAAAATTCGAGGCCGACCCCGAGAATGTCGAACTGCTGAAGAAAATCACCAGCATTATGATGAAAAAAGGATGCTCCACGGAGCAGCTTTTCTTCGATGCCACGGAAAAACTCTATTCTCTCGAACCTTCTCCGGCCACTGCTATGCGTATGGGACAGATGAGCGTCAGCAAAGAGCAGTACGCCAAAGCTGAAGAGTATCTGAATGATGCCGTGAAAGGCCTCACCGAGACCAAGGACCTCTACAAGGCCTATATCCTTTTGGGCCACAGCCAGGCTGCTCGCAAAGCCTATGCCGCTGCCCGTTCTTCGTTCTATAAGGCCGCCGAGGTCGACCCCACGAAGGGTGAGCCTTATATCCAGATAGCCAACCTCTATGCACAGAGTGCTCGCATGGTTGACGACGGACTCAACGGCCGTTCGGTTTACTGGGCTGCTGTCGACATGGCCCGCCAAGCCACCAAGCACGATGTTTCTGACGCAACAGCCGAGACAGTCAGCAAGATGGTGAGCACCTTCTCTGGCTATTTCCCCAAGAAGACCGACGCCTTCATGCTCAACCTCATCGATGGCCAGTCTTATACCGTCGGTTCGTGGATTGGTGCCACCACCATCGTCAGAACCCGATAGTCTATATCATGGTCTTAAGCTCCATCGTTGCCATCATGCTTTCGAAGGAGAGTCCCCGTACAGGGACTCTCCTATTGCTGTTTTTGATGGGAGCGATGGCATCTATATGCTCGTCTTGTGGCAACTCGATGGAGCAGATTGCTATGTTTCAGCAGGATGTTCCGCCAGATCAGAGCATTCGTCATGCCGACATCGTCAGGAGTGAGAAAGGCGACCTACAGCTCACGATGAAGGCTCCACTGATCCTGAAGTACAGTAAGCCCGAGTCGAAGACAGTCTATCCCGAAGGGGTGGAGATCACTTTCTTTGACAGCGACAGAAGTCCAAAGGCCTTTTTCACAGCCAAGGAAGCGGTCTCGTATGACGACCGCAACCTCATCGAGGCACGTGACAGCGTGGTGCTGATTGACTATCGGTCGCACGACACTACCTACCTGCAAGACCTTGTGTGGGATTCCAAGCAACATCGTATCTATAGCGAACACCCTTTGCGCTCGGTCAATGGCAGCCGTGTTACCTATGGCGATAGTTTCGAGTCGGATGAGAATTTTGAAAACCCGCAAATCCTGCATCAGCGCGGCACTATTGAGTGGAACGATGAAGAGGATGAAGAATGGTAGCCTGCAGATGCTCTGCCGGCCCTCAACAAAAAAACACATAGTCGTTCATTACCCTATCCCATCGAAGATTATCCAGCGTCAAAAAAAAGACCAATCGGTCAAGGCGAATATGATGAAATTCTGATTACTGATAATTTGTAGCAAGTAACAGCAAAAACCACAGAACCCCTTTTTTTCAAAAAAAAACGTCGAGCCATGCAATTCACAGCAAAAGAAATAGCAAAAATCCTGAAAGGCACCGTCGAGGGCGACGAGAATGTGCTCATCTGGAAGCCGTGCAAAATAGAGGAAGGCGAGGAGGGTGGCATCACCTTCTTGGCTAATCCCAAATATACGCACTATATCTACGAGAAGAAAGCCTCGGCCATCATCGTGAGGAAGGACTTCGTGCCGGAACATCCTGTCTCTTCGACGCTTATAAGGGTCGACAATCCCTACCTTTGCGTGGCTATCCTTCTCAAGACTTTCAACAATCTCTCCAAGCCTCCCAAGGGTCGTTCATGGCGCAGCAGTGTGGGACGACATTCGAAACTTGGCAAGGACTGCTATGTGGGAGAGTATGCCGTCATAGGCCGTCATGTGAAGATAGGCAACAATGTGAAGATCTATCCTCAGGTCTACATCGGCGACCGTTGTGAGATTGGCGACAATACGACCTTGTATGCCGGTGTGAAACTCTATCAGGACACACGCGTCGGACGCAACTGCATCCTCCACTCGGGCGTCGTGGTGGGTGCCGACGGATTCGGGTTTGCTCCCAAAGACGACGGAACCTATGATAAAATCGACCAGATAGGCAACGTGGTAATCGAGGATGATGTGGAGATTGGTGCCAATACATGTATCGACCGTGCCACGATGGGAAGTACCTTTATTCGTAAAGGCGTTAAGATCGACAACCTGTGCCAACTGGCACATAATGTCGTCGTTGGTCGGAACACGGTCATGGCCTCTCAGAGCGGCATGGCCGGCAGCGGCAAGGTAGGGGAGAGTTGTATCATAGCCGGACAGGTGGGTATCGTGGGCCATATTGAGGTGGGCGACCACGTGACGATTGCTGCCCAAAGCGGTGTCACACGCAATGCTAAGAGCGGTAGTATCCTGCTGGGCTCGCCCGCTATCGACGGAGCCAAACAGCGACGCAACTACGTCTATACCCGCGATATGGATGCCCTTGTTCGTCGCATCGACGAGTTGGAGAAGAGGCTTAAAGAAGTCGCTAAAGAGTAGTAAGACACCATTATTGTGCCGTAACTTCGTTTAATTGTTTTTTGAAGTGAAGGACAGACTGTCACCCAATGCATTACTACTCATCTTGCTGATAGCATGGTGGGTGGTAAATGTTTTGCAAGGTGCTTTCACCGAGTTGGCCGACGACGAGGCTTACTACTGGACGTGGGCCATGCACGATGGAGGAACCCTTGAATGGGGCTATCACGACCATCCCCCCATGGTGGCCTTACTGATATGGTTCACGCAATGGATGGGGGGCACCCTGGGCGTCAGGTTCGCCGCCTTGCTTTTGCAGCCGTTCTATCTATGGTTGCTATGGACGCTGGTGCGTCCGCGCAAGACCACCTATCGCCATGTGCTATTCTTTGCTGCCCTTTGTTTTGCCATGCCGGCCTTGCAGCTCTATGGGTTGTTGGTCTTGCCCGATGCGCCGTTGCTCTGTTTCTCTGTGCTCTTCTTGTGGAGCTATAAGCGTATGCTCCAGCGTAGTTCCGTAGGCATTGCCCTCATAATGGGACTCGCCATGGCTCTGCTGGCCTACAGCAAATATCATGGTGCGCTTGTCGTTGCCTTGGTCCTTATTTCCAATCCTCGCCTGTTGCGGTCGTGGCATTTGTATTTGGCCCTCATGGTGGCTGCCGTGCTCTTTGTCCCTCACTTGCTGTGGCAATACCAACACGGATGGACCTCGCTGGTCTACCATCTCGGACAGCGCCACAAAGGTTTTGATATCGAGAACCCCCTGATGTTCTGTCTCAACCTCCTCCTGTTTTTCAACCCACTATTGGTGTGGCACTACGGAAAGAGTTTTTTCCATCGTACGGGCAATGACGATGATCGCGAATGGCTGCGGAGCATGAGATGGCTGGTCGGTGGATTTGTGGTCTTCTTTTTTGTGGCATCGTGGCGGGGCAGCACCCAAGCGCAGTGGCTTCTTCCCGTCGCCATAGGTCTTGTAGTGCTTCTTATGCACCGTTTACAGTCCGAACAGAACAGCCGCTACCTGCGAACGGTGTATGTCGCCTCGGCAGCCCTTTTTCTGATTGTGCGTCTTGTGGTGGCAATAAACCCGATGCATCTTAAGGGGCAGCTATGGGATAATGCAGAGAGCTACGGCAGGATAGCAAGTGTTGCCGATGGCCGTCCTGTGCTTTTTTCCAACTATTCCATGGCTGCAAAGTACGCCTATTATACACGGCGGGAATGCTATTGTCAGTCGGTGTTCTACGACCATCGCAACCAGTGGGACATCTGGCAGGATGATCGACGTCTTTACGGACGCAGCATAATACGTGAAATCCATGACCGCCCCAACACCACTACCCACCTCAAACTCGCCAATGGTAAAACCTTCCACTACAGTGTGCAGGACGACTACCGTGCGGTGAGAGAAGTGCAGCTATGGCTGGATACCAATGCAACGGCATTGACGGTGGGCGACAGTTTGTGGAGGGTCCCGCTGAAGGCCTACAATCCCTATCCTTACGCTATCTCTTCGGGCCAGAGTGACTCGCTACTGGTCGGGGTCTTCTATCGCTATGAGCAACGGCGTCAGCCGCTGGTCGTCGACTCGTCGGCTTTCTGTCTGCCAGCTGGCGACACCACGTCGCTTGTGGGTCATTTCCGCATCTCCCGACATGGGGTTGCAGGCCCTTGCCTCATTGGCTTCGTGCTCCGTTCCAACGTAGGGCACCCCTCGGCAGCCAGCCCTCTGTATGGCTTTTCGTACAACCCCGACGCCATTTCGTACAGCCAATCCTCCCGTTGATACAGGTCCTGTTCCTGGTACTGAAAAACTACATACCTTTGCAGTTGCTTACCTAATCCTACCTCTCTCCGATGAAACCATTCAAGATACTCCTTTTCATTGCCTCAGCCATTGCCATGCTGACGCTGATCGCCATCGTTTTCCCTAAGGATGGGCTCAGGGTGGCAGGCATGGAACTACATTTCCCTACGGTAGAAAAAATCATCGTCCCCAAAGAAGAACTGGACCTTCAAGCTTTTTTGGAACAACAGGCGCTCCGCGACGCTGAGAACCAGCGCATCTTGCAAGGCCTACAGGATACTGTTGATTTCTATCGGAGACGTATGGAGGAAGGCGAGTTGCGATTCTGGTTCCCTCAGGATGATGCCGACTTTGTGATGCCGTTCTTCGATCTTCTGGCGACTGCCGAGAGCGAGGGTCGCACGGTGCGCATCCTCCACTATGGCGACTCACAACTGGAGATGGACCGGCTGACCAACAGGCTCCGAGCATATATGCAGCAAACCTTTGGTGGCGGAGGACCGGGAATGCTCAACTTCCAGCCGGTCATCCGTTCGCTTTCTGTGGTGCATAGCGCTTCGGGCAGTCTTGACCATCGTGCCCCCTATGGCGAGACAGAGCGAAACGATGGCCACTACGGCCCTTTGATGAATGTCCACATTCTCGATGGTGAGGCTACGGCTCGTTTCTCGGCCACATCGTCGCGTGGCGCCGATAGTGCCCTGATGAGGTTTTCTTCTTTCAAGCTGTTGCTCAACAATCATGGTGACTCCTTGTCATGCACTGCCACCGCCCGCGGCATTCATAATGCAACACAGACATGTAGTAGACACGGGGTGCAGTGCCTATCGTGGCATACCGATAGCGCGGTGCCTCTCTTCACCCTCACCGTAACGGGCCATGCCGACCTCTATGGTATGATGGTCGACAATGGGCCTGGCGTGGCCGTAGACAATATCCCGATGCGCGGATGCTCGGGCCAACAGTTCACCATGGTCAATGCCGCCGAGCTGGCCGAGGCCTACTCAAAAATGGATGTCGCCCTGATTATCTTGCAGTTTGGTGGCAATTCGGTGCCCTATATTAAGGGCGAAAAAGCTCTGGCAACCTATGCGGCCTCGATAGGCAAACAGATAGACCGTGTCCGGCAGACCTGCCCCCAAGCCCAGGTGCTCTTCATCGGCCCATCCGACATGAGCACTACCGTCAACGGTGAATATGTCACCTACCCCTACCTGCCCAACATCGTCGACGGATTGCGTGACAGCGTCTTGGCTCATGGTGCCGCCTTCTGGAGTCTCTACGACGCCATGGGTGGAAAGAACTCTATGCCGGTGTGGGTAGACAAAGGTCTGGCCGGACCCGACTACATCCACTACAGCCAGAAAGGTGCCGACATCATGGGCGACCGCATTGCGCGGGCCTTTTCCATCGCCTACGACTATTACCTTGTGCGCAAGCGTCAGGATGAGCAGAGGGCTGCCATAGAGGCTGACACACTGAGCGCTGCCTCCATCACCAATACGCAACATCAATGAAACGCCTTGCCTCTGTCCTTATACTTATGATTATTGTTGCCGTGGGCTACCTCCCGGCACAACAACTTGTCGATATCCCAAGGGATTACCCCTTCGTGCGCTATGATGCCAACCATCTGCACTTCGACACGGCATCCCCCTACCTGCGCCATTTCTTCCGCAAGTGGTATCGGGTCGTCGACGCCATGCAGGGCAATGTCAACATTATCCACATAGGCAGTTCGCACGTCCAGGGCGGCACATTCCCCAACAGGGTGCGCTACAACCTGATGAGTGAGTTGCCAGACCTCGTGGCCGACAGGGGTATGCTCTTCCCCTATTCTGCGGCAGCCAAGTGCAACAACCCGCCCGACTATATAGTGCACTGTCCCGAAAAAGTAGAACTGACGCGCTGCGTGCATGCCGTACCTGCCCACGAACTCGGTCTCTGTGGCATCGCCATCACAGCCCACGATATTACCACTCATGTTGATATCGTGCTCCGACACACGCACATCGACTATGCTACACGCCACGTGGTGGTCCTCGGCCAGTCAGACAGCAATATCATCCCCCTGCTCAGTATTGCCGGACGCGAGATACCGCCTTCTTATATCGACAAGCCTACGCATCGCTTCATTTTTAACCTCTCCGAACCTACCGACTCGCTCCAAGTCGTGATTCCTTGCACACAAGGGTCCAGTTTCACATTGACGGGCGTCTATCTGGGCAACCGCCAATCCGGATTCTCCTACCACTCCATCGGCGTCAATGGTGCATCGCTGGCCGACTATGCTAAATGCTCTCGTTTTGCTGACGACTTGAGGCTATTGAGCCCCGACCTCGTCATCTTCGGCATCGGCATCAACGATGCGTCAGGACCCAATTTCGACACCACCGTGTTCTACAACCGATATATGAATCTGGTGCACACCATACGCAACGTCCGACCTAACTGTGCTTTCGTCTTCATCACCAACAACGACTCCTTCCGTTCATCGGGACGCGGACGCAGACGCCGTTACCGCGTGAACGAGAACGGCGCACTGGCACGCGATGTCTTCTATCGCCTTGCCCACGATACGGGAGGTGCCGTGTGGGACCAGTTCGAAATCATGGGTGGACTGAGGTCTATGCAGCAGTGGAAAAAAGCGGGCCTTGCTCAGCGTGACCATGTGCATTTTACCCCTGCCGGATACTCGCTCCTTGGCGATATGCTCTACAATGCCCTTGTCGAGGCCTATCACATGACGCCTATCGACGCCACCGACCCGCTTCCACAGTCTCAAGCTGCTACCCCCGCCGACAGCCATCCCAAGCCCAACAAAATCTTGCGTCAGCCCGACACTACACTCTCTGCTGTGCCACAGCCAACCTCATCCTCCAACGCAACAACCGAAACCAACCATGATGGATCATATCCTTTCATATCTTATTAGTATCTTCTCCTTTGACGCTTCGAAACCCCTGCTCTTCACCCAGTTCAACTTCTGGGCCTTCTTCCTTGTGGTCTTCGCCGTCTATGCTTGTATTGTGGGGTTGCCGATGAGTCGCAAGGATGGTCAGCTTGCCTCGTCGCGTCCCATGACCAAGCGGCGACGTCTGGTGCGCAATGGCTACCTCTTTTTTGTCAGCCTCCTCTTCTACTATAAGACTTCGGGACTTTTCGTCCTGCTACTCATCCTCTCCACATTCCTCGGATGGGCTTTGGGCATTGCTTTTGACCGCATGGCTGCCTCCGGCGCCAAACAGGGCCGTCGCAAAGCGCTGATGATCCTCGGCGTGGTCATCAACCTTGCAGTGCTTTTCTATTTCAAGTATGCCTATTTCTTCACCGACATCTACAATACCATCACCCACTCCGACGTCCATGTGGTCAACATGCTGGCCCAATGGAGCAATCATTTCACGGCCACATCGCGTTTCGACGCTTCCGTCATCTTGCTTCCTGTAGGCATCTCCTTCTTTACCTTCCAGAATATCAGCTATATTGTGGATGTCTATAAGGGCAAGGTACGACATGCCGGAAACCTCCTCGACTTCGGTTTCTACACCACCTTCTTCCCGCAGCTTGTGGCGGGGCCC
>JAFUVR010000056.1 GCA_017477485.1 Bacteroidales bacterium | reverse complement strand
GGAGCGTGTCAACCAAGCCTACGAAAACCAGGAAATCATCAAGGGCTACGTCAAGAGCCGCACGAAAGGTGGCTTGATTGTCACCATCTACGACAATATCGAAGCCTTCCTGCCCGGTAGCCAGATCGACGTACGTCCCATCAAGGACTACGACGTATACGTGGACAAAGAGATGGAATTCAAGGTTGTGAAAATCAACCACGAATACAAGAATGTCGTCGTCAGCCACAAAGCCCTCATCGAGGACGAAATCGAAGCTCAGAAGACTGAGATTATCTCCAAACTCGAGAAAGGTCAGGTGCTCGAAGGCACTGTCAATAACATCACCGCTTACGGCGTGTTAGTCGACCTCGGCGGCGTAGACGGTCTCATCCATATCACCGACCTCAGCTGGGGCCGCATCAGCCATCCCGAAGAGGTGGTCAAGGTGGACGACAAGATCAATGTCGTCATCCTCGACTTCGACGAGGCCAAACGTCGCATCCAACTCGGCCTCAAGCAGCTCACTCCTCATCCTTGGTCCAAACTCGATCCTAACCTGAAAGAGGGCGACCACGTCAAGGGTAAGGTTGTCGTCATCGCCGACTATGGCGCATTTGTCGAGATCATCCCCGGCGTCGAGGGTCTGATCCACGTCAGCGAGATGAGCTGGAGCCAGCACCTCCGCAGTGCTCAGGACTTCCTCCATGTCGGTCAGGAAGTGGAAGCCGTCATCCTCAGCCTCCGTCGCGACGAGCATAAGATGAGCCTCGGCATCAAGCAGCTCATGCCCGACCCGTGGCTCAATATCGCTGAGAAATATCCCGTTGGCAGCAAGCACACCGCTACCGTGCGTAACTTCACCAACTTCGGCATCTTCGTCGAACTCGAAGAAGGCGTCGACGGTCTCATCCACATCAGCGACCTCAGCTGGAGCAAGAAAATCAAACACCCCGCCGAGTTCACCAAGATTGGAGAGAAAATCGATGTGGTGGTCCTCGAAGTGGAACCCGAACAGCGTCGCCTCAGCCTTGGCCACAAGCAGCTCGAAGAGAATCCGTGGGATGTCTACGAGACCGTGTTCCCCGTGGGTTCTGTCCACCAAGGCACTATCACCTCTATCAACGACAAGGGCGCAGTCGTCACACTGCCCTACGGCGTGGAGGCTTTCGCCTACACCCGCAACCTCGAGAAAGCTGACAAGACCAAGGCCCGTCTCGACGAGACCCTCGACTTCAAAGTCACCGAGTTCTCCAAAGAGATGAAGCGCATCGTCGTCTCCCACACCCGCACCTTCCAGGATGCCGAGGAAGACAACCATGCCAAAGCCGAAAACGATGAAAGCAAGAAAGGTCGCGACACCAAGAAGACCGTCAAGAAAATCAACGAGCAGTTGGAAAAAACCACTCTCGGCGACGTCTTCGGCAGCCTCCTCAACGAGCAACTCGACAAAAAAAGCGAATAATCCTTCCCCATCCGATGTCTCGGTGTTCGACTCAATACGATACATGAAACGATAATCGCACTCCAACGGAATCGATTTCGCAACCGAAGAGGAAAACGAGACCAACGGATTCAATTAGTTTTATCGCTAACAGAAAAGCGAGATGGCCAGCAGCCATCTCGCTTTTTTTTTCGTTGCATATCCATGTCGCATCGTTTTTTTTTAACATACGTCATTCACGTCTGAGGTGGCTTCCGATTCGATTTTTCAGACAGACTGTTCAATGTGATTACGAGTAGTTAGTCTTCGTTGTTTCTAAAGCATTGTTCATCCGTTTCGATTTTGAGGTGCCTGTCTGTTTTTGGGGAGGAAGATTGATTTCCCGCATTGTTTTTTAGCAGCCAGTCTCAAGACGGGTTCCATTGTCAAAAATGCAACCCTGGAAAAAACGACACAGATGTAAAAAAGGGTGCAAAAAACAGGTTCTATTATCAAGAAACGACCCCGATAAAACAAACCCGCTAAAAGGTATCGCCGCTACGGACAACTCTTTTTCGTCTGTTTCAAAAAAAAAAACTATCTTTGCAGATTAGAATGATTTATAGGCCCTCAGTGGCATCAATCAATAAACGAGTGACGATAATGAGACTAAAAATACTGCCAATCATAACGTTGCTACTCTTCTTGAGCACTTTGAACGCTCAGGTGGCACCATCGGTCCAACTAAGTGTTTCGCAACATGAAGTGTGCTTGGGCGATGTGGTTACGCTGCAGGACAACACACAACGCGACCGTATCATCGCACGTCAGTGGGTCTTTAACGACACCAATATATATGGTTATGCACTGGGCGACCAAATCACCATCTACCGTCAGTTCGACAGCGCCGTGAATCCCGTCACGTTGCAAGTGGTGTTTCAAATGCCCGACACCACCATTGTTTCGATTATCGATACGATTACCTCCATCCGATACGACACAATTATCAACGCACCCGAAGACACCACCTTCTCTACTATACACGACACCACCTATTCTACCCACTACGACACCACCTTCACAACACACAACGACACCATCCAGGCCTTCGACACCGTTTATGTCTTTCTCCCCGACAAAATGACGCTCACGGGCGACAGCATTGCCTGTCCGGGCGACTCGATTAACATCAAGATGGAGCCCGTCATCAACGGAGTGAGCTACAGCTGGTTCGAGCACCACCATGATGATGGATTCCCACTCGCCTATGGTTCGCGCCTACGCATAAAGCCCTATTCCAACTCGGCCCTTTACTTCTTGAAAATCAAGAATGCGCAAGGCTGTATAGCATGGGACAGCGCACGCGTTTACATCATGCAGAACACACTCACCTCGATGCCTGCCGATGGCAAAATCTGCATGGGAGACTCGGCTATCCTCATTGCGGGCAAAGCCGACCACTACGAGTGGAACGCCATACCTATCGACACCATGCTCGGTCAGATGCAACTGACCGGCACCCTCGTCGTCAAACCCACCACAAGCACCATCTACGCCTGCACCCCTTACGGCACCAATGGATGCGCTGGTGAGACCCAATACGTCACCATAGAGCCCTTTGAGGTGCCCATCCCCTCCATCAAAATGTCGCCACGTTTCATAGACCCCGAAGACCCTCAGCTACACCTCGAAGACATCTCTTCCAACAGCGTCAGCACCTATTGGTCATTCGGCTTGGGCGAGACCGGCGAAGGCAAATCCATCACCCACCGCTTCTTCAACCTGCGCTACGACTCCACCGAGATTGTCATGCGTACATCCAACGCGATAGGATGCTATGTCGACACCGCCTTCCGCGTCCCCATTCAGCGGTTTGCCTCATGGGCGCCTAACATCTTCACCCCGAACCGAGCCGAAAACAGCACCTTCCGCATACAGACAATCAACGAGGTAGAATATTTCTCGGTATATATCTATACACGCGAAGGCAAACTGGTGTTTGAATCGGAAGATCCGCATTTCGTATGGGATGGCACCCACAAAGGCAAAGATTGTCCTCAAGGCACCTACGTGTATATCTGTCGCTATCGACGGGCCAACACCAGCGATGTGGCAGAAATGAAGGGAGTGCTCACGCTGATACGATAGCCCATAGCCCGAAGTGAGAAACGTCTCTACGTTTTTGTTCTCCTTTCTATCCATCTTTTCCGCCTGCTCTCCCGATTTGCCCCTCCCCCACTCATCTCGTGACCATCGGGAGACCGCACCACAGGTTGCTGACGCAAATCCTCAAACTCGATAAAGTCGAAACACCCCTATCAGCAGTGCCTCGCAAAGCAGTCTGCTGACACAAATTGCCAAAAGACCTTCTACGTGACGCCCAGCGAAGTACTGAAAAAATATTGGGGCTACGATAGTTTCCGCCCACTACAGTCGGACATCATAGACTCCGTACTCGACGGTCGCGACACCCTTGCCCTGCTTCCTACCGGTGGGGGCAAGTCAATCTGCTATCAGGTGCCCGCGTTGGTTTTAGATGGCCTTACCATCGTTGTCTCGCCGCTTATAGCACTGATGAAAGACCAGGTGCAGAACCTCAACGACCGCCACATCAAGGCCGCCTGCCTCACCAGCGGCATGACACAGCAGGAACAAGAGATTGTACTCCAGAACAGCATTCACGGAGGGCTGAAACTGCTCTATGTCTCGCCCGAACGCCTGCAACAGCGCGTCTTCATAGAGCACCTGCGCCGTATGAAGGTGAGCCTCTTCACCATCGACGAGGCACATTGCATCTCTCAGTGGGGCAACGACTTCCGTCCCACCTATCTGGAGGTGGTCAACGTAAGGCAATATCACCCCGAAGCTCCGTGCCTTGCACTGACAGCAACAGCCACCCACACGGTGGTGGACGACATCAAAAGAACACTCTCCTTCAGGGCCGACCATCGGCAGTTTGTCGCCAGCTTTCGTCGCGCTAATCTTGCCTACATCGTGCAAGAAGAGCAAGACAAGATAGGACGGCTATTGCGGCTCATCAGCAACGTACCCGGCACAGGCATCGTCTATGTACGCAGCCGACGGAGGGCCTACGAAGTGGCCATGACACTGAGAGGACATGGCGTAGCCACAGAATACTACCATGCCGGACGCACGCAGCGCGAACGCGACCTTTGCCAGCAGCTATGGAGCGAGGGACGTGTACGCGTCATCGTAGCTACCAATGCCTTCGGCATGGGCATCGACAAGAGCGATGTGCGCTTTGTGGCACACCTCGACCCACCCGACTCGCCAGAGGCCTACTTCCAAGAAGCCGGACGGGCCGGACGCGACGGCAAACGGGCCTACTGCGCTCTCTTCTACACCCCGCAGGATATAGAGCAATTGCATCAGTCGCTGGACGAGAAGTTTCCACCGATTGCCTTCATACGCAACATCTACAACGGGCTCTGCAACTTCTACCGCTTGCCCATGGGCGGCGGCGAAGGCAGCCTCTTCGAACTGGATGTCAACAAAATCTGCAACACCTATAACCTGCGGGCCAGCCAGCTCTACAACGCCATGCAGCATCTCGAACGCAACGGCGTCATCTCCCTCCCGCCCGAGGACAGCATGCGCTCCCGCCTGCATATACCCATCTCGCGCGACGAAATCTATCGCTACCAGCTGCGTCATCCACAACAGGACTTTGTGTTGCAAACCATCTTCAAACTCTACGGAGGCCTCTTTTCCGACTTCATGCCCATCAACGAGGCCGAAATAGCCCGTCGGTGCTACCTGAAAGAAGACGACATCGTGAAGACCCTCAAGCATCTCGACATCATTAATATTGTAGACTATCTCCCACGTGTCAAGGGGACCGCCATCTGTTTCTCTTCTCCACGCGTGGCACCAGAGAGCCTCTTCCTCAACGAAAAAAGCTATCGACAACTGCGTCAAGCCGCCGAGCAACGGCTGAAGGCCATGACCGAATATATCGGCGCACGAGAAGGCTGTCGCAGCCAGCTGTTGCTCTCCTATTTCGGCGAGACCGACAGCACGCCGTGCAACTGTTGCGACCTATGCATCGAGCATCGCAAAGCCTCACAGCATAACGGACAAAAGACGCTGACCGACGCCATAGCGGCTCTTTTGACAGAAAGTCCTATGACGTCCCAGCAGATCATCACAAGGCTACAGCAGCAAGCCTTCCCCTTGGACCAAATAGAATCTGTGCTCACCGATATGACCGACCGGCACCAAATTGGTATCGACAAAGAGATGCGGTTCTATCTCCGCACATAAGTCCAAAGGGCAAAGAAAAGAAGGGACGAACATTCATCGGCCCGCATGTGCCACAAGGCCACAACAAGGACAGTCCGCTATTCCCCACCCCATCATTCGGGATGCTTCCAGTTGAAGAAGAGACGGAGCCCCGCCGTCTGGTACATCTGCCAATGTCCATATTGACCAACACGGGCGAAGTCGGTATCATACTTCATATTGAGCGATGCCGTGAGAGCGCAACGCCGCGTAATCTTGTAGTTGGCCGTTATTTCAAAGTTGACATCCGTCTCATGGATCATGCAACGTCCAAGCCGTTTGATGTAGGTATCGTAGGCGGGCGACTCGTTGTCCCAGTTCACATGGTCGGGCTTATTGTAGTCGTAGAATAGTTCCAGCTTGGTGTATAGATTGAAATTGGTAAAGATATCCTTCTTGAAATAGAACTTAATATAGGAACCGATGGCCTGATACATTCGCTTGCCCCCCGTGGTATCAATACCATAGAGTTGGCCGGCATTGATCACCTCTTCGTCAAAGACCATAGTAGTCTTGCCCGAAAGAAAAGAGATGGAGCCGTTCCAGTCGCTGGTCTTGTATTCGTAGCCGATGGAGGTGGTGAGGTAGGCAGGAGCCATGAATTTGGACACTATCTTGCCTTCGTCGTTACCCGGTCCGCTGTATGTCCTGCCCGCAAGAAACTGCGACTTGAAGTTGACCGATGCGCTGACGTTCATCCATGAGAAAATCTTGCGCGAATAGGTCGTCGTAAGGTCTATCTTGTCTTCTGACTTGCGCTGCGACTCGAGGTTGCGATTGTCATTGAGGTCCTGCATGTCGACACCAAGACCCAGTTTGAAGACATTATCTACAATGAACTTAGGATGGGTATACTTGTAAGTACCATCGTAGTTGGCTATGAACGAGATGAGCGAGTTGCCCGCTGCCGACCAGTTGTTGTATAGTTTCTCGTTGAAGGTGAGCGACGGCGTGGTGGATGTAGCCCACGTGCCCTTGGGCCGTTCCACGGTGTCGCCGACGGCAACAGCCATTACCGTAGCACATGGTGCCATGGCTGCCAACAAAAATACAATTCTTCTAATCCAGCTCCCAATCATTCTATACTGACATTATCAAGGTTTTCTGCCTTCAACTGGCGCAAGGCCTCCGCCACCTTGTGGCTCTCGAAACCGCGCGATTGAAGGAAGACGTTCAACTTAATTGACACCTCGTCAAGCGGGAGTGCCATAATGCGCAGTTTCTCGCGGGCCACGCGGAGCAACATGGCATCGTAGAGTTCCTCATCAATCTGCGACATCGCCCGTTGGATCACCTCGGGATCTATCGCCTTACTCTGCAACTGCATCTTGATTTTTTGGCGTCCCCAATGCTGATAGCGTATCTTGCTCTCCACATAGGCATGAGCAAAACGTTCTTCGTTGATATAGTTTTCACTGCAGAGCCATTCGATGACGTCGTCCATCATATCGCGAGGCGTGCCCCAGGCATCCATTTTTCGACGGATAGACTGGCGGCAACTCTCGTTGGCGGCACAATAGAGTGCTGCCTTGCTCTGCCATTCCCTAAGGTTGAGGATTTTTTTGCGTATCATGGACTTCATCAAAGGGTTGCAAAATTACAAAAAAAGCTCGTTTCAGAAAAATTAAGTACCTTTGCATTTGCGAATAATATATATATACGTCATGGCTAAAGGAAAAATACTATTTGTCAATCAAGAAATTACTCCTTTCATACCTGAAAACGAGAACTCCATTTTTGGGCGATATCTGCCTGCCAAATGCCAAGAGTGGGGACGCGACATCAGGGTTTTCATGCCCCGCTACAGCTTCGTGAGCGAACGCAAGCATCAGCTGCACGAGGTCATACGTCTCTCGGGCATGAACCTCATCATCAACAATTGCGACCATCAGCTCATCATCAAGGTAGGCTCTATCTCTGCCGCACGCATGCAGGTCTACTTTATCGACAACGAAGAGTACTTCGTCAACAGCGGCGCATTGCTCGACGAGAAAGGATGCCTTATGCCCGACACCGACGAACGCATACTCTTCTTCGGCCGCGGCACCCTTGAAGCGGTACGCAAGCTGGCGTGGCAGCCTCACCTGATCCATTTCACCGGCTGGTTCAGCTGCCTCGTGCCTTTCTACATGCGTCGCATTAACAAGGAAAACGCATTCTTCAAAGACACCAAAACCGTCTTCACCATCACCGACGACGCTTTCTCCGGCCATTTTGCCGAAGAGATGCTCAAGAAGATGAAGACCGACGGGGCTACCGCCAAGGACATACGCCTCTTCGAAGGTCTCGACTACCTGTCGCTCTGCAAGGCGGCCATATCCTATTCCAACGGCGTGGTCATCGGCACCAAGAATCCCAACCCCGAGCTGGTGGCTTTTGCCCGCGAAACGAAAAACAGCAAATTCATCCTCGACTACAACGAAAACCAAGACGAGTTCTACGCTCAAATCAACAAACTCTACGAGACCATCATCGGCAAAGACATCAACAACTGACAAGTCTACTGACCTTTATTCACGGCAAGGCCACAGAATACGGCATCCACATCTGAGCGTCCTATCTCCACGATAGCCATCCTCTTTGGAAAAGACCAACGACGCAAAAAAACACCCTGATTTACCGCCACACAATCCAACATACGCCAGCCACAGCCGAACAAAACAGCCGTCAAAACGCTGACCCGCATTCCCTCTTTTCTCACCGTTCATCTTAGCACAATCTCCCCCTTACGAATCGCATGAAACAAATTCGCTTCCACCATCTGTTACTCTGTGTCGCACTGCTATTATCCGCCAGTGCATGCGAAAACGACGAAACCGCCATTGGCGACTCGCTGCAAGATCCCGGCACGCTGTTTCAAGCCCAGTTCGACACCATCAGCGGTGACAATCTCTATGCAGTCACCCTGCTCGACGACTCGCTGCAGACCTCTGGCAACGACTACACTCGCGCCATCATCGGGCACTATGCCGATGACGTCTTCGGCACAGTGAGCTCCTGCATTCTCACACAAGTGGCACCCGTCAACACTTCGGGCATCGACTTCACCGACCAAGGCAGCAACACCTATACCATTGACTCTGTGGCGCTCTGCCTCGCTGTCTCCGACGTGTTTCCCGACGACAACGACCGCACACTCCATATCACCGTCGACCAGCTGACGCGTCCCATCGCCAACGACTCCTCCTATTACTCTACCGACGACATTGCCACAGCGCTGTCGCTCTACGACCAGACACTCACCGTACATCCCACCGACAGCCTTGTGCTGAGGCTGATGCTCAACAACAGCAGCATTGCCCCACTGCTGAAACAACGATTCGAGTCGCAAGATGCATTCAAAGAGTCTTTCAAAGGACTGAAAATACAACTCGCCGACGGGTCAGACCCCGTCATGCTGACCGTGAATTTCGCCAACAGCAAAACCATCATGAAGGTCTACTACACCCATCAGTATGAAGAGACCATCACCCACGACACCATCAGCTTTATTGTAGGCCACGTACAGGCTTCCTCGCCCCACAAGCACTTCTGCCACATAGACCATACCTATAGCACAACGGCCCTGGCCCCACTCGCCAATGGTTCTCTCGACAGCCTCGACGGCCAGAACAAGCTATATCTCGAGCCTCTCGGCGGCACATGCATCTATCTCAACATAGACAACTACGTCAAACAGTTCCACGCCGCTCATCCCCACGCGACCATCAACTATGCCGAGCTGCTACTGCCCACAACAGGCGACATCGCCACAGAACAGCCCGCACAGGTGATAGCCTACAAGCGATACTCTAATGGCTACATGCTCCCTATCAGCGATAACAATCAGATGCTCAGCCCCTATGCCGCCGGAGGATTCGACGGCACCTACCACGACGACCTCGGCTACTATCGCCTGCGTATCTCCCAATACCTGCAAGAACTGATGCGTGACAACGCCGACTACGGCATGGTTCTTTACCTTAACGGACGCCGTTCCGATGCCCGCCGCACAGTCATTAACGGCACCAAGCACACCTCCAACCCTATCCGCATCACCATCATATACTCTGAATAAAAAAGACGTTATCGTAAGGACACCCTATTCACGCGTATACGCATCACCTGACAGAACACAATCCGAAGGCACAAAGACTTTTCGAATATCACATCATCCCCAATCCAAATAGAATAATCCTCACAATGAAACAATTCACCCTCGTAGCCGTCATGTTGCTCGCAGCCCTTATGGCCACAGCACAAACCCCATTCAAACGTTTTTTCGACTACCAGAAAAAACAGATAGCCGTTGAGGGCACCCTCAGCGACGACAGCACCCGCATCGGCGAATGGACATGGTGGTATCGTTCCGGCCAACTCTATCAGCAAGGCACCTATGACGAGCAGGGGCGCAAGACAGGCGTATGGAAAGTCTTCTACCCCGACGGCAGCCGTTGTGCCGAAGAATGCCACAGCGGCAACGGCTACAACCGCTCTTGGTTTGAGAATGGCAACCTGAAAAGCGAAGTGGAGGTCAGCAATGGAAAACAACAAGGGCCCTATGCCTCATGGTATGCCAACGGACAGAAACACGAGACAGCCACCTACGAAGACGGGATGCGACAAGGCGAGACCAACGAATGGCACGAGAACGGACAGCTGAAGATGAAAGGTAACTTCGTGGACGGCAACCTACAGGGCCACGTGACGTGGTGGATGCCCGACGGAAAAAAAGACATGGAGGGCACCCTCGTCGACGGCGAACAAGAAGGCGAATGGATTTTCTACTGGCGTACCAACGGACAGATAGGCATCCGTGGCAACTATCATGAAGGCAACGAGATTGGCACCTGGACCTACTACTACGAGACGGGCGAGCGCTGGCGTGCCGGCGAATATGCCAACGGCGACCGCACCGGCCTCTGGACCACCTGGTACGAAAGCGGGAAAAAACTGCATGAAGGAGCCTATAAAAATGGCAAAGAAGAAGGCAAATGGACCGCATGGTATGAGGACGGACGCATCGACTACGAAGGAAATTTCGCCAACGGGAAAAAGCAAGGCACGTGGAAAGGCTTCTTTGACGACAACAGCGTGCGCTACGTTATCAACTACAAAGATGACCAGCTCGACGGCACCAGCACCCACTATTTCTCCAACGGCAAAGTGGACCGCGTTGAGAACTATCGCAATGGCGTTCGTCATGGCAAATACGAGCGCTACAACGAGGCTGGAAAGCCCGAAGAAAAAGGTCAATTCGTCAATGGCGAGAAGGAAGGCAAATGGATCTGGTATGACGAATACGGCAAAGAGGGCGTCGTGGCCCAGTTCAAAGAGGGCAAAATGGTCGAGATGAAGGACAACATCCCCGCCACCAAGCCGAAAGCCAGAAAAAAATAAGTCCCACTCACTCCCAAGACATACGGGGCGTCAATCCGCTTCCCCGCTCTTATCCACAACACCCACACTCGTCTACTTTCCTTTATCATGCATCTGATATTGGCATCACAATCGCCCCGCCGCCGACAATTGCTGTCCGACTTGGGGCTCCCGCTTTCATTTGTCGATATTACTACCGACGAGACCATTGACGAGGCCACCCCCATCCATCTGATGGCCGAAACAATAGCACGACGCAAAGCCAGTGCCTACGACAGCACACTCCTCGACACCGACCAAACCCTCATCACCGCCGACACCATAGTGGTCTCTGACAATCAGAAGATGGGGAAACCGCATGACCGCGACGAGGCACTAATGATGCTCCGCCACCTGTCGGGAAAGAGCCATACCGTATACACTGGCGTATGTCTGAAACAACACGACCGGACCACCTCTTTCACCGAGGCCACACAGGTACATTTCCGTCGGCTCGACGACAAAGAGATAGCCTATTATATTGACCACTACGCCCCTTATGACAAAGCAGGAGCCTACGGCATTCAGGAGTGGATAGGCATGATAGGCATCGAACGCATCGATGGCGACTACTACAATGTCATGGGCCTGCCGCTATGCCACCTTTACAAAGTGCTCAAAGAATGGGGAGCACCCATCGAATGACATAAATCTCCCGATGTGGGGAAAGTCTGTCGCCACAAGGGCAATAACCAGCAAGAGAAATAAAAAGGGACTATTTGTCGGAAAGCGCCTTGAAGGAGATGCGAATCTGCTGCATCTTGCGGATGCCTACCAACCGACTGGCATTCTCGTAAGGCAGGGAGGTACTGATGACAAGATTGCCGGTAACGGCGACCGTGAGGAGCAACCGCAGCGACAGTTGTGAAGTGCCGTCAAAATCAGGATGCTGCTCATAGGGGGTTGGAGTCTCAATCTTATTGATTTTAATCTCCCTCACGCTCATTTCAAACGGGCGACCTTGGCGGTGATGCTCGAAATCCTCATAAGAAAGATCGAGATAGGCATTGCCGAAAGTATCGATGAAAATGACGTGAGTAATGATTTGCTCGGGAGTGGCCGGCGGACGGTAGAACTGTGCCGAACGGAACTCTTCGACAGGGTCGCCCATCGATTGCACGCTGCGTCCACCCACAAGGTCGGCTGCCAGCGCACAGAAAACCTCATAGGCCACGAAAACGCCGGTGTTGGGAACGCGCTGGTTGGATACCCTAAAAGCCTTCACCGCTTGGCCATCAAAGAGCAATGCCGGCAAACCATTGTCTACTGTAATGAAGAAGTGACCCTTGTGCTCAACCACCACAATGTCGCCCGTGGCACGAGTGCCGCTGACATCAATGAGGTGTATTGTCCCTACAGGAAAATCCTCGTACGTATTGCGAACCAGGAAGGCAGCCGAGAACTTGTCGGCCACCGGCACCTCGTGAGAGATATCCACAATGCGTACCTCCGGCAGCAGCGAATACAGGCGCCCCTTCACCTTGCCCACAAAGTGGTTGGATAGCGACCAGTCGGTCGTGAGAGTGATGATGGGAGATTCCATATCTGCTGCTGTACTTTATGCTATTCAAGATAACAATTATCCACCTACCTGACGACTCGTAAACAATTAGGTCAAACGTTATTAATTCCCCCCAATCACCTGTCTGTTTTTGTAAAACCCGACATCAACAGACACTGTTTTGCCTATCCAGATAGATGTGCAAAATTAGCACATTTTATCGAATTATAATAAAATAAAACACAAAAACACGCTCCAGTCGTTCACATAGATCAGCCATTACGCTGATTTATGTGATTCCCCCCACCTTGGCCATCTCGTCCTTCTCTTCAGAGCGACTATAGGTAATCATCAGGGGTAGAACCACGAGGGGTGCTGTCGACAATGCGCTTAGCACCGTTCCCACGGTATAGGACGGCATCACCGTTGAAAAAAAGGATAAGTGTGGATATGCTTGTTATCATCGATGAACGAATGGCTCTTGGCCTTGAGAGAAAGCAACCTGGCGGCTGTCTTATCCACGCGGGGATAGCGTTCCACGCCAGCGACAAAACCCTGAACTACAGCGACATCATGCTGGAGAAGACGGATTAAATAGTGTTTGAATAATATTTGAAAACAAAAGCAGGCATCCTATTGTCATCATGCCTGCTTTTGTTTGTTTCATGCTCTTTTGAATTCATCTTTTCCCTTCAGACGCAATAGGAACACTACGCATTAAGTATCGCCCATAACAATCTTTATAAATTCGGGCATTTCCAAATGTTCCAGTTTCAATCGGGCCTTGATTGAGATTTACGAGTAATTTTGCCATATTCGATTATTGTTGATAGTTGTAGAATTTGCAGACGTTTTAACTCAAATCTGGGGACAATTCAATCCGCCGATATTATTACCACACGTGGCCGAAACCATCGGGCAAGCATAACTATAAGATAGAGTTTCTATTGGCCCGTAGAGCAAAAGGAACTGCCCGATAGCAGTTAAGTCATTGACGTCCAACCTTCATGTTTACATCGATGGATTATAAAAAAAATCTCGGCCATATCCTGCAACGATACCTCCCCCACTCGAAGGATATTCGTTAAAAGCAGGGCTTGATATTACTGCCGATATATCATTGATTCTTTAACAAATAAACTATATAATAACTAACGATAGCGTAAAGGCCGACACTAACGAACCCTGTTTTGATGAATCAGCCCCGATATATACACCATGCTACAGCTCCAGCCCCTACTGAGCGCTATGATCTGCGTCCATAGAGCGGTGCCACACATCAAGGCGAAAACTACGCCACATTGCGCCGCAAGTTTTTATACGCTTTATCTGACCGAAAATCAGTATATTTGTAGGTTACAATGCGACAGCATAGTATCGCCAAAGCAAACAGAAACAAGAAATTAGAAATATCATGTCATTACTATCCATACGCAATCTGCATGCCTCCATCGGCGACAAAGAAATCCTCAAGGGAGTAAACCTCGAAATCAACCGTGGCGAGGTACACTCCATCATGGGGCCCAACGGCAACGGAAAGAGCACGCTGGCAGGCGTCATTGCCGGCAACCCCAAATATACCGTAACCGCTGGCGAGATAATCTATAAAGACAAAAACATACTGGAGATGCCTGTCGATGTGCGGGCCGCCGAGGGTATCTTTCTCGGATTCCAGTATCCCGTGGAGATACCCGGTGTGAGCATCACCAACTTCATGCGCACCGCCATCAACGAGCAACGCAAATATCGGGGTCTCGACCCTATGAACGCTGCCGAGTTTCTAAAGCTCATGGAGGAGAAAAAAAAGGTGGTAGAGATGACAACAAAACTGGCCAACCGGTCGGTCAACGAGGGTTTCAGCGGCGGTGAGAAAAAGAAAAACGAGATCTTCCAGATGGCCATGCTTGACCCCACCCTTGCCATTCTGGACGAGACCGATTCGGGGCTCGACATCGATGCGCTGCGCATCGTGGCTTCTGGCGTCAACCAGCTGCGCCGTCCCGACAACGCCACTATTGTCATCACCCACTATCAACGACTGCTCGACTACATTGTGCCCGACTACGTTCATATCCTCTTCGAGGGCCGCATTGTCAAGACAGGGCCTAAGGAACTGGCCCTACGTCTTGAAAAAGAAGGCTACGAATGGATCCGTAAGGAGATGCAATAAACAAAAGGAAAACCACATCATGGAACCTATCATACAAGAACTTTCCGACCTGCGTCAGCAACTGCGCAAGGACGAGGTGTGGCGCGACGTGGACTTCTCCGACCTGCTGAACGATACCATGCGTACCCCCCGCCCCGAGGATAGCGGCCATTACACATTCCACTGCAACATCCCCATGCTGGATACCTATAGCATAGTGGTGGAGAACGGATTCTGCAACGCCGACCTCGTGGAGACCGAGGAAGGCATCATCATGGGAAGTCTGCGCAAGGCCATGCAGACATATCCCGACCTCGTGGCCAAGGGGCTCGACCACACCCCGGGCGACAACGCCTACCGACAGTTCAACAAGGCTCACTACAGCGATGGAGCCTTCGTCTATGTGCCCGCACGCTGTTCGGCACGTAAGCCCCTACAGTTCATCTCGATGCACACCGCCGAAGCCTCCCTGCTGGTGCAGACACGCAATGTGGTGGTCGTCGAAGACGACAGCCAGCTGACCCTGATACACTGCGACGACACCACCAACACACAACGCAGCTTCGCGAACAATGTGACAGAAATCGTGGCAGGACGCAATGCACACATAGAGCACTACAAGATGCAGAACCTCAACGACCAAAGCGGATTATTGAGCCAGACCTTCACCTCGCTGCAAGAAGCTGCATCACTGCTCTCGGTGGCCATTACATTCAACGGCGGCTATATCTGCAACCATGCCGAAGTCATCATGGATGGTGAGCACTGTTCTACCGAGGTGCACGGACTATACCTCAACGACAAAGAGCAACGGGTGGACAACTATGTCTTCGTGGACCACAGAAAGCCCAACTGCCACAGCCATGAACTCTACAAAGGCATCCTCGACGACTCGGCCCACGGCACCTTCAACGGCCACGTCCTCGTCGACGAGGGCGCTGCCAAAACCGAAGCCTACATGTCGAACCGCAACATCCTGCTGACAGACAAGGCCACCGTATATACCAAGCCCTTCCTTGAGATATACAACGACGACGTCAAATGTTCGCATGGCAGCACCATAGGACAGATGGACGACGACGCCATGTTCTATCTGCGCAGCCGCGGCATCAGCCAACGATCCGCACGTACGCTGCTCCTATATGCTTTCTGCGACGAGGTGGTAGAAAAGATACAGCTGACCACTCTGCGCACCCGACTGAGCGACATGATCAAACAGCGTCTCCACGGCAATCTGACGGCCTGCTCCGACTGCGTGCTGGGCTGCAATATGCCCTGCGGATGCTCCAATAGTATGTTTGATATCGACACCTCGCTGCTCTGACCAGCGTCCTCTTCACCCCATGCGACACACCCTGATCATACTACTCATCCTGCTGCCCATGCTGCCGCTCGGGGCACAGCAGCACTGCGGGACCACCTTGAAAAACGCCGACAAGCAAAAGCTCGACGAAGCCATTCAGGCCTATCAGCAAAAAGAGTATTCCAAATGTGGCGCCATCGTCTACAAATTGGCCAAGAGCAACCCACGCAACGCCGACGTGCTTTTCTACGCCGGATTGACAGCTGTCGAACAGAATAACGCTACCGCCATACGCAAATATTTCGGCAAGCTGACATCGATTTGCCCCGACTATGCCGACGCACGGTTCTTCCTCTACCAGGGTATCATACGGTATAGCGACGATGACTTCTATGGTGCCGTGGCGAGCCTGCAACGCTTTTTCGACTCGGTGAACAGTAACAGCCGACCCGAATATCTGAAACTCTACAACGAGGCCTCCAACTATCTGCACTGGTCGCAGTTTCTCGCCGATGCAGAGCAAAACAAGGTACCCTTTCACCCTCACTCGCTACTGGGAGCATCGTCGCGCCACGACGAGATCATGCCTTTCATAACCCATGATGGACAAGAGATTTACTATGTGCGCTACTTGCCAGAAGATCTCCCTGCCACTTTCTATCAGCGCGAGATGGTGACCAAGGTGCCGCGTCTCTGCGTGAGCAGATGGAAAGACACCTCTTTCAGCGAAGGGCTGCCGTTGCCCGCACCCTTCAACACCCACGACGGACAAGGAGGAATCACCATGACCGCCGACGGGAAGACAATCTTCCTCTCCATCGTGCAGACATCTAAAAAAGGGTATAAAAACTGTGACATCTATACCTCCCGACTTATCAACGGTCAGTGGATGCCATTAGAGCCGCTTCCGTCACCCATCAACGGCGAACAAACATGGGAAGGGCAGCCCTCCGTAACTCCCGACGGGCAATACCTCTATTTTGCCAGCAATCGCAGCGGCGGGCAAGGCGGCATAGATATCTGGCGCTGCCATCGGCTGAACAATGGCGATTGGAGCCGTCCCGAAAACCTCGGTTCCAGTGTCAACACGCCCGGCAACGAGAAATGCCCATTCATACATGCCGATGGTCACACGCTGTTTTTTGCCAGCAACGGATGGCAAGGCTTTGGCGGCTACGACACCTATTTCATCAATATCGCTGACCCCACGCTCAGAATACCCACCAACTTAGGACTGCCCATCAATAGCGAACGAGACGACATCTGCTTTGGAGTAACCACCGACGGACGGCAGGCCTACTATTCTGCCGTACCCCCCGAGCAGGGACTCGGCGGGACAGACATCCTTGCCTTTGACCTCTACGCCGCCGCACGTCCCGAAAGCATGACCGTGGCCGACATCCTCACCACGGACAAACAAGGCAGGCCCTTGTCGGCACAAGTCAGCATTAATCGCATTGGCTCGTCCGACGCCCATTACATCACAGACAGCAGCGGGAAAAACCGTATAGCCTTGTCGCAACAAACCAGCAACCTCGTCTATGCCACTGCCCGGGGATACATCCCATGGTGTGCCGTAGGCACAGCGCAGCACATCGCCAGCCGCTGCAACCAGATAACGCTGCAACCCCTCGCAAAAGAGGCACGGACCCCGCTGGACATCCATTCCACCCACGGAAGCCTCACCCCCGACGAGCAACGGCTCGTCGATGTGTACGTCGATTTTCTCCTGCAACATCCCGTGGTATGTATACGCATCGAGGCACCGCGCACAGAGACCGCCAAAGCCGTCTACGACTACATGCTCTCACGCAAACTGCGTCCCCATCGCATAGAATTCTCCAGCGGCTACGGCTACGACAAAACACAAATCATTATCACACAAGTGTAGCATGAAACCCATCTGGCGCGTCCTACGATACATACGCTACTACCCCACACAACTGGTCCTCCACATAGGGCTCACACTGCTGCACACGCTCTTCAGCCTCTCAGCCTATGTGCTCATCATTCCCTTCCTTGAACTGCTCTTCGGCATGAGCCAGCCGCCGTCATCGGCTCCCGACCTGTCACTCAGCGCTACCGCCCTTTCGGACTATATGCTCTACCACCTCTACGCCATGAAGGATAGCCTGGGTGTATGGAAATGCCTACTCATCATTTCCGGAGCCTATCTTTCCATGTCCTTCATGGGCAACCTCTGCCGCTTCCTCAGCCAGTTCTTCATTGCCCCCATCCGCAACGGCATCACGCAACACCTACGCGACGACATCTACCAGAAGATAACCATTCTGCCTGTTTCCTATTTCAACTCACGACGTCGCGGCGACATCATCAGCCGCATGAGCAACGACCTTGCTGACGTTGAATGGAGCATCACCACAACCATCACGGCCCTTATCAAAGAGCCGATCAACATCATTTTCTTCTCCGCCACACTGATCATCATTAGCCCCAAGCTCTTCGGACTGATGCTCGTCATTGCGCCCATCATGGTTTTCCTAATAGGGCTGATTGGCAACAGCCTAAAACGCAACTCCTTCAAAGGTCAGACAGCCTTGGGTGGCCTTTTTTCCATTCTCGAAGAAGGGCTGGGAGGAATACGCACCATCAAAGCCTTCAACCAAGAGGAGAACACCCTCGCACGCTTTCGACAGGGAAACAATGAATACACACGACGCATGATACGTGTGGCCGAACGGAGAGAACTGAGCGGCCCACTCTCAGAAGTGCTGGCCACACTGGTGCTGGTAGCCATCCTGCTGATAGGAGCCTCGCTGGTTTTCGGAGGCGAGATGCTATCCTCCACATTTATCTTCTTCGTCCTTATCTTCCTGCGCCTCATACCGCCTATCCAGTCCATCATTAAGGCCTACAACAACTTGCAGAAAGGCAATGCCTCCGCGCAACGCTTCTTCCAGATAATGGATGCCGATGAGCGCATCACAGAACAGCCCAACGCCTATATACTCAGAGACTTCTCCAAATCCATCGAATATAGAGACGTAAGTTTCGCCTACACCACCGACAAGCCCGGCGAGGGCCCAGTAACCGTATTAGACCATATCAACCTCACCATAACACGGAACAAACATATTGCTATCGTTGGCCCTTCAGGAGCAGGCAAAACCACACTGGTAGACCTGTTGCCCCGTTTTTACGACTGTACTGGCGGAGAAATTGCTATTGATAACCATGCCCTGCCCACACTCAACATCACCTCGCTACGTAGTCTCATCGGCGAAGTGTCGCAACACTGTATACTCTTCAACGACACCGTAGCCAATAACATAGCCTTTGGCCACCACTATGAACGTCATCTCATCGAAGAAGCTGCCCGTCTGGCCCATGCCGATGATTTTATACGTCAGTTACCACAAGGCTACGACACACCCATCGGCGACCGCGGGCTCACGCTCTCTGGCGGTCAGCGCCAACGACTGAGCATAGCACGAGCCCTGCTCAAAGACCCACCCATACTGATATTGGACGAAGCCACCTCCGCACTTGACGCCGAATCAGAATGTGCCGTCCAACAAGCCTTACAACAATTGATGCACAACCGTACCACCATCACCATAGCCCACCGTCTCGCCACAATACAGAACGCCGACGAAATCATCGTGATGGACAAAGGTCGCATTGTAGAGCACGGCGACCATTCCTCCCTCATGTCCAGCAATGGTCTTTACCGCCACCTTGTAGAAATGCAGCTTCTGTAAAGACCTGTTGTATTATTCTGCTGACACATGCCCAGCCCTGTCGATGCAAATGTAGTAATACCCTGACGTGATTGCAAATCTGTTTGAAGCACCTACCATACCAATTAGTAGGTGCGACCTCGCACTTGCATCGCCTGTCATACTCAGATTGTAAGAATAAGGGGGAGCTCATAAGTATTTAGGTAGTATCCCAAAAGGTATTTATTCCTTTATGCGAATTGCTTATATGGGCCAAACCTCAAACTACTGGTTAAATAAAATGAGGCTGTCCTTGATTTGGGGGCACACTCATATTGCGAGATTCTGAATAATAGAAAAAGCATAATAAAACCAAAGGAAACAGTAAATTTAATAGATATACGCCAAAAAAGATTTATAATGAACTAAATATAACCATTAGCTGAGAATCGCCTATTGATTACGAGAATGATTATGAATAGACGTAGAATAATCTAATCTGGCGGAACATTTTCTTCCATAAAATCGAAGTAGATTTATATGAAGACCTGCACGTTATGGCAAGTCATGTAGGTTTTCATCACATGAAAAATACAACAAAAAAACCTCGCTCCGGATGGGGCGAGGGTAAAACAAAAGCGTATGAAAAAATATTATTTCTTTTTCAGATATTCCTGGACGCTCTCGAGAGGCATAACTTCCTCTTTGAACATATAGGCGTTCGTCTTGGGAGAACGAACCATGCGGATGACCTTTGCAAACTGTTTGCCGGTGCCAGTCTTAAGGGTTGCAACAACTTTTTTTGCCATAGTACGTTTCCTCCTTTATTACTTGATTTCTTTGTGAACGGTTACTTTCTTAAGGAACGGGTTATACTTCTTGAGTTCCAAACGTTCCGGAGTATTCTTCTTGTTCTTGGTGGTAACGTAGCGGCTCATTCCGGGAACACCACTTTTCTTCTGCTCGGTGCATTCAAGAATCACCTGCACTCTTGCGTCTTTGTTCTTCTTTGACATTTTATTTTAACGTTTTTGATGTGATTAATGAAAAAACGTGCTCGATGTTCCAACGGATACTATTTGCGTAACTTGGTTCTCGAAAGCGGCTGCAAAGGTACAACTTTTTTTTCAATTAACAGGTACTTTTTAATAAATAAAACACCAATTAAATATAACACACTATATTACAGGAAAATAATTCCATATAAGAGTACCACCTTTTTCATAGAAGGAGCACGCCAACAATGCCACTATGGAAGTAAAGAAATGGTATATTATCAAAAAAAAACGGAGCAGATAGATTCTGCTCCGTTTTGGCAACACATTGCTATGTGTTATTTGATTTCGATGGTCTGAGCCAGGGCTTTCTTTTCTTCGACGGTGAACTTGGGGAGGTCTATTGTCAAGACGCCGTGCTCAACTTTTGCCGTGATTTGCTCCTTCTTGACGTTTTCGGGGAGCGAGAACATCTGCTTGAACTGCATGGTGCTGAACTCGTGACGCAGATACTTACGGCTTTCCTTCGACTCATCTTTCACCTCATCGTTTTTGACCATCTCAATGACAAGGTTGTTGTCTGTATCGATGCTGATGTTCAAATCCTCCTTCTTAAGACCAGGGACACAGAGTTCCATCTTGTAATCTTTGTCGCTTTCGCTGACATTCATCTTAGGCATGGCCTGTGCCGTCTCGCAGACGCTGTTGTTCCAATTGTCCCAGTTAAGGAATTCGTTGAACAGTGAGGGCATCCAGTTGTTGTTGTTTCTTCTTGCTACTAACATTTTTTTAATCTCCTATTTTTAGTTTGTTATTTATTTTTTTTGTCTCTGTGGGCGGCTCCTTTCAACCGCCGACACCCTTTAATAAGCAACCCCTTTGCCAAAATCCGATACAAGACAATATGGCAGCATGCGGACAATCGGTGGCGCCAGAATGACAGATTTCGAAATTGATTGTCAGTCTAAGGGGCAATAAAACAAGGGAAACGGAAAGAAGAGTCTTCAAAATTGGCTAAAATTATGTAACTTTGCAAATTTGTATAAAGGGATAAGTCATGGAATATCCGACAGAAATCACAGAGAAATACATTGACTTGCATAAAGTACTGGAGGCCAAAGGGGTGAAAGTACCACGATGGGTGGAAAGCGTGATTGGAAAAGTGCTTCATATTGATGAAATCAATAATGGCATCTACTACCATCGCGATCAAAAAGGGCTTGACTTTGTTCATGCCTTTCTGGAAGGCGACGGCGAACACGACCTGAACGTTAAACTGGAAATCATTGGAGCCGAAAACATCCGTCAGGAAGGCTATCCAATGATGGCAGGCAACCACCCTCTGGGAGGGCCCGACGGGCTGGCACTGATGGCAGCCGTAGGACACTACCGCACTGACATCCAGTTTCCCGTCACCGACTTTCTGCTCTACCTGCCTGGACCGCGCGAACTGTTCGTCCCTATAGACAAAGTGCATCATGCCGCCACCAACCGTGAAACGCTCGAAGCCGCTTTTGCAGGGAAAAACCTATTACTGTATTTTCCTGCCGGACTTTGTTCCCGACGACGCAAAGGGGTAATACGCGACCTCGATTGGAAGCCAACGATCATTAAGAAGGCAGTCCTCTATCAGCGGGACATCATCCCCTTCTACATCGAGGCACAAAACCGAAAACGATTCTACCTGCTTGCTAACCTACGCGAGAAACTTGGCATCAGATTCAACATCGAGATGGCGCTACTGCCTGCCGAGATGTACGCCCAGCGAGGCAAGACAATACGTATCATCATCGGGCGGCCCATTCCCTACTCCACCTTCGACAAACGTTTTTCACCTAAAGAGTGGGCGAACAAACTCAAGGAACACGTATATAGACTGAAAAGCGATCCTAATGCCACCTTCAGCTATTAGAACGCCACATATACACACCAATATATAGTTTACATTTACCACAGCATCATCATGGACACATCGCATATAATCCCGCCCGTAGAGAGAAAACTCATAAAGAAAGAACTGACAAACAAGCACTTTCTGAGGAAGACAAACTATGGCAACAAAGAGATATACATCACTACCGCCCATCTGTCGCCCAATATCATGCGCGAGATAGGACGCTTGCGGGAGCTGAGTTTCACGCTCGACGGCGGTGGCACAGGGAAAGACTGCGATATTGACGAGTTCGACACCCTGCCAGAGCCCTATTGTTTCAAACAGCTCTTTGTGTGGAGTCCTGAAGACGAGGAGATTGTCGGAGGTTATCGTTTCATACATGGCAGCAACATGATGGAAAGGGAAGACGGTTCCATTGCCACGCCAACCGCCGAACTCTTTCACTATACCGATGAATTCATCAACAACTACCTTCCCTTCACAATAGAACTGGGGCGCGCCTTTGTGCAGCCACGGTTTCAGCCCAGCGTCAACATGCGTAAGGGGCTGTACTCGCTTGACAACCTGTGGGACGGCCTGGGAGCCATAGCCCTTGAAATACCCGAGACACGCTATTTCTTCGGCAAAATCACAATGTATCCGCAGATGAACCGGCAAGCAAAAGACCTGATATTGTATTTCTATCAGAAACACTTCCCCGACAAAGACGGATTGGTGTGGCCGATAGAGCCTCTCCACATAGAATCGGACTACAACGAACTGGTGTCCATCTTCAAGGGACGCAACTACAAAGAAGATTATCAGATACTCCTGCATGCCGTGCGAGAATTAGGGGCCACGGTACCAGCCATGATTAACGCCTACATGAATCTATCCCCCACCATGCGTTCCTTCGGGACAGCCTATAACCACCATTTCGGCGAGACCGACGAAACAGGAATCCTCGTAACGCTGGGCGACATCTACCCCGAGAAACGCCACCGATATATAGAATCCTACGAACATCGTAACCGCCTGTTCAGCCGACTTGATTTGTTCCATATCAACATGTCGCGTATGCCATGGTGGAAACGGAACAAAGAATCGGAACGATCCGAATTGAAGCAACTGAAGTGGCTGAAACGCATCCACCGCAAAGACGAATAGCCAGCCAAAGCATCCCAAAGTAAGCCCAAAAGAACACAACAATACACATGGAAATAAGAGAAGCTACCTTTGTGGTGAGCAACAGCGACTATCGCCAATGTCCGGACAGCGGACTGCCCGAATATGCCTTCATCGGAAGGAGCAACGTCGGCAAGTCGTCACTCATCAACATGATGACACAAAACAAAGGGCTGGCAAAAACCAGCGGGAAACCTGGCAAAACGCAACTGATTAACCATTTCTTGATCAACAAGTCATGGTATCTGGTAGACCTGCCAGGCTACGGGTATGCACAGACCTCGAAAAGTGCGCGGGAGAAATGGCAACGGATGATCCACAACTACTTCCTGCACCGTCAGCAGCTGACCTGCGTTTTCGTGCTGATCGACTCACGCCTGAAGCCACAGTCTATAGACCTCGACTTCATCAACTTCCTCGGGCAAAACAGCATACCGCTGGCCATTGTCTTCACCAAGACCGACAAAGAAAAACAACGTGAGATAGCCGCCAACATCAATGCTTTCAAACAGAAGATGCATGAGACATGGGAAGAACTCCCCACAATGATAGCCACATCATCTGCCACTGGCTACGGACGCGAAAACATCTTGAACTATATAGAGCAAATCAATGAAACACTGTAGACAACTCTTACTGCTACTACCACTCATGGCGATGAACTGCATCGCCGTAGACGCTCAGAACACGGCAGAGCTGGACCGTGCCGTGAAAAACGTGCAAAACGACGAAAGCATGCGTCATGCATCGCTCTCAGTAAATGTATACAACATCAGTCGCAAACGGAATGTGTATAGCCACGAAGCACAACGGGCCCTGATACCGGCCTCGATGAACAAAATCTTCACCACGGCCATAGCCTTCGACCAGCTGGGCAGCGACTTCCGGTTCAAGACCTCAATAGCCTACGACGGTACCATAGACGACGGAGGAACACTGGATGGCAACATCTATATCATAGGTGGTGGAGACCCGCTGCTGGGCTCTTATCGCTACCGACAGACCACGCCCGACTCGGTGTTCAAAGCATGGTATCAAGCCTTACGACAAAACGGGATACGTAAAATATCGGGGCGTGTGTGTTACATACAGAACATCTTCGACAACATACTGCTACACGACAGCTGGCAGTGGGGCGACATAGGCAATTACTACGGTGCGGGGTCTTGCGGACTGAACTTCCACGAAAACATGTATTTTGCCTACTTCAACGCCGGCACGCGAATGGGCTATCCTGCCACCCTCGACCACACCGACCCACGCAACATCAGCATGCGAAACGTCAACGAAGTGACCACAGGTCCCGAAGGTTCGGGCGACAAGGTGGTCATCTATGGCGACCCCAACAGC
>JAFUVR010000055.1 GCA_017477485.1 Bacteroidales bacterium | reverse complement strand
GTCATAAGTCCGACGACAGCCAGAGCCGACGCCTGCAACGCCTCGTCTTTGGTACCGACGAAGAGGTCTATGTGGCCATCGCCACCGCCATCTATATGTATCAGGACGACCTCCACGACGACGAAGACAACGTGCTCACCATCCAGAAAGTGGAACGTGCATGGACACCGTGGAATGCCAAGTTTTACAACATGAATCAATATTTTAACAGAAGAAATAGATAATGAAAACATTCAAATTCAAAATAAATGGCAAAGACTATGCCGTCGATATCAAGGATGTAGACGGACAAGAGATGCGTGTGGCCGTCAACGGGACCGACTACCACGTGCTGGTAGAGCAGGAGCTGCGTAAGCACTCCACCATCAGCGAGCGCCCCAAGCCGCACGTTACCGCCGCCGCCAATGTGGTGCAGCGCTTCAACCCCGCCGCCGCCACCAAGGAAGCCACCGTACCATCGCCCCACGAGGCCAAGGTGGCCGCATCGGGCAATAGCATCACCGCCCCCCTGCCAGGCACCATCCTCGATGTCTTTGTCAATGTGGGCGACACCGTCAAAGAAGGTCAGAGCGTCCTGCTGCTCGAAGCCATGAAGATGGAAAACCACATAGAGGCCGATGCCGCCGGCACCGTCAAAGAGATACGCGTCCGCAAGGGCGACAGCGTGCTGGAAGGCGACGTCCTCATCGTTATTGGCTGACCACCGTTATGCTCAGTGGACCAGGGCTAAGCCATTGTCGTGTCCACTCCTCTTCCACCAACCATAGTCTAATCAAAACAACTAAGCCATGATAACATTAGCCACAGGAGGCTTCATGGACTTCATGTCCACCCAATTGGTGCAATTCTGGCAGTATACAGGATTTGCCAACGTGGAATGGGGCCACATCGTCATGATCCTCATTGGTCTGCTTTTTATATTCTTAGGCATCAAGAAAGAATTCGAACCGCTACTCCTTGTTCCCATAGGATTCGGCATGCTCGTGGGTAATATTCCGTTCTATCCGGGACTGAAGATTGGCATCTACGAGAGCGGCTCAGTGCTCAACATCCTGTACCACGGTGTTCAGAACGGATGGTATCCGCCGCTCATTTTCCTCGGCATTGGAGCCATGACCGATTTCTCCGCCCTGCTATCCAACCCTAAACTGTTCCTGATTGGCGCTGCCGCCCAATGCGGCATCTTTGCCGCCTACATGGGAGCACTGGCTCTCGGATTTGCTCCCAACGAGGCCGGAGCCATCGGCATCATCGGTGGAGCCGACGGTCCCACCGCCATCTTCCTCTCTTCGCAGCTGGCCCCCGAATTGATGGGCGCTATCGCCGTGTCGGCCTACAGCTATATGGCACTCGTACCCGTCATACAGCCTCCCATCATGCGGATGCTCACCACCGAGAAGGAACGCACTATTCGCATGCGTCCGCCTCGCCGTGTGTCGAAACTGGAAAAAATCATCTTCCCCATCCTTGGCCTCATCTTCTGTGCCTTCATCGTCCCCTCCGGCCTGCCGCTGCTCGGCATGCTATTCTTCGGCAACCTGCTGAAGGAAAGCGGTGTCACTAAGCGCCTCAGCGAAGTAGCCGCCAATGGAGTGGTCAACGTGTGCACGCTGCTGATCGGCATCACCGTAGGCGCATCGACACAGGCCACCACGTTCCTCACTGGCCGTTCTATTTTGATTTTCTGCCTGGGAGCCTTCTCATTTGTCATCGCTTCGTTTGCCGGCGTTTTGTTTGTCAAGTTTTTCAACCTCTTCCTCAAGCCGGGCAACAAGATCAACCCGCTCATCGGCAATGCCGGCGTCAGCGCCGTTCCCGATGCCGCTCGCGTGTCGAACACCGTAGGTCTGGAGTACGACAAGACCAACTATCTGCTCCAACATGCCATGGGCCCCAACGTGGCCGGCGTTGTTGGCTCAGCAGTAGCCGCGGGTATCCTGCTGGCCTTCCTTCATTAAACAACTATTCTCCTTCTTTTATAAGAGCAAAAGGACCGCCAGCCATTGGCAGTCCTTTTTTTCATACTATGCCTCCATACTGCATTTCGGCACAAAGCGGAAAACAGATTCATGCACATTATGGAATGCCTAACAACTTCTTACCAGAAGACTTGAAAGGCCTTCCAATAATAGTATAGAATCCTCTCATGCGAGGAACAGATTTTCTTTCACGCTCTTCTGAACAATATTATACAAGATAAGGCCAAATTGCCAAATTATATTTGTACCTTTGCAGACGTTTTGCCGTAGCGCATTGCGCAACGGGGACAGAAAAAGAATACCATCAAATCACTACTTTTGGTGAGTACGGGAAATAAAAGAAAAGACGTTCTTTGCATCATAGATTCGACTAAGGCCATATAGCCAAACAGACGACAGCAGAATGAAACTCAACGAACTGAACATAGGCGAGAGTGCCATCATCACGCAAGTGGGCGGCGAAGGCGGGCTACGCCAACACTTCCTCGACATGGGCCTTATCATCGGCACCGAGGTGAAGGTACAAAAACTGGCCCCGATGGGTGACCCCATGGAGGTGCGTATCCATGGCTATGCCCTGACGCTTCGCATTGCCGAAGCCCAACAAATAGAGGTATCTCCGTCCACGTCCAACGATACCGACCACCCGACGGCATCCTCCGAGAGCGACGACGAGGAACCATACCTCAACTCGCTGCATGACCACTATGCACACCCTGGCATAGGCGAGGCCGGAAAATATCACGACAAAGTCAACGAACACCCCCTTCCCGCCGGTACTCGGCTGTCTATTGCTCTGGTGGGGCAGCCCAACTGCGGTAAGACCACTCTCTTCAACCAGCTGACAGGCGCCAAACAGCATGTGGGCAATTTCCCCGGCGTAACGGTGGACCGCAAAGACGGCACCATACGCAACCATACCAACGCCACCGTCACCGACCTGCCCGGCATCTACTCCCTCTCGCCTTACAGCATCGAGGAGATTGTCTCGCGCCAGTTCATCATCAACCAGCACCCCCACTGTATCATCAACATCGTGGATGCCGGCAACATAGAGCGAAGCCTCTACATGACCCTGCAACTCATCGAGATGGGGATACCCATGGTGCTGGCCGTCAACATGATTGACGAGCTGCGCAACAATGGTGGCAGCTTGCGTCTCAACCGCATGGAGCAGATGCTCGGCATCCCCGTGGTGCCCATCTCGGCCATGAAGAACGAGGGTATCGACGAACTGGTGGACCACGTCATCCATGTGGCCACCTATCAGGAGCCGCCCGTCCACATTGATTTCTGCGGGTCCGACGCCCAAGGACAGGCCATCCATCAATGTCTCCACGAGGTTCAGGAAATCATCCGCCATCGGGCCGATACGATCAACATCCCGATACGTCTTGCCACCGCCAAAGTGGTCGAGAACGACCAGCGTGTCATCGAAGAACTGCAGCTCTCTTCCGACGAATTGGCCCAAATCGACCGTTCTGTTGCCACAATGGAGGCAGCCGTAGGCATCGACAGATCCGCAGCCATAGCCCAGATGCGCTACAGATTTATCGAACGGCTATGCCAGCAGACCGTCGTCAAGCCCAAAGAAAGCAAAGAGTACCGACGCAGCCAAAAAATAGACAAGGTGCTCACGGGGCGTTGGACGGCCCTCCCCATTTTTGCCATCGTGATGATCCTCATCATCTATCTCTCCATCGACCTTCTGGGAGCCCCCCTGCAAGACTGGCTCGACCAAGGCATCACGGCCCTGGCCACATGGTGCGACAGCGGCATGGAACGTCTTGACACACACCCCGCCATACGCTCATTGGTGACCGATGGCATCTTCGGCGGCGTGGGCAGCGTGCTGAGTTTCATCCCCATCATCATCCTGCTCTTCTTCTTCCTCAGCCTGCTCGAAGACAGCGGATATATGGCCCGCGTGGCCTTCATTGCCGACCGCACCTTCCGTCGGATAGGACTCTCGGGACGCAGCATCGTCCCACTGCTGATAGGTTTCGGATGCTCTGTGCCTGCCGTCATGGCGTCGCGCACACTGCCCTCGGGCCGCGACCGACGGCTCACCATCATGCTGACCCCCTTCATGAGTTGCAGTGCCAAGATACCCATCTACGGCTTCTTCTGTGCTGCATTCTTCCCCCGCCATGCCGGCTTAGTACTTATCGGACTCTACCTGCTTGGCATCATCACAGGCATAGCCTATGCTTTCATCATCAAGATGACCCGCAAAGAGGGCGAAGCCGCCCCCTTCGTCATGGAGCTGCCCAACTACCGCATCCCAGGCTTTAAGAACCTGATGCACCTGCTCTCCGACAAAGTCAAAGACTTCGTCTCGCGCGCCTTCACCGTCATCTTCATCGCCACTATCGTGATATGGTTCCTACAGAGTTTCAACTTCCGGCTGGAGATGGTCGACGGAGGCGAAGGCAGCATACTTGCCGTCATCGGCGGATGGCTTGCACCGTTGTTCCGCCCCATCGGGCTGGGCAGCTGGCAGATTGTCACAGCCCTCGTAACGGGCTTCATTGCCAAGGAGAGCGTCGTCTCCACGCTGCAAGTTCTCTCGCCGGCCTTCACCACTGCCTCCGCGCTGTCCATGCTCGTCTTCTGTCTGATCTATACCCCGTGCGTGGCCGCCATCGCCGCCATACGCCGCGAGATAGGAGGCAAGAATGCCTGGCTTGTCGTCATCATGCAATGCCTAATAGCCTATATCGTGGCCGGCATCGTCTATACACTGGCCAGCCTCATCCTCTGACGTCATCCAATTCGACCATCCTACCGGCACAATCCAATCGTGGCTTTCATCATAGACCATACATCGCAATCGACCTAACATGAGTCTTTCCGACATAGTGATTCTAAGCATTGTTGCCACCGCCGTGGTCTTAGCCATCCGCCACAACGTCAAGCGACGCAAACAAGGCACCTGCTCCTGCGGCTGCAACACCTGCACAAGTTCCTGTGCACTAAAGTCCACGCACCAACAACAGAGCAAACAATAGAGCCATCTTGTTCCCATCTAAGTATTACGGCCTCTTAATAAAACAGGAAGGGAAACGTCACGAGTCTAAACATGTTTTTATGCTTTTCAGTATATTCAAATACAATACCTGAATTAGCATCAGCAAGTTAGGAAACCAATCACAACCATCTAAATATGCAGAAGGGGTGGTACTCGCATCGAGTATCACCCCTGATATTTGGGAGATGTTTTTTGCCGTTTTTATTGTAGCGCAAAAACTACGACTGCATGACGTCTTCGTATTCGTCGTATTCGGCCAGCATGGCGGGGATTTGGTCGGCGGTGACTTTGCCATAGATTTTGCCGCCGATGGAGACAACGGGGGCCAGCGAGCAGGAGCCCACACAACGGAGGGTGCTGAGGGAGAACTTGCCATCGGGTGTGCATTTGCCAACCTCGACGTTGAGGTGTTTCTTGAAGGCCTCAAGCAGTTTGTCGCCTCCCTTGGCCATGCAGGCAGCACCAAGACAGATGTCGATGGGATGCTTGCCTTTGGGCTGCATGGTGAAGAAGGAATAGAAAGAGACGATACCGTAGATTTTGGCTACGGACATGTGCAACTCGGCAGCGACTACCTCCTGCACCTCGGCAGGAAGATAGCCCAGCGTGTTCTGCACTTTGCGCAACACATTGAGCACCTCGGCCTCCTGGTTGCCGTATTCGGCACATATATCTTTGATGATGCGGACCTTGTCGTCCGATAGCTTTATGACTGGCATGGCTATAATATTATGGAAATGTTATACAGGGAATAGCTGATAGACGTGAGAGCAGGCCGTGGGGGATTATATCTCGATGACGGTCTTGTCGGACTTGTCGAAGTAGTGGGTATGGAGCAGTTCGTGTGCTTTGTGGCCGCAGGGCTCGCCGAGATATTCGTTGTAGAGCTTGATGATGTCGGGGTTTTCGTGCGACTTGCGCAATGCCTTGCCGCGGTCTTCCTTGTAGATAGCTTCCTGGCGTTTGCGGATAATGTCGCTGTTGCCGTGGTGGAAAGGCTGGCCGGCGCCGCCGACACAACCGCCGGGGCAGGCCATGACCTCGATGGCGTGGAATTGGACTTTGCCACTGCGCACTTTTTCGAGCAGACGGCGGGCGTTGCCCAAGCCATGCGCGATACCGATGTGCACAGGAAGTCCGTCGAAGTCGACCGTAGCCTCGCGGATGCCTTCGATGCCACGCAGCTGTGAAAACTCGACACGGTCGAGAGATTTCTTGGTGTAGAGTTCGTAGGCGGTACGAACGGCAGCCTCAATGACGCCGCCCGTAGAGCCAAAGATGACACCGGCACCGGTGGATTCGCCCAAGGGACGGTCGAAGTCCTCTTCGGGCAACTCGCTGAGGGTGATACCGTATTGCTTGATGAGGCGTGCCAAGCCACGGGTGCTGATAGAGAAGTCGACATCGGGATTGCCGTCGACCTTGAACTCGTCGCGCCCGCACTCGTATTTCTTTGCCACACAAGGCATGATGGAGACACAGACGATGTCTTCACGCTTGAGGCCCATTTTCTCGGCCCAGTAGCTCTTGGCGATGGAACCGAACATCTGCTGGGGCGATTTGGCTGATGACGGCACGTCAAGCATGTCAGGGAAGTTATATTCAAAGAAATTGACCCAGCCTGGGCAGCAGGAGGTGAGGATGGGTAGACGAACCGATTTGTCACCAGCCATATGGCGGCTGATGCGGTCGAGCAGTTCGGTGCCTTCCTCCATGATGGTGAGGTCGGCAGCGAAGTCGGTATCAAACACATAGTCGAACCCCAGCCGACGCAGGGCGGCAACCATCTTGCCCGTGACGACCTCGCCGGGCTGCATGCCAAACTCTTCACCCAAGGCCACGCGGACGGCGGGAGCCGTCTGAACGATGACGGTCTTTTTGGGATTATTGATGGCCGACATGACTTGGCGGGTGTGGCTGACGGTGTTGAGTGCTCCCACGGGACAGGCCATGACACACTGCCCACAGAAGGTGCAGGGCGAGTCGACAAGGTCCTGCTCGAAGGCGGGGGCGACGACGGCATTGAATCCACGGTTGATGGCATGCAGGGCGCCGACGGTCTGGAACTCGTTGCACACCGTCTCGCAACGACGGCACATGATGCACTTGTCCATGTCGCGGATGATGGCAGGCGAGATGTCTTTGCGATGGTGCGAGTGTTCGCCGGGGAACGGGATCTCGCGGATGCCCATGGCCTGGGAGAGACGCTGAAGGTCGCAGTCGCCACTCTTGGAGCAGGTCAGACAGTCCGAAGGATGGTCGGAGAGCATGAGTTCCACGACGGTGCGCCGTGCATTGACGGCACGCAGGCTGTTGGTATGGACTTCCATTCCCTCTTTACACTCTGTGGCACAGGCTGCCATAAGGCGTTTCTGTCCTTTGATTTCGACCATACACACGCGGCATCCGGCTGGCTTGTTCTCCAGCTTCATACCATCCAGCTCGTAGTAGCATAGCGTGGGTATATGAATGCCGATCTGTCGGGCTGCTTTGAGGACCGTGGTGCCTTCGGGCACCTGAACGGGCTTGTTGTCTATTGTTAGGTTGATCATAACCGTGGGATTGGGAAAATGAGAAAGGGACAAAGGGGGAAAGATTAGATGATGGAGATGGCGGAGAACTTGCAGTTGGCCTTGCAGGTCCCGCACTTGACACACTTGTCGAGGTCTATTGCCATGGAGGCAAGCTTGTGTCCGGGGGCGATATAATCGGTACGCGTGATAGCAGCCACGGGACAGTTGCGCATACAGAGGCCACAGCCTATACATTTCTCCCGATCGATGGAGAACGTAGCCATTTTCTTGCACTGGCCTGCCACGCAACGGTGGGTGGTCACATGCTCTACCAGCTCGTCCCAGAAGACATCTATCGTGTTGAGTATAAGGTTAGGGGCATTGCGACCGAGGCCGCAGAGCGATGTCTCGTGCATCACCTGTGCCAGGTTGCGCAGCTCCTGGAGGTCATCCATCGTGCCACGTGCGTCGGTGATTTTGTCCAATACCTCATACAGACGCTTGGTGCCGATACGGCACGGCGTGCACTTGCCGCAGCTTTCGTCGGCGGCAAACTCCATGTTGTTTTTCAGCAGGGTGGGGATGCATGAGTTCTCGTTGAGCACCTGTATGCTGCCAGGGCCCATGGCCACGCCGGCTTCTTCCAGCATGTCATAATCGAAGGGGAGGTCAAGATGCTGTTCGGTGAGCACGCCACCCGTAGAGCCACCTATAAGGGCAGCCTTGAATTTGCCATTCTTCATGCCCTTGCCGATGGTGAAGATGATTTCACGAAGGGTGATGCCGAACGGCACTTCTATGAGGCTCTCGTTCTTCACCTGTCCCGAAAGGGTGAGTACCTTGGTGCCTTTGCAGGTGTCCGTACCGATGGAGCTGAACCATTCGGCGCCATGGTTGATGATGGCGGGCACGGTGGCAAAAGTCTCTATGTTGTTGACAAGGGTGGGATGTCCCATGTAGCCCCTTACGGCAGGGAAGGGCTGCTTGACATGAGGCTCGCAGCGGTTGCCTTCGAGATATTGGATAAGGGCCGTCTCCTCGCCGCAGACGAAGGAGCCTATGCCATAGTGCATAGCAATGTCGAAGGAGAAACCCGACCCCTTGATGTCGGCACCCAAGAAACCCTGCTGCCGCGCCTCGTCAAGGGCTTTCTTCATTCGGGCGACGACCGGTGCCCCTTCGGCACGGAAATAGAGAATGCCCTGTGAGGCCCCGACGGCATAGGCGGCTATGGCCATGCCTTCGATGACACGGTGACAGTCGTGGTCGCCTTCGCCAGCGTTGCAGATGAGCCATTTCTGACTGCCAGCAGTCTCGGCACAGACCTTCCATTTCTCGCCTGTGGAGAAACCTGCGCCTCCACGGCCACGAAGTCCTGAGGCCCTAATCAGGCTTATCACCTCTCTCGGCTTAAAGCCGGAGAGGCATCGTTCGAGGGCCAGGTAGGCCCCACGCTCTCTCGCAGAGCAATAGTCTTCGGGCTCCTCGGGGTTGCGAAGGGTGATGCGCAACTGATGGTCGGGAAGCAGTTCGGGACGTGGGATCGAGGATGTGGCTGTTGTGGAATCTTCGTGCAAGGGGATGTTTTCTGTCGACATACCAAGGAAATATAGTTTTAATCAAAGAAACTCATGGAACATCTTTCCCACGAGGCTCATTTTTTTCGTTTGCAAAGATACATTTTTTTTCTCACATATCATTGCTTGCCCACGACGGACATCGACATAGGCTATCGGTTCGCCTACAATAAAGAAATACACAGTGCGTTTACTTTCATAAAGCAGGCCTTATCAGACCGACAAGAGCATAGGCCTCATCCCGCATCGCCTGACCACACACAGGCTTCTTGCCCGCAAACAGACAATGAAACGCCCGACGACATGAAAAACGCTCCAGCACCCACAAGCATAGTCCATCTGCAACACCTTTCAACGCTCTTGCAACAAGAGTTGGACTACGAGCGGGAGAACTATCGGCACTCGCTTTCGCCCGAACGGCTGTCAGGACGCATGCACGAAGCAGGCTGCCACTATCCGATAGTCATCGGACAGCAGGACTACAATGCACTTAACCAGCTGATTCTCACCATAACATTCGACATTAACGAAGAGGTCATCGACAACGATTTCGAACCAGGGAAGGCCGTAGACTTCTTTTATATCGCCCCCGACGGGCTGTCCACCACAAGAGTGCCACAGAGCCATTTTGTCGATCAGGTAGGCGACGGCATGATGCGGATACGCCTTACCGACCATGCCGCGGCCGCACGCCTGCGCAGTCTCGCTGCCAACCATCTCCTCGGCATTCAGATTGGCATCGACACGACATCATATCAAGTCATGTCGGAGGCGCTGCACCAAGCTATCCGGTCCGACAACGAGCACTTCGTGCACCTCCGCGAGACACTTATCGGTACCGCAGAGCCCGCCTTTCGCAACATTGCGGAACCCTCATTGCCATGGCTCAACCCAAGCCAGAACCATGCTGTGGGCATGGCGCTTGCAGCCCGCGAAGTGGCCATCGTACATGGTCCTCCGGGCACGGGCAAGACAACCACGCTGCTCGAAGCCATCATCGAAACGCTGGCCCGAGAGCCACAGGTGCTGGTATGCGCCCCAAGCAATGCGGCGGTGGACTGGATCAGCGAACAGCTGATACATCGCGGCGTACCACTACTGCGCATCGGCAACCCCCTCCGCATCAGCAACGAGGTGCTCGCCTCAAGCTATGAGCGGCGCTATGCCGACCATCCCGACTACATTGAGCTATGGAGCATCCGCAAGGCCTTGCGCAACCCAGCCAGCATACAGGGCAACGGACACGAGCGACAGGCACGTCTCAAACGCATGCACGAACGGCAGGTGGAGCTGGAAATAAAGATCAACAACGACCTCTTCGACCACGCCCGCGTAGTGGCCAGCACACTCATCGGAAGCGCCTTCCACATCATGGGCCGACGGCACTTTCCCACCCTCTTCATCGACGAAGCCGCCCAAGCCCTCGAACCGGCATGCTGGGCGGCCATCCTGAGAGCCGACCGCGTCATCCTCGGTGGCGACCACTGGCAGCTACCCCCCACCGTCAAGGATCCCGATGCGGCCCGTAACGGCCTCGGCCAAACACTGATGCAGCACATCGTAAGCAGCAAGCCTCGCTGCGTGACGATGCTCAACATGCAGTATCGGATGAATCAGGCCATCATGGACTTCCCCTCACGATGGTTCTACCACCGACAGCTTGTGGCCGCCCCCATAGCGGCCGAACAACTCGTCTCGCCACTCGACACCCCGCTCACATGGATAGACACCTCGCTCCTCGACTTCACGGAACAACAGCACACGCACAATGCCAGCCGAAGCAACGCCTCCGAAGCACGCATCGTCATTCAGACACTTCATCAGTATGTCGACATGATTGCTATCGAACGTCTGATAGATAACGGCACCACCTTCGGCATCATCTCGCCATACAGGAACCAAGTGCGTCTGCTCCGCCGCATGATACGTTCGCAACGATGGCTGGCACCACTTCGCAAGTTCATCTCAGTCCACACCATCGACGGATTCCAGGGTCAAGAACGCGACGTCATCATCATCAGCATGGTGCGCGACAACGACCGACATGCCATCGGGTTCCTTGCCGACCTAAGAAGGATGAACGTGGCCATAACGCGTGCACGCATGAAACTTATCATCATAGCCAATGCGCAAACACTCTCACACCATCCCTTCTATGCTCAACTCATCGAGCACTTCCAAGAGCACGGCTCATACATACAGCTACAGCCCGACCAAAGCGCCGATAGACAATAAATAACGCCATTACCACGTTATAAAATAACACATGACGCGACCTCCGCAACTTCATATAGGCGACAAAGTGGCCATAGTGGCCACAGCACGCAAGATAACCGAGCAAGAACTGGCACCTGCTATCGAACTACTCACCGGCTGGGGCCTTACGGTCGATGTGCCCGATGCCACCTATGCCCATTATCACCAATTCGCTGGCACCGACAGCCTGCGAGCACAAACCCTTCAGCACTATATTGACGACCCCGACACGCGCGCCATCTTCTGTGCACGCGGCGGCTATGGCACTGTCCGGATTGCCGACAAAATCAATTTCAACAACCTGTCCCAACACCCCAAGTGGATCATTGGATATAGCGACGTAACCGTACTACACAGCCTCGTCAATAAAATGCAATGCTGCGAGACGCTGCATGCTACCATGCCTATCAATATAAATCGGCAAACCTTTGAGAGCCAGGCCGTAAACACGCTCCACAACATCCTCATGGGCAACGGCACCGCCACCTACTCCTTCTCATCCGACCACGAAAACCGGCCCGGAGATGCTGAAGGCGAGATCGTTGGCGGCAACCTATCCATCCTCTACAGTCTGCGCGGGACCCCCATTGACATCGATACCGACGGAAAAATCCTCCTCATCGAAGACCTCGACGAATACCTTTATCATATAGACCGCATGATGCAGAACCTTCGCCTTGGCGGAAAACTGAACGGCCTCAAGGCTCTTATCGTTGGCCAGATGAGCGACCTTCATGACAACGCCGTCCCCTTTGGGCAACAGGCTTACGACATAATCCGGTCGGCTGTCGAAGACTTCGACTACCCCGTATGCTTCAACGCCCCCATCGGCCACACCGGCGATCAGAACCACGCTATTCCATTGGGCCGCAACATCCATCTCTCCGTCTCCTCACACCTTGCATCTATCACCTTCTAACACCTCACAGGCCATGCTCCTCGTCCACACCCCCCGACTCACCAACCGCTTGGGCTACACCCTCAACGTAACCTTCAAGACCCTGCTGCACATCCCCTACCTCATCACCGACGACTCCGAATATTTCGCTAAATACGAAGGCCCCAAGATGGCCTACGGCACCACGCCAATAGGCGACGCACCCTTCCTACGTGCCGCATCATTACTCTTCGAGACATCGGTTTCTCGTTTCGACATCAAGTGTATCACCCATCTCGACACCAAGGCGCTCTTCCCCGTCGACCATCCAAGCCTGCTCCCCTACGACCCATTGGCAGCTATCTTCTTCATGCTCTCTCGCTACGAAGAGTACCTCCCCTTCCAGCCCGACCAGCACGGACGTTTTCCTGCCTCGCAAAGCGTCGCCTATCAGCACCAGTTTCTTCATACCGCCGTCGTTGACCGCTGGGCGCTACAACTGCACAAAGCGCTCCTGCTCCATTTCCCCGACCTCCCGTCGCCATCACGCCACGCCGAGTTTCCCATCACCATCGACGTGGACGCCGCCTATTGCTATCGCCATAAAGGCCTCATCCGAACGCTGCGGGGTTTCACTCTCGACTTGCTGCTCCGTCGCAGCCGTGCCAACTTCATGCACAGGCTCCGCGTACTCCTCAATAAGGAGAACGACCCTTACGACAATTTCGACTATATCCTTGCGCAAACCCGCCAGCACCTATCTACGCCAGCCGTCTTTTTTATCCTCCTCGGCGACTACAGCAACTTCGACAAACCCATCGCTTTCACCAACCGCTCATTCCGACAACTCATACAGTATCTCGGCGACAATGCCAAAATGGCCATCCACCCTTCCTATTACGCCCTCGAACAGCCCGAACTCATAGCCAAAGAGACCCAGCGCCTCTCCAATATCCTCCATCGCACTATCGTCCGTAGCCGTTTCCACTTCCTTCGGTTTTCCTTGCCCAACTCCTATCAGAACCTTATCGACAACAACATCCTCCACGACTATTCCATGGGCTACCCCAACGACATAGGCTATCGCGCAGGCACCGGTACCCCCTATCCCTTCTTCGACCTCTCCACCAATCAAGAGCAACAGCTCACTATCCATCCCTTCATAGCCATGGACACCACACTCAACACGCACATGCACCTCTCCTCCGACGAAGCCGAACAATACCTCAACCAACTCATACACGAAAACATCCTCAACCAAGGCACCCTCTCCACCCTCTGGCACAACCAGAACCTCTCCGACTCCGACCAATGGGCCGGCTGGCGCTCCATCTTCGAACACCTTTTGCTGTCCGCGGAGCAGGCCAAAAACACATCTTTTTAAGTCTCATTCAACAACCACACTCACAACCCAATAACGCACCAGACCAAAAATGGCACTCCCTACAGACAAACTCATTCAGATCAAGGCTATGGCTTTCGACTTCGACGGGGTCATGACCAATGGCGATGTGTGGACATTTGCCGACAAAGAAACCGTTAGGGCCGGAAACATCAAAGATGGCTACGCCATACAATATGCCGTCAAAAAAGGACTCGTCATTGCCATCATTTCCGGAGCCACATCCATGAGCATTAACAACCGTATGGAATCCCTCGGAGTGAAACAGATCTACACCGGATGTGCCAACAAAATGGACACCTTCCGCCAGTTTCTCGCCATCAACAACCTCTCCCATGAGCAGGTGTTATACATGGGCGACGACATCCCCGACTACGAGGTCATGCTACACTCCGGCATCGCCACCTGCCCTGCCGATGCTGCCGCCGAAATCCAATCAATCGCTCACTACGTGTCTCCTTACAATGGCGGACGAGGAGCCGTCCGCGATGTCATCGAGCAAGTACTCAAAGCTCAGAATCTTTGGTTCCATCCCGACGCCGTCCATTGGTAACACCATCACCCCTCCGTCTATGCAAAGCGTCCCGCTTAGGCTGCTCGCCATCCTCATTCTCGTCCTGACGCCGGAGTCATTTTGCGTTGCCTCCTCCGACACGTCCTATACTATGATTGCCACC
>JAFUVR010000054.1 GCA_017477485.1 Bacteroidales bacterium | reverse complement strand
TAATATCATGGCACACAAAAAAGGTGTAGGTAGTTCCAGCAACGGTCGTGAGTCCGAGAGCAAACGTCTCGGCGTTAAAATCTTTGGCGGTCAGAAATGTATTGCCGGCAACATCATCGTTCGCCAGCGTGGCACGGTCCACAACCCTGGCCAGAATGTAGGCATGGGCAAGGATCACACCCTCTTCGCTCTGTGCGATGGCACTGTCCAGTTCAAGCGTAGCCGCGAGAACCGTTCGTTTGTGTCGGTTGTCCCCGCCGAATAGTTATTGCAGTAAAACATGCTTTACCCCTTTGGGGATGAAAAAATGGAAGGCCATAGTTGATATGGCCTTTCTCTTTATGTATTCATAAGGAGTAGGAGTGTGGCTGCTGTTGTGAAGAGCGTACGCTACCTGTTGTATCATTTTGATTGTATGACGGAATTGTTGCATATTTTTTTGACGAGATGTTTTTCCGTTGGTTTGGGTAGCTTATCGTATAATCTGCATGGCGATTAGTATATGCTAAAGACTGATTGTTGGTGGTGCGCTTTCGTGCTGTGGTTTTGTCGCATTTCTCTTCTGATTTAATTCTGAAAAAACTTTTATACAAAGGCCCGTGATGAATGAATATATGATGGATTTTTTCATTGTAGCGGTATGTGTCTTGGGACCGCTGCTGATACTATGGCTCACTTACCAGTTTCCGATTCTTAATAAGGTTGGGTCCATTATCCTTGCTTATGTGATGGGCTGTTGCTTGGGACTGACGGGAGTGATACCCGACACTCCGTCGGCTCATGCCATGCTGACAGGGGTGGCCACTGTGGCCATACCTGTGGCTATACCTTTGTTGCTGTTTTCGTCGGATGTTAAGTCGTGGCTACGTTTGGCTCCGAGCTTCATCAAGTCTACGATCCTTGGCATCGTAGGTTGCTGTCTGGCTATTGCCATTGGTTTTATGATTTGCGGGCGGGACAATCCAGAAGAGTTTGCTGCCATTGGTGGTATGCTCACAGGCCTTTACACGGGCGGCAATGCCAATTTGGCGTCAATAAAGATGGCCCTCGGGGTAGACGATACCACTTATATAATCACCTCGGCCTATAGCACCATACTGAGTGCCGTGTATCTGCTGTTCGTAATCGTTTTTGGGAAACGGGTGCTGCGGCTCGTGTTGCCTGACTTTGCTGCCGATAAGACGCACATGGACAACAGCGTTGGAGTGGTGGAGAACTACGACAATCAGTTGTTCTATGGCCTTTTCCGAAAAGATAATATGCCTTCGCTCATCAAATGCTTGCTGTTGTCGTTGGCCATCATTGTGATGGGAGGCGGTATAGCACTGCTTTTCCCAAAAGGTATGTTCCAGACTATCTTTATTCTCGCCATTAGCCTGTTGGCTGTTGTGGCATCGTTGAATAGACGTGTAAGGTCGTTGCGGAGGTCGTTTGAAGCTGGCACCTATTTCATATTGGTGTTTTCCATTGCCGTGGCTTCGCAAGTGAATGTGGGAACGTTGAGTAACGTTGATACAAGCATCTTTCTGTTCATCACCATAGCCACGCTTGGTGCCTTGGTGATGCATGTGTTGCTGAGTGCCTTGTTCAGGATAGACACGGACACCACGTTGGCCACAAGTATCTCGCTCATTTGTTCGCCACCGTTTGTCCCTGTCATAGCAGGAGCATTGAAAAACAAGGCTATTATTGGACCTGGCATAGCGGTAGGGCTGTTCGGATATGCTGTGGGCACCTATGTGGGCTTTCTGCTGGCCAAGTTGTTGCTATGTCTGGCGTGATTCTTTAGCCCTGCGAAACGTGGCTCATATTCATATCGACCAACTGAACGCTATTGTCTGGCGTGGTAGGAAGGGGGCGACGCGCTCATTACTTATGATGTGATTGCCATTCGCCGACATGGATGACGGAACGCGCGGGTGAATCTCATTGATGCAGAGACATCCACTTGATGCAGAGACATCCACGTGGGTCTCGACCGATTGCTATCGGTGTGTGCGGGCGAGACTCTTCGATGGTTGGATTGCAGGCCGTGAGGCGGACCATGGGTCAGGCTTGTTCTGGACGTTGAGGAATGGCGTTTTTCTCGAGTTGGATGCGGACGCTCTCGGAGTGTATTTTCTCGAAGATATCCTTGATGAATGGCTGGCTGAGGCCTATTTGCAGGCCTTGCTCCATGCGGTTGCTGAGGAGTTGCTCCCATCGGCTGCTTTGCAGCACGCTGATGTTGTTGTTACGCTTGATGGTGGCAATGTCGGTGCTGATAGCCATGCGCTGTGCGAGGAGGTGAAGCAGCTGGTTGTCCACGGAATCTATCTGCATCCTAAGGTCGTGAAGCAGCAAGTCGGCTTTGTCGGCATTGTGGATGCGCATGACGACGGAGTCGGCGAGGCGTTCCATGTCGGGGAGCGAGAGCTGCTGTTGTGCGTCGGTGAGGGCGTGGTCGGGGTCGGGGTGGCATTCTACCATAAGGCCGTCAAAACCCAGTGCGAGTGCGGCAGAGGACAGTTGGGCCACTTTGTCGCGGTGGCCGGCCATGTGGGAGGGGTCGCACAGCATGGTCAGCGTGGGTATTCTTCTCTTTAGTTCTATGGGCACCTCCCACAATGGGGTGTTGCGCAGTGGATTTTCGCCAAAGGCGGTGAATCCACGGTGGACGGCTATTACTTGGGTGACATCCATTTGTAGGAGACGTTCGATGGCCCCTTGCCATAATCCCACATCGGGCGACGGGGCGTTTTTCACCATGACGGGTAGGGGAGTGCCGCGTAGGGCTTGTGCCAGTTCGTGTACGGAGAAAGGGTCGCCGGTGGTGCGGGCGCCTATCCACAGTGCGTCGATACCGTAACGCATCGCAAGGTCTACATGGCTTGGGATGGCCACCTCGCAGCAGAAACGCAGCGAAGGCATCTGCTGTTTAAGCTGTTGGATCCAGCGGAGTGCCGTTTCCCCCATGCCTTCAAATCCGCCAGGGCGTGTACGTGGTTTCCACACTCCGCAGCGTATCATGGTTATGGAGGGGATTTGCGCCAGGCGAGTGGCGACGAGGGTCATCTGTTCGAGGCTTTCGGCACTGCAAGGGCCGGCAACAATGATGGGACGGTGGCAGAGGTCGTTCATGCTGGGATTAGACTATACGATAAGGGTGAAACGTGAAAATATTGTTATTATTTCACAATAAAAAACACATTTTTCAGTTAAAGAAAGGTATAGTTTTGCATAATTTATGAAAAACAAATATTTTAGGATTTGCTTAGGGCTGTTTTTTTCAGCCATGGTTGTAGCTGGTATCATGTCGTGCGACTCGAGTCGGTCGGGTCATGTTAATGCCCGAGGCGGTGGATTGTCGCGTGGCAGTTCAGCGGCTCCGACGGAACGTGTCGATAACAGCAATCAAGACCCCGAGGCACAAGCCCGAGCACAGGCCGAGGCGCAAGCCAAGGCCGAGGCTGAAGCGCGTGCAAAGGCAGAGAGTGACGCCGCAGCCCGTGCTGCCATTGAAGAAGAGACGGGAAAGAAAATGGAGCCCAAGAAAGAACGTCGGTCGAGCGTGAACCGTCGTGGAGGCGTCAATCAGCGTTCGTCGTTGGCTCGTCGCCGTCCGGGTAAAGAACCCGTGCAGCAAGACCGTGGCGAGCAGTTGGCCGACAATGCCACTCCGACCACGGCGGCACCCGCAGCTACGGCGGCAACGGAAAAGAAAGAGCCTAAGAAGGAAGTCAAGGAGTCGAGCGAGAAAAGCCGTAAGGAGCCGCAAGGCAACCGTCGCTCCAGCCTTGAACGAAAGAAAGCCGAAGAGGTAAGCAATGTGGAAGAAGATAATGAAGAACTGACGGAGGAACCGCAGGCCAAGGAAGAGGAGAAGGAAGAATATAAGGTCGACTTTGTGGTGAGAGGTCGTGTGCTCAGCCCAACAGGGCGCCCCATCAGAGGTATGCAGGTGGTACTCCTTGACCATACGACCGACGTAACGGTCAACAACCTCAACCTTGGCAACAGCGAGGTGAAGGCCCGTGTGCTGAGTTCGGCAGATACCACCGACGCCAACGGCTATTTCGTGGTTACTACAGAGTCGGTTATGTCGGACTATATGAGAGTTTTCGTCCGCGATATCGACGGTCCGTCGCAGGGCAATTATCAGAATGACGTTATCAACATCTCGTTCACTCGTTTTGACCTCAAGGATAGCGGTCACGGCTGGCGCAACGGCAAGGCCGAGAAGACGATTACCGTCCGTCCCAAACCACGCAAGTAGGTTTGTTAATGCCGCCTGCGGCCCAGGTTTGGCACTCGAGCGACGAGAAACGATTCAGGATAAAAAGCGAACCCACACGGGTTCGCTTTTTTTGTACCATAATTAGAGAGTCTTTTTTTGAGCCATTATAGAGAGTCTTTTTTTGAGCCATTGTAGAGAGTCTATTTTTGTACCATTATAGAAAATCGTTTTTTTTGTACCATTATAGAAAATGGTGTATCTTTGCATCCGCAAATGTGGACAGATTTGTAATGATTGCAACCACGAGAAAAAATGCTAAAACATGATTTCCCATCAATCAGTATTCAAATCTTTTGCAGTTTTTAATGACTCGGAACGCGAGTGTCCTGCGCGTGCCAAATCAAACAATTAAAAAAAGTAAAAGTATTATGAGTTACTTCTTTACCTCAGAGTCGGTCTCAAAGGGACATCCCGACAAAGTGGCCGACCAGATCAGCGATGCCATCCTTGACGAGTTCCTCCGTAGAGACCCGGAATCGAAGGTGGCCTGCGAGACCCTTGTCACCACGGGCAGTGTTGTCCTTTCGGGCGAAGTGAAGAGCGAGGCCTATGTGGACCTCCAGAATGTGGCGCGCGATGTCATCAAACGCATCGGCTACACCAAGGGTGAATATAAATTCGAGGCTGAATCGTGTGGCGTGATGTCGATGATTCATGAGCAGTCGGGCGATATCAACCGAGGCGTGGAACGCAGTAGTGCCGAGGAGCAGGGTGCCGGCGACCAAGGAATGATGTTTGGCTATGCCTGCCGCGAGACAGAGGACTACATGCCGCTGCCCATCACCCTCTCGCATATCATGCTGATGCGTCTCGACGACATCCGTCAGGAGGGCAGGCAGATGACCTACCTGCGTCCCGACGCCAAAAGTCAGTTTACCGTAGAATATAGCGACGACAATCATCCGCTGCGCATCGACACCATCGTGCTTTCCACCCAGCATGACGACTTCGTAAAGCCGGCCAAGGATACTGCTGCCGAACAGCGCAAGGCCGACGACAAGATGCTTGCTACCATCCGTAAGGATGTCGTAGATATTCTTCTACCACGTCTCATCGGCTCGCTATCGCCAGAGAACCAAAAGCTTTTCGAGGCGGGCCTCTATGATGAGAAGAAAAATCCCATGGGATACAAACTCTTTGTCAATCCTACCGGCAAATTTGTAATCGGAGGTCCTCATGGCGACACGGGGCTTACGGGCCGTAAGATAATCGTAGACACCTATGGTGGCCGCGGTGCCCATGGTGGCGGTGCATTCTCGGGCAAAGACTCGTCCAAGGTAGACCGTTCCGGAGCCTATGCCGCTCGGCACATAGCAAAGAATATGGTGGCTGCCGGTGTGTGCGACGAGGTGCTGGTACAAGTGGCTTATGCCATCGGAGTGGCCCAGCCTGTAGGTCTGTGTGTCAATACCTATGGCACGAGCCATGTGAATATGACGGATGGTGAAATCGCCACCATCATCAGCCAACTCTTTGACATGCGCCCGTCGGCCATCGTCAAACGGTTCGGCCTGAAAAACCCCATTTTCGGACGTACGGCGGCCTATGGACATTTCGGACGCACCAGCGTGGACGAAGAGGTGGTGGTCTACAACAACGGCAAGGCGTCTAAGAAAAAGGTTACCTTCTTCGGATGGGAGAAGCTTGACCATGTAGCGCCTATCAAGAAAGCTTTCGGACTGTAGGCTTTCTCCTCACGGCACGGACGGCGCCGAGGAAATAGAGCCAATGCCATTTACTGCCCTTGCAAAGATTGCATGCCTCGACATGTCAATCAACAGAAGCGCAACTTCATAAACCAACCCTATACTATCTAACAACTATGACTAAGCTAAGTGTCAATATCAATAAGGTGGCTACCATCCGCAATGCACGCGGGGGCAACCTGCCCGATGTTGTCAAATTTGCCCTCGACTGCGAACGTTTCGGTGCCCAGGGCATCACGGTGCATCCGCGTCCCGACGAGCGTCACATACGTTATCAAGATGTCTACGACCTCAAGCCGGTGCTCACCGAGGAGTTTAATATTGAGGGCAACCCGATACCTCGTTTCATCGAGTTGGTGAAGGCCGTGCAGCCTGCACAGGTAACCCTCGTTCCGGATGCCGAAGACGTACTCACCAGCAATGCCGGATGGGACACCGTGAAGCATCAATCCTATTTGCGTGATATCGTAGCACAATTCAAAGCCTGCGGCATACGTGTGTCGATCTTTGTGGATGCCGACCCGCGCATGGTGGAACACGCTGCCACCACGGGTACCGACCGTGTAGAACTCTACACGGAGAGCTATGCCAGCGGCTATGCTGCCAATCGGGAGCAAGCCATAGCTCCCTTCGTAGAAGCGGCACGCGTAGCGCACGACTGCGGACTTGGCCTCAATGCAGGTCATGACCTCAACCTTGATAACCTACGCTTTTTCCACCAACGTATCGCCCATCTCGACGAGGTGTCCATAGGCCATGCCCTCATCTCCGATGCCCTCTATCTGGGCATAGAAGAGACCATCCGTCGCTACCGGGCCTGTCTGGCCGACTGACAATGCGACGATTATAGAGTATCGTGTTCCAAAAGCAGCGGATTGTCCGCTGCTTTTTTTGCGTCGTATGGCATGTGTCGGAAAAAGGATGCTAAACGATTGATTATTTTTTTGTAAATTTGCAAATTCAATATATTGTGTATTGTGATGAACGAGAACTTGGATGCCACGGGACGAACGCAGACTGCCAAAGAGCGCGAGGTGGAACGAGCCTTACGCCCTAAGGGTTTTGACAGTTTTGCTGGCCAACAGCAGGTGTTGGACAACCTGCGTATCTTCGTTAGGGCCGCCAAGGAACGAGGCGAGCCGCTTGACCATGTTCTGCTGCACGGCCCCCCGGGATTGGGCAAGACCACCCTTTCTCATATCATTGCCAACGAGTTGGGTGTCAATATGAAGATGACGTCGGGGCCGGTGCTTGACAAGCCCGGCGACTTGGCAGGCCTGCTCACCTCTTTGGGTCCCAATGATGTTCTTTTTATTGACGAGATTCATCGTCTGTCGCCCGTGGTGGAAGAGTATCTCTATTCTGCCATGGAGGACTACAAGATAGACATCATGATCGAGTCGGGCCCGGCGGCACGCAGTGTGCAGCTGACGCTCAAACCGTTCACCCTTATAGGTGCCACCACGCGGTCGGGAATGCTCACGGCCCCGCTGAGAGCGCGTTTTGGCATCACCTCGCGCCTCCAATACTACGATGCCGAGACGCTCACCAAGATTGTGAACCGTTCGGCAAGCCTGCTCAATGTGAAAATCACTGGCGAGTCGGCACTGGAAATAGCGCGTCGTAGCCGTGGCACACCGCGTATCGCCAACCTGCTGCTGCGCCGTGTGCGCGACTTTGCCCAGGTCAAGGGCGACGGTACCATCACACTCGACATAGCACGCTATGCCTTACAGGCACTCAATGTGGATCGCAATGGGCTGGACGAGATGGATATACGTATCCTCACCACCATCATCGACAAGTTCAAGGGTGGTCCTGTAGGACTGACGACCATTGCCACTGCCGTGGGCGAAGACAGCGGCACGGTGGAAGAGGTCTACGAACCTTATCTGATACAGGAAGGCTACCTTATGCGTACGCCTCGTGGTCGTGAGGTTACGCCGCTGGCCTATCAGCATTTGGGCAAGACCAAATGGCCTGAACAGGGTTCCTTAGATTTGAAAATTAATGGTATTGATTAGTGTGTCCTCGACCAGTCGGACGATTGGGCGGTCGAGAGCAAAGAAATAACAACAACGGATGAGAACTTTAATATCCAACATAAAGCAACTGGTACAGGTGGAAGAGCATCCTCGGCAGAGAGTGTGTGGTAAAGACATGGCGCAGATGCAGACCGTGAATGATGCCTACCTTATTGTGGAAGATGACCATTTTGCCGGCTATGGCACGATGTCGGAATTGCCGGAACAGACATTCGACCACGAGGTCAATGCCGAGGGGCGCATGGTGTTCCCCTCTTTCTGTGATTCGCACACCCACCTGGTCTATTCGGGAAGCCGCGAGATAGAGTATATCGACAAAATACGCGGTCTCTCGTACGAGGAGATAGCGTTGCGCGGCGGTGGCATCCTCAACTCGGCCAAACGGGTTCAGGAGGCCAGCGAAGAACAATTGTTTGACGATGCCATGCAGCGTCTGCAACAGATGATAGGATTCGGCAGCGGCGCAGTGGAAATCAAGAGTGGCTATGGCATGACGGTGGAAGCGGAAATGAAGATGCTGCGCGTCATCCGCCGCCTGAAAGAGTCGTCGCCGCTTACCATCAAGTCTACCTTGCTGGGTGCCCATGGCATCCCGATGGAATACCGCGGACGTCAGGAGGCTTTTGTTGACCTTGTAGTCAACGAGATGATTCCTCAGGCAGCTGCCGAGGGTCTGGCCGACTATGTGGATGTCTTTTGCGACCAGGGCTTCTTCACCGTGCACGACACCGAACGGATGCTCGAGGCAGGAGCGCGTCACGGCTTGCGGGGCAAGATACACGCCAACGAGCTGGCCTGTTCGGGCGGCATACAGGTGGCGGTGAAATACGATGCGCTGTCGTGTGATCATCTGGAGTTTACCGGCGAGGCCGAGATCGAATGTCTCAAAAACAGCAACACGATGCCCACAGTGCTGCCTGGTGCAGCTTTTTTCCTCAATATGCGTCATGCTCCGGTGCGTCAGATGATGGATGCAGGGCTGCCGGTAGCATTGGCCAGCGACTGCAATCCCGGCTCTTCGCCATCCACCAATATGCAACTCATCCTCTCCATGGCTTGCATCAATTATCGTATGTTGCCCGAAGAGGCCTTCAACGCCACCACCATCAACAGTGCCTATGCCATGGGAGTGAGTGACCAGCTGGGAAGCATCGCGGTGGGGAAAAAGGCTAATTTTTACATTACTAAGCCTATTCCTACCTATGAGTATATGCCCTATGCCTATGGTGAAAACAAGGTAGAGGTGGCTTTCCTGAATGGTAAGGTAGTATAAAGATGCTGACAATAAACCATATCAACAAGTCCTACGGCACACTCAAGGTGCTGTCCGACGTCAGCCTCGCTGTCAAGAAGGGCGAAGTGGTGTCGGTGGTCGGCGCGTCGGGCGCCGGCAAGACCACGCTTTTGCAAATCATAGGCACCCTCGATCGCCCCGATAGCGGGTCGGTGATGTATGACAATGTAGATGTTACGAAGCTGAAGGAGAACGAGCTGGCCCGTTTTCGCAATTCGCACATTGGATTCGTGTTTCAGTTCCACAACCTTCTGCCTGAGTTCACCGCGCTGGAGAATGTCTGTATGCCTGCTTTTATCAAAGGACTGTCGGCCGACGAGGCTCGCAAACAAGCCATGGAGCTGTTGCGTTTCCTGAATGTCGATGGTCGTGCCGACCACAAGCCCTCGCAACTTTCGGGAGGCGAACAGCAGCGCGTGGCCGTGGCACGTGCGCTAATCAATCGTCCCACGGTTGTGCTTGCCGACGAGCCATCGGGCAACCTCGACTCGCACCATGCACGAGAGTTGCACGAACTCTTCTTCACGCTTCGCAAGCAGTACGGACAGACCTTTATCATTGTAACACACAACGAAGAATTGGCCGAGATGGCCGACCGAAAAATAGTGATGAAAGATGGCAAAAACAGCTAATATCGTCTACGGGCTTCGTCCCGTCATCGAGGCGATAGCCTCGCAGCAGCACATCGACCGTATCATGATGCAGAGCGGTCTGCAGGGTGCCCTTGTGGGGGAACTAAAGGAGCAGATACGCCGATCGGGCATTCCGGTACAGATAGTGCCGGTGGAGAAGCTGAACCGCATGACCTCCGGCAACCATCAGGGAGTGGTGGCAACGATGGCCGCCGTGCAGTACCATTCGTTCCTCGACATCATGGAACGGCTGCAGGAGTGCGAGAAGACCCCTTTGGTGGTGATGCTCGACCATGTGACCGATGTCCGTAATATGGGTGCCATCGTGCGAACGGCAGAATGTGCCGGTGTCGATGCCATCGTGGTTCCTGACCATGGTAGTGCCCAGCTGAACGAGGATGCCATCAAGACCTCGTCGGGGGCTCTCCTCCGTCTTCCCATCTGCCGAGAGAGCAACCTCAAGACGGTGCTCAACCTTGCTCGACAGTATGGGCTGCAGCTGTGTGCCGCCACCGAGAAAGGCAACCAGAAATATACCGACGTGGACTTCACGCAGCCCACGCTTCTCATCATGGGTGCCGAGGAGACGGGCATCAGCCCCGACCTGTTGCGCCTCTGCGACCAGCGTGCCGCCATCCCCATTCGTGGCGACGTGCAGTCGCTCAATGTCTCGGTGGCTGCCGGCATTGTAATCTACGAGGCCGTGCGACAGCGCGGCATGTTGTAATCTGTCCGTCATAATGGATGACAGACGAGAGTGTGTGTGGTTTTTTTGTCATTCGAGAGTCCTTCAGTCCTAATATAAGTCATTAAACACCAATTGCGATATATGGTCAAGCGTTTATTAGTTTTGTTGTTCCCGATTCTGATGCTGGCAGGAGTCCGTGCACAGGTCACCATAGAATGGGCCCCCAGCCTTGCCACGGAGGTCTATTCCAACTGTCCGGCACAGCTGAATGTGGTGCAAGCCGTGGTGCACAACAATTCGGACAGCGTTTTCGGCACCTGTTATTTCGAGTGCAGCATGTCGTCGATAGGCAACTTCAATTCGCCAGACACGGTCCATAACCTTGCCCCGGGAACTTCGGCCACGTTGCGCTGCGTCAGCCTCGCACTGTCTCCGGGCAACTATAACCTCTCGATACGTCTGCACGGCACGTCGCTCCAGATTTCGACGACGGTGAATGTGGTCTATTGCCGCAATGTGGGTATTGACGCCATCTTGGAGCCTACGACGACAGGCACCTACGTTGAGGGCGACCCTATCACGCTGCGTGCCCGTTTTCGTAATTTCGGTGCCAATGAGTTGGGCACCAATTCGTCCAACACTTTCTATTGGATGGTCTACAATGTGGACGGCTCGTTGGCCATCAGTGCCACGCCGCTGGAGCGTATGCAGCATGGACAGACGGTGGACCAGACCGGCACGGTAAATCTCCCCATGGGCTTCTACGGCCAGCAACGTATCAAGGTGGACCTCCAGCCAGACAACGACCAGTATGTCGGTGACAATGAAGACTCTGTCTTTATCAACATCATCCCGGCATATAACCCCAAGGCTGTCGCCCTCGAAGTGCCTTCCAACCAGTGCGGAATGACGGCAACGTCCGTAACTCTTGTGCTGGTCAATGAGGGTGGCAAGCCCATTCCAGCGGGGCACACCATCAAGGTGGGCTATGAAGCCGGAGTGAGTGCCACATCGCCATCGGTGGCTACGCTGCCGGTGTCCAATAGCGAGAATTATATACTCACCGCTGACTGGGGTGTCGGCGAGACCTTGCGCATCCCGTTTGTCCAGAAGGCTAACCTCTATCCCACGGGTTTGATGCAGGATATCGACATCCGTATGCGCGGATGGTGCCACTATGAGCAAGACGCAAGCCATCTCGACCACATCTTGACCAACGACACGACGGCCTATAAAACGGTCCGTTCACTCTATTCGCCCGCCGCGCCGCAGATCAACGACACGACGATTCCTTATGCCACCCGCACCACTCGCACGGCTTCGCAAGGACAGAGCCTGGCCATCCGCTGGTATAACGACACCAATGCCACTCCATTCATCAACAGCAATATCTATTCGCAAACAACGACCTACACTACACCTCGCCTTTTCCAAGATACGGCACTCTTCCTTCGCAGTCGTGCCAACAACGGCTGTTGGAGTCAATACCGTAAAGCCACGATACATCTTGTCCGCCAGCCCTATGACGCAGGCGTTACGGCGGTGCTGGCACCTGTCGATGGACAAACCTGTACGGAACATGACACGGTGCGTGTGCGTGTGTGCAACTATGGCACCAACGCCATGACGGACGCCCCTGTGGCCTTCGAGGTGTACAGGATGAATGGCGGAAGCACTGATTTTGTTCAGCTTGCACGCGACACCGTCCGCTCCACCATTGCATCGGATGCATGTATCGACTACACTTTCCGTCCGCTCCTCACCTTCCCGTTGCAAGATGTGGGACAGACCAACCGCTATATTGTCAGTGCATGGACAGAGCATCCGTCAGATGTCGTGCATCAGAACGACACTACGCGCGACACTATGCGCCTTACGGTTGCAGCAGCCTATAACGTCAGTGCACTTGCAGTGTCCACGCCCAGTGGGCAATGCCGCATGGAGGCGGTGCCTGTCACGCTGACGCTTGTCAATATGGGCCGAAAAGCTATCCCATCGGGCGACTCGCTGCTGATAGGCTACGCTGCTACCACGACTACAACGGGGGTCACCACTTTGCCAGCCACACATACGGAGTTCTATAAACTCGCCGCCGACTGGGCTGTAGGTGAGACGCTCACCGTGGTGCTGGCCCAGACGGCTAACCTTTATCCTACAGGGTTGCAGTCCGACATCTCGGTGCGTGTGCGAGGCTGGGCTACCTATGATCTCGACGAGGTGCACAAAGATGTCGTCAATGCCAATGACACCACGCCCTACATCACAGTGCGTTCGCTCTATGCCCCTGATGCTCCTGTTGTGGCTGACGTCACGATGCCCTATGCCACGCGCACCACGATTGGCGCCACCCAAAACGAGAGTCTCCCCATCCGCTGGTATACCGACACCCTGGCTACGCCATTCATCAACAGCAATATATACGTTCAGACCACCTCCTATGCTACTCCGCAGCTTTTCAACGACACCACCTACTATCTACGTAGTCGTGCCAATAATGGCTGCTGGAGCCGCACCAGCCGCACGCGTATCACCCTTGTGCGCTCTCCCTATGATGCCGGTGTTACCGATATCTTGCTGCCTCTCGACAGTCAGGTAATCACCGAGCATGACACTGTACGGGTGCGTGTGTGCAACTATGGCACTTCTCCGTTGGTCAACACCCCCATTGCTTTTGAGATGCGATGCATCAATGGCAGTGGTTCCGATTTTATACAGCTCGAACGCGACACCATTCGTTCCACCATCGCCTCTGATGTATGTGAGGTGTTCACCTTCTCCCGCCTGTTCGAGATTCCCATGCAATATGTGGGACAGACCAATCACTACAGCGTTGCCGCATGGACCGAGCATCCCTCTGACGGCGTCCATCAGAACGATACCACTATCGACACGGTGCGTCTCACGGTGATTGCGGCCTACAACCTGCAATCATTAAGTGTCAGTGCTTCCGGTGGCCTTTGCCGTATGACGGCGACCCCTGTAACCATGCGCCTTGTCAATGTCGGTCTCAAATCGCTGCCGGCAGGCGACTCGGTGCTGATAGGCTATCGTGCCACTACTGCAACGGCAGGGGTCACCTCGTTGCCGCACTCGCATACTGAATATTATGTTCTTGACACTGATTGGGAAGTGAACGACACGATAGAAGTCATTTTCCGTCAGCCGGCTAACCTCTATCCCACGGGAGTCCTTTCGGACATCACGGTCAGCCTGCGTGGATGGGCTACCTACGATATGGGTGAGCGCAAGGATAATATCCGAGGCAACGACACCTCCTCGGCGGTCCCCGTCCGTTCGCTTTATTCGCCCGATGCTCCTGTGGTAGCCGATGTCCACCTGCCCTACGCCTCGCGCACCGTCCTTCATGCCTCGCAAAGCGACAGCCTGCCTATCAGTTGGTATGGCGACACGCTGGTGGCCCCCTTCCATGCGCCTTCTTCTTACGAAGCCTCTACCACATGGTCTACGCCGCAGTATTTTGCCGATACCACCTACTATCTTCGCAGCGTCGGCACCAACGGATGCTACAGCGACTATGGTCCGGCACGTATTATCCTCAATGTGCGTGTAGCACAGGATGCCGGCGTGTCTGAGGTGCTCCTGCCGCAAAAGGAGATGGTATATACTGAGAATGATACTGTGCGTATACGCGTGTGCAACTATGGATATGACACGCTCTTTACTACACCTGTCAATTTCAACCTTCATCGCGTCAGCGGTGGCAGCTATATGCTGGTGCAGATTGCTGCGGATACCATACGCACACCGATAGCCCCCGACCAGTGCGAAATTCACACCTTCTCGCCTTTGGCCATTATTCCTGAACCCTATCGCAACCAAGATAATCAATATGCCTTGGTGGCGTGGACTTCGCATCCGGACGACCCTGTGGCTCAGAACGATACACTCTTCGAGGAGTATCTTTTCCGAACTCTTCCCGAGACGGCCTATTGCTCGCCTACCATTGCCAATCCCAATAGTGTCGACATCGTGTCGGTCCACTATAATGCTCTCGCCAATGAGGTGTCGCCTCTGGGACATTCGGTCATCAATTTTGGGCTCTATGACACCGCACGCCGCATTGTGCCCGCGCTCCATGTGGTTCGGGGCGAAACGGACACAATGGTCGTAACAATCGAAAACAGTGCCGATCTTAACGACCACTCTACGGTATGCTCCATCCTACTGCTGGTGGACTACAACCGAAATGGCGACTTTGGCGACTATAACGAGGCCGTTCGTTCCAGCATCATCACCTCCGGTGGACGGGCTGCTTTCCCGTTTACTATCCACCCCTCGGCACATTATGGCTATATGCGTATGCGCCTGATGGTTATCCCTGGGGCTGATGTGGTTATGGAAGCATGTATGTCGATGCCGTCGGGTGCTGTTCAGGATTATCTGCTCTATGTCGAACCTGCTGCCCCCGACACCGATGCCCTCATGGTGCGCTATGCTGCCCCCGAGACGCCCATCATCGATGATGCCGCCCAGGCTGTTTCCGTGGTCGTTGCCAATCATGGCAGTAGCATCATCGACCGTCCCATTCTCCATTATCATTATTCCAGCCCCGATCCGGCAGGCTGCGACTCAGGTGTCTTCCCCTGGGTGGGCAACATCTTCCCAGGACACTCGGTGGTCATCAATCTGCCGGCTCACAATTTCCCGCTGGGCACCACCGACATCACGGTGAGTGTCGAGGTGGCTGGCGACAACGATGCGTCCAACGATACTATCCGCTATCAGGTGCACCGTTTCCATACGGAACGGGCGCTCTATATAGACAATTACGACCTTCCTTCCCGCTCTGACCACTGGTATTCCCCGCGTGGCGACTATCCTTACAACCGCAACCTGTGGCAGCGAGGCATGCCCGCATCCTCGGTCATCCGCGGCACCTATAGCGGCGACAACGCATGGGCCACGCTCCTCACTTCGCCCATCCTCGTCGGCCCCGAGGGCAATCGCAGTGTGCTCTATTCGCCGCTCTTCGACATCAGTATTTCGCGGCCAGACACGCTCTCGTTCTATCTCAATCAGAACTTCGGCAGCGGCAGCCGTCTGACTGTCGAATATCTCGACCAGAACGGACAGTGGAAACTGCTGCGCATCATTTCAGGAAGTGACTGGTATACCTCGGCAGCCGGATTCTCGACCGACAACAGCAATGGCTATCAAAAGAAGTATGTAGCCATGTCGCTCGATCATATTCAGTCGACACTCGGTCTCAGCCGCACCCAGTTCCGTTTTGTCTATACCGCTGACATCGCCTCCGAGTCGGGCAAGAACTACAACGACGGCTGCGCAATCGACAACTTCCGCCTCGGCCACATGCGTGGTCATATCGATGTTGGTCCTACGGAGGTTACGGCGTTCAGCAATCCGCAGCGTCGTCGCAGTATATTCCCGTGGGTGCTGATCCACAACTACGGGCTTGACACTGTCTGCAACATTCCCGTCGAATATCTTGTCTACGGTGCTACCGACTATGTGCGCGAGACCTTCGTGGGCTGTATTCCTCCTGGTGCTACGGACACCCACTTCTTCCAGACGCCCTTTGTCTGCGGAATCAACTTCCCCGATACGTTCTCTATCTTCGTCAGCACCAGTCTGGCTACCGATATCTACTGGGAGAATGACTCGCTGCGGTCCTTCTATATTGTTGATCCTACCGATGACGACATAGAGGTGCAGCAGTATCTCTCGCCTCGTCGCAGCGAGATAGCCTCCGACACCGTCGAGGTCACCATCCGCCTTTGTAACAATGGTACCTACCCCATTCTTGATGTGCCACTCTATTTCAACTATAACAACCAGTATGAGGTCTATGATACGGTCGACTTCGTGGCGTTGCTTGGCGAAGAAGGCTTGACGGGCCATCAGTGCTGCAACTACACCCTTGACAGCCAGTATCATGTCTCTATCGGTATCACCAGTCTGCTAACTTATGTCGTCATGCCCTACGACATCAAGTCTTCCAACGACACCCTCGAAGCACTCTTCAACGGACTTACCTTTGCCCGCGACCTCGAAGCTGTCGACATCGTGGTCGATGCGTCCAACCCCGCAGGTGCCACTATCCAACTCGGCATCCGCAATGCTGGAGCACAGATGGTCAATGACTTCTATATTGGTTTCTATCTTGATGGCGACTCCAGTCAAGTCTTTATCCAACATGTAACCGATCTCGGCCTCAACGCCCTCTCCAACGGCTATCGCAAGTTCGATACCATTCTGCCTCATCGCGACATGGGCTATAACAATATTACGGCCTTCGTATATATCGATGAGGATATCGACCGCTCAAACGACACCACCATACTCATTGCTGAGCCCTTTGTCGATGTCCGTGTCATTAAGGTAATAGTGCAGGAAAACGATGCCGAAGATTGTCCTGTTCGCGTGCGTCTCATTAATATGGGCAACTATACTCTCACCGACACCTACAAGATTGTCGTGGTCCTCAATGGCGAGACGCTGGTCATGGAATGCAACATCCCGTTGCTGCCTATGCAGACCGTAGACATCGAACTCGATGTCCATGCTCGGAAGAGCGAGAACCGCACCTATGTGGGCTCGGCAACGGTCAGCGTATATGTCGATAGTGACCCAGCCAACAATCAGACCACTTCGGTTGAGACGGTAAGTCTCTTTATCGGCATCGACGACGTGTTGGCCGAGGTGTCATCTCTCTGGCTTGGACAGAACTATCCCAACCCTGCTTCCGATCACACTACCTTCGATTTCTCGCTCTCTACGCCTACAATGGCCACTATTTCTGTCGTTGATGCTTCGGGTCGTTTGGTTTATGTTGCCAAGGGCTACTATGCCGAAGGCTCCCACAAGCATTCTCTCTCCCTCTCTCATTTCCCGTCGGGCATCTATTACTATATGGTTCAGACGGCGTCAGAGAGACGTATCCGCAAGATGATAGTCAGATAATCGCTCTGACATTCAAGTCATAATCCCACCCAATTATAGAAGCTCTAATCGTGTATTAGGGCTTTTATGACTTAAAAAAGCAACGCATCATCATTCATGCCCGACCTCCTATCCGCCTTTCAGTCTCATTGTCGTCAACTTATGCCCGACGATGCGCGATTGCTGCTGGCAGTCAGCGGCGGAAGAGATTCGGTGGCAATGGAGGACCTATGCTATCGGTTAGGGTATACTTTCATTATATGTCATTGCAATTTTCATCTGCGTGGGGCCGACTCCGACCGCGACGAGCAGTTTGTCCGTCAGTTGGCACAAAGGCATAACGTGAAGTGCTTCGTGGCTCAGTTCGACACCGAGACCTATGCCGCACAGCACAAACTTTCCATCGAGGATGCTGCTCGTCAGTTACGATATGCCTTCTTCGAGGAGCAGCGTCAGCGCAATGGACTCGATTATATAATTGTGGCACACCACCGCGACGATACCATAGAGACATTCTTCATCAATCTCCTCCGTGGCACGGGCATCGCAGGCCTGCATGGCATCCAGCCTCTCAACGGTCGCATCGTGCGTCCCATGCTCGCCTTTGGTCGTGAAGATATCGACCAGTATATCGAACTGCGGCATCTCTCCTTTGTTGAGGATGCCACCAATGCCACGCTCCTTTATCGGCGCAACCAGATCAGGCATCAGCTTCTCCCGCTCCTCCGGCAAATGTCGCCCGCCTTCGATACCACCATGCAGCGGACGATGTCGTACCTCAGCGATGTCGAGCAGGTCTATCAAGAGCGGGTGGAAGAACTGCGGATGCGGCTATTGAATGTGCATGCCGATGGCATCGTCGATATATCCATTGCCGACATCAATGCGCTCTCGCCGCGGGCCACGCTTCTCTTCGAACTACTTCGCCCGTTTGGCTTTCGTGGCACCCAGACAGAACAGATTATCGACGGATTGAACCGTGGGGCAGGGAAGTGCTTCCTCTCGCCGACACACCGATTGATTGTCGATAGAGAATGTGTCCTTATAATGCCTTTGGCAAGCGACGAGCCTGTCGCCTCGTTTACACTCCGACAGCTGCCACCGCCTGCCGACAGGTCGTTCCTTCGTGAGTGGACCGACGCCACCCATGCCTATTTCGACAGCGACCGTCTGAAGTTGCCGCTCTCGTTGCGCCATTGGCGTGAGGGCGACCGCTTCCACCCCTTTGGCATGAGTGGGTCGCGACTGCTCAGCGATTTTTTCTCTGACCATAAGTTTAGTCTCATCGACAAACAGCGGCAATTGCTGCTTGTCGATGCTGACGACCAGATACTCTGGATTGTAGGCCATCGTACCGACCGCCGTGCTGCCGTCAATGACTCGACCTTGACCATGACGGAGATAATTGTGGATAAAGACCTTATAAAGGCTTCAGAATAATAGATTTCCGTTGCCTTTGATGGCCTTGCCATCCATTGATGTGCTACATGTAGATTGGGTTGATAATACCGCCCTCTTCCATCAAAAAACTACTTTTATTAAAAACTTTTCAACATTTTCTTAACAATTGTTGAAAAAAATGTATTTTTGCAAGTACGCTGTGTAGTGTATGTTACGCAAATAAGGATTATACGTCATTTTTTATTGTGCTGATTTATAATCTGTTTTTGTTCAGGGCATACATTGCAAAGCCGATAATTGATAATGTGAATAAATAAAGGAAAATATGTCATATAAGTACTTTTTTCACCGTTTTGGAGTCATTTTTGCTCTTGTTTTTCTTTCACATGCTGCTATAACTGCACAAACGGTTTCTGTGGTTGAATCTTGTCCTACTGATGTGGATTACTGTGTTTGCCAAGGACAGCGATTTAAAGGCAGTCAGATGAATACGCCAGGTCGCGTTACAGTTGGTAGTGAAACTTTGTTTGTCTTTAAGCATGACACGACTTGGGACGGTTCTACGGCATATCATCTGGCATGTTCTGAGTCTGGCTATAATTGGATTTATGGAAGTGTTACGACAGCTTGGCCGAATGTCGAGAATGAAGTATACAAGGCTGGTCTAAATGAGGCTGATACTACATCGTTTACCGCCTTTTTCGTGGCTGCAACAGATGATAATACTTACACTAATACTTATACTGGCAATAAGTGTCCCGTAAATATCGTTAAGAAAATCAATGTTAAATTGGTTGATGCCCCCACTACAACGGAGACCGTAACCCGTTGTAAGCGTTATTCCTCGGACACTGTAAACTGGAGAGAGCATACCGGACTAACGACGTCAATTCGCAGATCTACTTTCTTTTCCCGTGTCACTACTGCTTCCGACGTGTGTGACGCTAAAATTTTCCTTAGCCTGAATAAATTCACGTATGACTCCAATGCCATGGAGTATGACACCGTTTGTGATTTCAAACCTTCGTGGCGCAACGTTGTCAACGGTCAGACCTATACTGCCAACGGCATTACGAGAACATATAATCTTTCGGTCGATCAGGTTAATATCCAGTTCGACTCTGTCAATGACCCCACCGCCACGGCCAATACGAAATGGGACGGTGGAACGTATCGGTGTCCTAAGTCCTATCACCTCACGCTGAAGGTGTTCTATCATACGACGACCCCTGATCCTTATACGGCCTGTGATAGTTTCCGTTGGAGCCGTCATCCCGATACGCTTTACACCTATTCTATGACATCGCTCAATCCTCTCGTGACGGATAGCAATATCTATCGTTGGCAACCAGAATTTGACGACGGACGAGGAAATAAGTGGAAAGGTTGCTGGGATACAATATGGCTCAACCTGAGAATAGACAGTTCTTCCTATGCTGTCGACTCTGTGGCCGCTTGTCGTTTCTATAGGTGGCGTAACGATTCTGTGTATTCCTATGACGAAGGCAACGTGTCGGGTGCTGGCACAAGTTCTGATCCTCATTATACCTTTTATGGTGGATCTTTTACCACTTCCAAGCCTTTATATGGTGAGATTCGAGACACAATGCGTGGTGTGAATACGTCAGGAGCTTATCGTCAGCCCCACTCTTCTGCCAGTGGCAACAGCAAGGGGTGCGACAGCATTATCTCCCTTTGGCTGAAAGTCTATCCTACTGACACGCTGTTCGATACCAATGTGATTGCTTGCGGTCGCTACACTTGGACGCCGTCAGGCAAGACTTATTATTCTGGCGGCAACCAACGCGAGCACCGCGACACAGTCCGCTATGGCACGCTATGGCCCAACACGAATATTACGAACGTGCCCTCCTATGCTGGTGATACCTACCATAGTAACAACGGTGGCGACTACCGACAAGGCCGTTTCTCCTGCGACAGTATGTATGTGCTCTACCTTCAGATTGACAGCAACTACACCAAGTCCAGCTCCGGCACCTCTTGCGACTCTGTCCAGCTGATAGGCCGTCCATGGTCCAACCGTCTCGACTCGGTC
>JAFUVR010000053.1 GCA_017477485.1 Bacteroidales bacterium | reverse complement strand
CAGTCCGGCATAGCGGGCCTCAAAATTGACCCCTTCGGGGCAGTCCTGAAACTCCCACCATCCGAAACCTATGGCACCATTGCCGAGGGCCTACTGGTAGGCCTCGGACATGAAGAGGGCCTGCCACGAGAGAGGCACCGAGTCGCCATCGGCGGGCAGCGACGTCTCGCCCACCATCCACGGACGACGGCAGAAGTGGCCATACCAGTAGAGTTCGCTGGGGATTCGGAGCGGATGATAGGTGTGCATCTGTATGAAATCGACGTCGAGGAGCGATGCGTCCCACTCGAAGACCTCGATAGGTTCGGCAAGAGCGATGGTAAAGAGCTGGTGCGGCGCATGGGCGTCCATCAGCCTGCGCCATTGGCGTGAGAGTTCGATGGCCGTCTGCTTAGGGCGGTCGGGGAGTGGGTCGAAGTAGAGCGGTTCGTTGAAAAAGTCGTAGGCAAAAAGCGTCGTATCGGTAGCGAAACGGGAGAGGAGCCTCGACGTGAAGTCGATCTGGCTCTGTTCAAATGGAGGCCGGATGAGCAGCATGACGCGGAGGTCGTGGCGGCGGGCGGCAGCGAGAAGGCACCCTATAGACGAGAAGAGACGGGAAGTGTCGGTCCGTGAGAAATCGAAATCGGCACACACCCGCACACTATTGAATCCCCACCGTGCGATGGTATCGAAATGCTGTTCCAAGGTGCCCTGTCCATAGTAGCGGGCGGGAACGATAGCGTCGGCAACGAGGTCGGTCTTATAGTTGACCATGAGAGGGAACCAGGGGGTGTCGTGAAGGACGAAATGGCCATCGTCGAGCCCGACGAAACCAGTAGCCGCAGTGTAGCGCGGAGTAGGAGGGTCGACAAGCGACGGGAACTTGCGCTGGCATCCGGCGATGAGGGCCGTGCAAAGGAACAGGGCAAGGGTGGCTCCTGCCGTCCGGCCACGAAACTTAAAAACGAGAGCAGATAACATCATGGCTGCTGGTTGGGGTCGGAGATATTGCTGACATAGAACGAGTAGGGGGAGATACTATCAGCGGAGATGCTGACGTGGGAAAGTGGCTGATGACGGTCGCCAGGAAGATGTGGGACAGCACGAATGGCGTCAGCATCACGATAGAAAAGAGTGAACTGCTTGGAGGGAGAAAGATAGAAGACATCGGCATAGGAGGCCGAGAGGCTGTCGGGCGAAGGAGGAAGCGGACCATCGAGGCGAGAGAAGGCCACAAGGAGGTCGCCCTGTCTGGGGGCTGCCGCACAATGAACATAGTAGAGCGGACGGGCTGGGCAGGTGTCGCTACTGGCCACCATCTGCTGCCAATCGGTCGTAGAAGCAATGTCACGTCCGGCACGAAGGGAGATGTAGTCGGCCATATCGTGTTGGCCATCGTAATTGTAATGGATGCCGGGGGTGTGGTGAAGCGCCTGGGTATAGAGTAGCGCATCGGCGGGCAACGTGTCGAAATAGCCCTGCTTGGCAATCCAGTCGATGGCGCGGAGACGGCTGTAACACTTCTGGTATTCGCGGCTGAGGTGCTCATTAGTGTAGCCTATGAGCACAGAAAGCAGAAGCATGGCCACACACCAACAGCCACGCACAACGCGTGCGACACGCTGCGAACAAAGAGGTTTCAGCGAAGCAGCAATGAGCAACGAGAGGGCCAGCATGAGAGCAAAGATAGAATAGAACGAGGTTACATAGCCGCGCATCCAGTGAGACCATTCGATATTATACTTTGGCGTAATGGCGATGAGCGTGTGAGCGCCATAGGCCACCGCCACAGCAGCAAGGATACCAACGATGATTTTGCGCCACGAAAGGCTCTGCAGCGTGCGGCCACGAGTGAGCCAGCAGAGCAGGGCTGTCTGTAAAATAGCATTGATCCACACCGCGACAGAAGCATGTGCGAAAATGTCAAAGCCACGATGATGACCCGTAAGAAGGAGCGTATTGTCGGAGATGAGACCACGGTTGTAGAAGTAGGTCTGTCCGGGAATAGCGATACGCGTGCAGCGCTCGAGGACGGTGAAGAAATTGGACAGGCTGAACCGTGAGACATCGAAACGACTCCCATCGTAGATGTCCACATCTGGATAGGCCACACGGAGATAGAGACGAAATCCCACATAGCAGGACACATAGAGCAGCCCGACGACGACAAACGGAAGCAGCTCCTTCCAAAAAGCACGCGAGGCAAAGAACTGACGACCGGAAGCGTGCCAATGGCGCAAAAAGACGGCCACCATCAGAAACAATGCAAAGACAAGATAGGTCTCATAGAAGAGGAAAGCAAGCAGACAGAGTAAGGCAGAGGCAACGAGCTGACAATAGGAGCCACGCTCCACGTAGTTGATATAGCAAACAAGGGCCAGCATGAAGATCATCAGGCTGAAGGCGAAATAGAAGGGATAGTAGATATTGGGGATAAAGCAGTCTTGCGAGGTAATTGCCGTATTGAAGACCACCAATAGCAGTGTGAGCAAAGCGAGACGTTGAGAACGGAACAGGCGAAAAACGAGATAGGAAAAGAGAAGATAGCAAGCAATCAATGTGAGGTATTGCACCACCTTGGTGTAGGCGAAACTATCGACGAGATAGGGGACGTAGTAAAAATACTTGGTGAGGAGAAAATAGAAACGTCCGGCGCACACGGCATAATAGTGAGCATCCATGAGCCAACGTTGGCCAGGATGTCGGGCGGTAATGAAATACTGGAAATCATCGTCGGTAACAAAGCCCACGCCAAAGAAAGGGAGCAGCGTAAGCACGCCAATAGCCACGAAGGCAAGTATCTGGGGCCAGAAACGGCGAAGAAGTCTCATGACTGGCAATCGGGGTTAGGCGAATGGACGACTTGACGGACGGAGTAGATGGGCCGTTGTTTGACCTCGTCGAAGATGAAGCCAATGTAATAGCCCATGATGCCGAGGATGAAGAAGAGGATGCTGGCAAAGGCACTGAGGAAGACAACAAGCGTGGTGTAGCCACTCACGGGGAGGTGGAACAGCCACATATAGAGCGAATAGGCTATGAGGAGAAGACTCAGCAGAGCAAAGAATACTCCAGCATAGATGGCGAGTTTGAGAGGTCCCTTAGAAAACGAGGCTATTGCCGTGACCGAGAAAGCGAGGAGTTTGAACAAGGAATACTTGCTACGGCCTGCCGCACGAGGGGGCGCGTCATACTCAATAGCGACACGGGGAAACCCGACAAGCTGGATGATGCCACGGAGAAAACGGGACCGCTCGCGATAATCATGGCGCAGGATGTCGGCCACACGCCGCGAGACCAAGAAGAAATCGGAGGCGTTGGGGGTGAGGCTGGTGTCGGAAAGCCTGTTAATAATACGGTAGAACGAGCGAGAAGCCCACCGGTAGAGCCACGTGCCATCGGCACGCGAACGACGCACCATGCTGACCACATCGTGGCCCGAACGGAAAGCTGTCACCATGTCGGGAATACAGGCCGGCGGATTCTGCAAGTCGGCATCCATGCAGATGACAGCCTGTCCACCAGCATGGTCGATGCCGGCAATCATGGCGGCTTCGTGGCCATAATTGCGCGAAAGATGCACTACGGCCACACGGGGGTCCTCATGTGCAAGGGCGTCGAGCAGTCGCTCGCTGCCATCCGTGCTTCCGTCGTCCACATAGATGACATCGACTGGGCTGTCCATGAGCGAGGTCTGCCGCATCAGCTCGGTGTGGAACTGTTCGACCACCTCGGCCTCATTGTAGACCGATACAACTATTGATATAGCATCCATAACAAACTACAGGCCTGTAGATAACAGCAAAATATAGGCTAAAAAAGCCGGAGACCATCTTGTGGTCCGACTTTTTTCATTACTCAAACTAAAGAGAGATATTTATTCCTCGGAGAGGCGGAACTGATAGTTATCGAAGGTGAGGAACAGCTCGGCAGTGCGGAAGTCGCCATTGGTCTTATTCTCAATCAGGATTTCATAGGTGTTGGCCATGTTGAGACAGAGGGTGCCGGAGAAAGTGCCGTTGGAGGTGCTGATGTTGCGCAACTCGCTTTTCGAGACATCGAGCTGGTAGTAGCGCCAGTCGCCCATGCGGGTCTCATACTGCTGTTCGATAGCCTCGACACGGCTCTTAAGCTCATAGTAGTAGGCGTTCTCGATGCCCAGTCCGCTGTTGTCGTAGCGCATAAGCACCTGGATATAGGGCAGGTTGACCGAAGAAGACTGCTCGTCGAAACTGAGGGCAGCATGGACATAGAAATAGGTGGTGTCGGCATCGTGATAGTAGATACCGTCGTGATAGGCAAGGGTGTAGGTGCCTTCACTGACACCATTGACCAACTTCACTTGAAGCGAGCCGTCGGAGGTAGTGCCTTGGGCCACATTGGTGGTCTGTTCCTGCTGGTTGTTGCTGTCTTTGTCATCATCCTTGCTGCAAGAAGCAAAGAAGAGCGAGGTGGCCATGAGGGCTATGGCACAGAGGATAGTTCTTGTTTTCATGGTTATAGGTTTATGGGATTATAGATTACTTTTGTTCAGCCGTTCGGGGCAGACGCACTCGATGATAACGGCACATCTTTCAATCGACAAAAATACAAACTTTTCGGAACACTGCCAAACCAACCTTTCATGGTGTGGCATATCGCCCGTTTCTCGTCTTATATGTCCATGAAGGGTCACCTCATGAAGACGGGGCCTTTTACTCGGTTTGTGTCGCGATGGCCTTGGCCAGGATAGGAGCAAGGTGGTTGGCATAGTGGCGCATGCCCTGGTCGGTGAAATGGATGCCGTCGACAAAGTCTTCGGGGCCGGTCATCCCATCGGAGGAGACGTAGAAGACATTGCGCTCGCCAGCGTCGACCAGCGACTGATAAAGCATGCGCTGGGCGGCGTTGCGGTCGTGGATATCTCTGGAGACCGACTGGTTGACGACACCATGCGGAAACTGCGGGTCTTCGACGAAAAGCACGGGAGTCGTCGGATGAGCGCGACGGAGGATCCGAAAGAACGCCTCGCCATTCTGCCGGATGAGCTCGGGCTTGCAGTTGGGCACATAGTCGAGGACGAAGACAGCAGGCTGCACGACAGAGGCCATCAGAAGGGCTATAGCGGTGTCGAGGTGTGCGTTGCCGCTGAATCCGAGGTTGATGACCGTGCGGTCCAGTTGGCGGGCAAGGATATTGGTGTGTGCCATGCCTGGACGCGAAGCACAGGCCCCCTGCAAGATGCTGGTGCCATACATGACGATGGGCGACTGGCTGCGGGGCGATGCCAACTCCGGCTGATGGATGGTATAGCCTTCGGGGACACCCAGTTCGAGGCTCTTCACCTCGTCATAGAGCGAGAGATAGAGCATATACTCACGCATCTGCGGTTGCATATTGGCCACCAGCTTGCGGTGGTGCTGCGTGGGCGTGTCCTTGGGCGAATCGAACGCCGCGCCCACGAAACGCCATTTGCCATCAATATAGGCATAGAGGTCGAGCCCGCCGACGGCACAGTCGGTCATGTGGGGCATATGGTAGGCCGTATTGGTCCAACGGGCGTGGATTTCGGGCGCATCGGTGCGGAAACGCAAATACAGGCCCGCCGAATTGCAGCCGAGACGCCATAGCTCCGCCCTGAGAGATGGCTGAAGCGATGCGGGCAGCCGGCGGTAGCGGGGGCCATCGTCGGCATAGGCTTTGCCATAGAGCGGGAGGGACGACGCATCACGATAGACAATACTGTCCGCACGCTGAGCTAACGGCGCAGAAGGACACATCGGGAACGCCGTATTGACAGACCCAATCAGAAGGGAGAGCAACAACGAAAGGAGAGACAACCTTTTCATAAGACGGGAAAAGAAAATGGTTTGGCTAAAAAAGGACACCGGGGCGTCAACATACCGATGAGAGAACGGGCTACCTGCGCCTCCTGCTGAAAAGGAGCCGAAAGACCAGCGAAAAAAGGGTGGACCATTTGACGCCGCCATTCTCATTGCTCAACCCCATAGCGTGGAGCGACTCGCGCATGATGCGTCTGGGCGAGTAAAACTCCTTAGCCTCATTATAGGCACCTGCGATGGATGACGCCTGGTCTTTGACACGCGATTCGCCTCGGACGATGGCCTCGTCAAGATCCTCTATCGCATGCAACCCCAACGGCTTGGTCTCACGCTGATAGAAGACATCGGTATACATGGCGACGAAACTATTCTTGAAGATAACCTTGCGCAAGGCCACCACGAGCAGAATGACAAGCAGCAGCACGCCGGACACGATGAAGGCCGCAAGCGCATAGCTCTTCAAGATTTCGCCCAGCAAGAGGATGAGTCCGAAGGAAAGAGCCGCCAAAAAAGCTCCCAGCAAGATGAAAATGAGCAGCAGCTTGGCAATGGCCGAGGTGCCTTGTGCAAGGCCTTTCACGGCACGCAGTTTCACATTGTCAATCTGAGCGTCGATATAGCCGCGGGTCTCATGGACCAGATTGTCGGCGGGAGCGGAGAAACTGTTCATCTCATTTTTCATCGTTGGGCACATTTGCATAGTCCTGCTCAACAGCATCGGAGGCGAGGTCGGAAAGTTTATCTTTCACCCTGTCGATGCAGTCGTCGACCGCTTTTCTAACCTTCTTGCGGTTTTCCTCGCCTTTGTCGGGGGCAAAGAGAACGCCCAGCGTCACGCCGGCGGCAACGCCCGTCAGCAATGCGAAAAAAGTACTTGCTTTCATTTCTTTATGGTTTATTGGTTTTGTAATAGATTAGATAATTCTTCCGATGGCTGGGACGGCTGTTCCACCTGAACCTCGGGCATCATCCGTCGCACAAACTTCTTGTCGCGGAAGAAACTGCCGGCGATGACGCGGACCACGGTATAAGCCGGTATGGCCGCCAACATGCCCAGAATGCCGCCGACATGGCCGGCCATGAGCATGACGATGAAGATTTCGAGAGGCGTGGACTTGATGCTGGTAGAATAGATGATGGGCTGAAAGACGACATTGTCGATAAGCTGGACCCCCAGCATGATGGCCAGCACGATGAGTGCGAACAGCCAGATATTGACGTCCAGACCTACGCCGGCCCCATATTTGAGCACCGTACATAGCACCACGCCCAGCACCTCGCCGATGAGGGGACCGACATAGGGTATGATGTTGAGAATACCGGCTATGAAGGCGATGCCGAGGGCATATCCGGCACCGATACGGGCAATCAGCCAGAGACCGAAGAAGTTGAACAGCGCCACACACATCATCTCAATCAGAAGCCCGACGAAATAGCGCGACAACAGGAACTCGATATTGCCGATGGCCTGCGTTACCGAGGCCTCGATGCGGTCAGGCACGATGGCAGCAACGATACGGGTGAAGAGTTTCTCATCCTTGACAAAAAAGAACGAGATGAAGACCACGGCAAAAAGGCCTATGGCCAGGTCGGTGACTGCGGAGGCCACGGAACCCAGAAGATTGGTGACAGAGAAGTCGGAAAGTGATTTTTTCAGATAATCGAGCAAGAACCCTATTGCATCAAAGTTCTCGCCAACGCCGGGCACCACACTTGCCACCCAGCCATTGACCACGTCAGGAAGAGAACCATCCATGCCATTCATGGCGTTGAGCAACGATGCGTCATTGATAATCCTCACAACGACAGGAATGACTTGGACAACGACAAAAAGCAGGCCACCGATGACCACAACAATGGCCAAAAGCGACAACAGCCATCTCGGAGCACTCGTGCCCCTGACGCGCACCTTGCTCATCAGACGGACCAAGGGAGTGCTGACAAGCGACACGACAAGCGCCAAGACCAGATAGAGCAACACATTACTGAAATACCAACACACCAGCACTACGACAGCCAACACACTGGCAAATATTATGTAGCCGGCAAGCTTTTCAAGATTACTCTGCTTTTCCATTATTTACAACAAGTTTTGAGTCAATTGACGAAAGGAAAACATTATCCTATAGACACAGGATTTACATTGCCCTATATCGTGCCATGATGGATAACACCATCTCGCAAAAACACATCTAATACCATGCAAAGGTAATCATTTTTATCGAAAGGACAGCATTGAATGATGATGACCGACGGCCATGCGCCATACGTGCTGCATCAGGGATGGGACTCGATAGCCATGACTCAGGATACGAAAACACATCCATGCCATGGGCTTCCTTCATCAGGAATAGCCCTGTCAATACCGGATGACTACTCCCCTTTCGTGGCGTTTTACGTCGTACCGATGCGTTTCATCACGCTCCGAGAGGCCGATATCGGTATGCTGTTCGATACGAACAAACTATCGGACACCATATTTATACAAACGGCAGACATAGTACTATAAGAATGTATGACTTAGATTCAACATGGAAGAGAAACACAAAAAAAGGAAAAGCAGCAGAGAGCACACATAAAAAAACTTCTACCGATAAGATAATAATTCGTACTTTTGCAAAAGAATTGGATACCTATTATTAACGAAAACGATTGCCAATGAAACATAGCGCATAGCTTAATATGCACATCATAGAATAGAAAAAAGCGAAGTAGCTTATCTGGTACTTTGAAACTTCGACAACTTCAAAAACCAATTCCAGACCAAGCGACGGCGCTCCCGCCAAAGGGCGTGGGCTTGTACGTTGTAAATTGGAATTGGTAGGTAGTCGAAGACCTCAAAGTACCGATGGAGACTTAAAAGTTCCACGCCTTTTTTATGTGCATATCTCAGCTCTCATCGGAACGACAACAAACATACATTTTAATCAAAACCGACGTGCCGATGGTATATAACAGACATCAATTAAAATGAAAAAAATCCTTTTCATTACCGCAGTTATAGCAGCATTCACATTGACAAGTTTCAGCCGCATAAATCATTCTATCAATTCCAATGATATGGAAACTGAATGGGTTTATCTTACCGCTGTAACAGCATGGTATAAGAATGATGCAACAGAGTCGCGTACTCTTTATATTTGGTATAAAGCAGGAAATGGAGTGAGGAAATATAGTATATCGTATCGGTCACAAGAAGACCCAGGATGTTGTAATCCCATAGTGGAACGTAATAATTGTTATCGTAATTCAAATTGTAAGGGTCATGTAAAAAACTACCAGTATGAAGCAGGTTATTACGTTTTCAATGCATATTTACCATATATGATGAAGGATTAAACACGCATATGAATCTATCGCAATCCTACAACAGCGTCAAACAAATTCTATTTATTAAAAAATATCATAATAATGGAAAATAATTCAAACTCACCAGTTCAATTGAGAACCAACCGCTCTATGGTTGCTTTTTATCTTCTGTCTTTAATCACATTAGGTATCTACGGTATCGTGATGATGTCGCACATCTCCACCGAAATCAACCAAATTGCATCCAAACACGACAATCGTCACACAATCCACTATTGTCTTATGCTGTTCCTCCTTTCAGTGATAACCATAGGTATTTATCCTTTGATATGGTACACCAACCTATGCTCGAGGATAGGGGATGAACTTGTAAGACGCAATATTGACTATAGTTTTGGAGCAGGTACCTATTGGGGATGGAACATCCTCGGAGGGCTGATTATTATTGGTCCGTTCGTCTTTATGTATAAGTTTCTGAATGCGATGAACAAACTTTGCGAAGACTACAACATCAACAACCAATAGAAGCAACTATGGGAATATTACATCTAATTACCAGCAGTATCATAGATGCCAACAAAGCAATTAAACAAAGTCAGGCAAGAAACAATAATGAGACACAAACCGTTGCTGTAGAAAATCGTTATTCCATAGAAATACCATCTTTTCTTTCGCCAACAACGAAAAACAAGGATGCTGCCATTCAGTACTACAGCAGGACTCTTGATATCTCATTCTTGGTCATTGATGAACCCAAAGAGGAGTTTATTAAGGGAATGGATTCATTCAAAAAAGAAATGCCAGGTTTTGGCAAAGACAAGACATTGCTTGACAATTTGATTGCAATCTCACTTAGCAACCTCTTCGACATAAACAAGATTGAGATACTGAACTATACCCACACAAGTATTAATGGTCTGAATGCCGTAACATTAAATACATTCAAAAAGAGAACATTCTTGGAGGATGCATTGTATGGCAGTTTCGCATTCATTGAGGGAAAAGAAACCTTATACCAAATTATTATCTTGTCTGGAGGTACCAGCATCACCAAACTTGCAGAAAAATTAGAATTATCGATAAAGACGTTCAAAGAACTATAAAACTAAAATTATGATAAGCAGAATAATTGGGATTATTATCAGTATCGTCATGATAATAGCTGGACTTAGTGGTTCTTATGTTTTAAAAGGTACAAATAGTAGCATCGCGCTGGTTGTAGTAGGAGCAATCTGGCTTGCATACGAAGTTTTTATGCTGAAAAAAGACAGAGAAGGACGAGAATAAATTTATGAAAAAAGGGTGTACAATAAGCATGAAGTGAACCTCGAAAGTTTTTTCTAATTTTTGGGGTTCATTTCATTTTTTTAGACACCCTCTTTTTTTATCTTGTTACAAATTGAAGGTAAAGCAAAAAAAATAAAGGAAGTTTTTAAGACACCTTTTTTTGTTATAATAAAAATGATTTAAAGAGATTAAGATATAATGAGATTGAAGAGATTAAGATTTTAAGATACTAAGATTTAGAGGGATTACGGCAACGGCTCAGGCTGGTGCGGGGTAAAAAGAAAGAGGGGCATCCTTTATGGGATGCCCCTCTTGTAAAAATTGGCGGCGACTTACTTTTCCACAAACAAGTGCAGTATCATCGGCGATGCGGGGCTTAACTTCTCTGAAAGAGTACATAGGTACATATAAAAAAAGGGAACCCGAAACGGATTCCCTTGTAAAGATTGGCGGCGACCTACTTTTCCACAAACAAGTGCAGTATCATCGGCGATGCGGGGCTTAACTTCTCTGTTCGGAATGGGAAGAGGTGGACACCCGCTCCATAGCCACCAAAAGTAATGGTTTTGACTATTGGCGAGACACATAAGGGGGAGATTGATGGAAAGTCTTCGGGTAATTAGTACCGCTCGGCTCTGCCATTGCTGACGTTACACCTGCGGCCTATCAAGGTCGTAGTCTTCGACCACCCTGTGACGAGGCCTCATCTTGGGGCCGGCTTCGCACTTAGATGCTTTCAGCGCTTATCCGATCCCGACATAGCTACCCGGCGGTGCCACT
>JAFUVR010000052.1 GCA_017477485.1 Bacteroidales bacterium | reverse complement strand
GCCAGCGGACATGTGGATGCCTTTAATGATCCGCTAATCGACAACCGAGACAGCAAAAAACGTTACCGCGCCGATGTCCTTATAGAGGACCATATCGCCAAGATAGAAGAAAAAATCAAAAAGGAATGCGAGAAGGCCCAGAAACGTTTTGGCGATGCTTTCGACCGTCAGCAGTTCGTCTCTACCAATGCCCGTGTGCTCGAACACCAGAAAAAAATCGACGACATCCGCTCCCGCTATGCCGAGTTGATGAACGCCAACGACCTCGCCGGGCTCAAGCAGCTCATCCTCGACCTTGAGATTGTGTGTCCCGTTAGCGGCACCCGCAATTGGACCGACGTGCGTCAGTTCAACCTCATGTTCGCCACTAAGATGGGTAGCGTTATCGACGACAGCGACACCCTCTATCTCCGTCCCGAGACGGCACAGGGAATTTTCGTCAATTTCCTTAATGTACAAAAGAGCGGACGCATGAAAATCCCCTTTGGCATAGCACAGATAGGCAAGGCCTTCCGCAATGAGATTGTGGCCCGTCAGTTCATCTTCCGCATGCGCGAGTTTGAGCAGATGGAGATGCAGTTCTTCGTACGCCCAGGCAGCGAGATGGAATGGTTTCGCTACTGGAAGGAGGAACGCCTCAAATGGCATCTTGCCCTTGGCATCCCTGCCGATAAATATCGCTACCACGACCATGAAAAACTGGCCCATTATGCCAATGCGGCTACCGACATTGAGTTCGAGTTCCCCTTTGGTTTCAAGGAACTCGAAGGTATCCACAGCCGCACCGATTTCGACCTCAGCCGACACAGCGAGTTTAGCGGCAAGAAGTTGCAGTATTTTGACAGCGAGCTCAACGAGAGTTACACGCCGTATGTCATCGAGACTTCTATCGGCGTCGACCGCACGTTCCTTGCCGTCTTCAGTCATGCCCTCCGCGACGAGACCCTCGACGATGGCTCCGTCCGTACAGTGCTCAGCCTTCCCGCCCGTCTGGCGCCCTACAAGGCTGCCGTCCTGCCTCTTGTCAAGAAAGACGGATTGCCCGAAAAGGCCCGCGAGATTATGGATATGTTAAAGATGGATTATATGTTGCAGTACGACGAGAAGGATGCTATCGGACGCCGCTACCGTCGTCAAGATGCCATTGGCACGCCTTTCTGCATCACTGTCGACAACGATACGCTCTCCGACAACAGCGTTACCGTCCGCCATCGCGACACCATGCAGCAGGAACGCATCAGCATCGACCAGATTAAGTCCTACCTGGCCAGTCGGCTCTGATTCTTCTTTTGTCAAGGCATTAGATTAAGCCCTTTTCTATTCCGAGGCTCCCATGATTCTCAACAATCATGAGAGCCTCTTATTCAATTGGTAGGAATGTGCGTCTTATTGTTCTCTAATTATATCTAAAAATATATGAATATAATTTAGAATAGGTATATTTGCAAAAAATATTAAACACTTTTTTGTATGAAAGTATCTAAATTTCTTCTGTTTGTCTTTTTGTCCTCGGTAGGGATTCTTACCTCTTGCACAAAAGACGAAATTACCGATGTTTCCTCGGGGTCTACTTCTGGTTCGTCAGACTCGGGCAGTTCCGATATTGATGGAACTGATGATGATTTTATTGCCAATACTTCTTTCGACCAGACGGTACAGGTGGTCTTTTCCAACTCCGGTAATGCCACAGTTACAGGTACTTCCAGTTCGGTTACGGCTTCCATCAATGGCAATGGCGTCACCATCACCAACTCGGGCAGTGACGCCGTACGTTACGAGCTCTCCGGCAGTACGTCCAATGGATTTCTAAAGATCTATAGTGGCAAGAAGCAAGCCGTTGTCCTTAATGATGTCAGTATTGCCAACCCTTCGGGAGCTGCAATTAATGTGCAGGGACCCACATCCGATCCCTCCAGCGGCAAACGTGTCTTCTTGGTGGTGAGTGGAACCAACACCCTTGCCGATGGAGCCTCCTACAGCACCCCCTCCAATGAGGATGAAAAGGGCGTGGTCTTTGCCGAGGGCAAGATTTCGGTCAGCGGAACAGGCTCGCTTTCCATCACGGCTACCGGCAAGTCGGGCATCGCCTCCGACGACTATGTGCGTTTCCTTGCCGCCCCGTCGGTAACTATTACTTCTTCGGCCGGACACGGTGTCAAGACCAATGATGGAATCATTGTCGACGATGGCACTATCAATATTGCCGTTTCTGCCAATATGAAGAAAGGCTTTACCTCCGATGATTATGTAACCATCCAAGGGGGCACTACCACTATCCGTATTACCGGCGGTACCGCCTATGATAGCGAGGATGGCGAATACACAGGTTCGGCGGGTATCAAAGCAGACAATACCTTCACCATGGCTGCCGGAACACTTACTATCACCAACAGTGGCACTGGCGGAAAGGGTATCAGTGGCGACGGAATCGGCAATTTCAATGGTGGCACTGTCAGCGTCACTTGTACTGGCTCCAACTACGGCAGCTCCAGTGGTGGTGGCATGGGACCCCGCAAGACCGACGACGACAATTCGGTCGCTGCCAAGGCTATCAAGTTCGATGGCAACCTTGTCTTTGCTGGTGCCAATGTCACGGCTAAGTCCTCATCCCATGAGGCTATCGAGTCTAAAGGAACAATCAGCGTTTCGGATGGTTTTGTCTTCGCCACGTCTTCAGACGATGCCATGAACTCTGCCGGCGACTTTACTATCAGTGGCGGCTATCTCTGTGGATATAGCACCGGCAATGACTGCCTCGATGCCAACGGAAACTTCTATGTCAAGGGTGGCGTAATTTATGCTATCTCGTCATCTTCGCCTGAGGTGGCTCTTGACGCCAACACTGAGAACGGTAAACAACTCTATGTCTCGGGAGGTACCATTTTTGCCATCGGTGGCCTTGAGAATGGGGCACAACTTTCCCAATCGTGCTACTCGGCCTCCTCATGGACCCGCAACACGAATTATGCCCTCACAGTAGGCAATACCACCTATGTTTTCATGACGCCCTCTTCCGGAGGCTCTCCTCTTGTGGTTTCGGGAGCTTCAACACCTTCGCTGCTCTCGGGTGTCTCGGTCAGCGGTGGCACCGCCTATTTCGATTCTATGATGATCCTCGATGCTTCTGTCAGTGGCGGCTCCAGTGTCTCTCTATCCAATTATAGTGGCGGCAACAGCGGTCCTGGCGGTGGTAATCAACCTGGCGGTGGTAATCAACCCGGTGGTGGGCCTGGTGGGAGATAGTCTTATAACATCTGTTTTTAGTTCAATCCCAATTTGAGTGATGAAAAATAATGTTTTCTTTAGGATAACGCTTTCTATGTTCGTCATCTTGATGACTTCCACCAGTATGGGCCTGTCAGCCCAAACCGACGTGGATCTTGATCCTGAGTTTGGCGGACGTTTGGCTCTGAGCATTGACAAAAAGATTGTCAAGGGACTCCACGTCTCTTTGGAGGAAGAAGTCCGATTTGATGACAACTTCTCCGAATTCAATAGGTTCCATACCACCCTTTCGGTAACCTACAAGCCCATATCGTTCCTGAAACTGGGGCTTGGTTACGCTCTTATTAATCCCTACAACAACAACGTCTTCAAGAGTGCTCGTCATCGTTTTTACTTCGACGCTATGGGCACCTATCGTTTCGGCCACTGGGCGCTTTCGCTCAAAGAACGCCTCCAAATAACCCATCGTACCGGCGAGTTCAATCAGTACCAGAACCCTGCCAACGCACTGATGCTCAAAAGCAGATTGCAGTTGAAATACAAGGGTATCCGCAAGCTGACTCCCTACGCCTATGTCGAGCTTCGACATTACCTCAATGCGCCTACCATCGTGGCCAACTACGACGGCACTAACTATCTTACTGATGATGGTTCTGTCAAAGGCGATGCCGGGTGGTTTCTTGATGGCTTTAATAGCATCCGTATGAACCGCGTGCGCGGCTCGTTGGGACTTGACTATGCTCTGGACAAGCACAGTACGTTCTCTTTTTCATTCCTCGCCGACTTTGTCTCCGACAAGGAGGT
>JAFUVR010000051.1 GCA_017477485.1 Bacteroidales bacterium | reverse complement strand
TAGCCGAAGGGGTCCTTGAGTACATGGCGTGCGGTGGTTGTGGAAGTATAGCGTGTGCCGTACCACCAGAAACTGTCGCACGCCGTGGCAATGGTATCGCTTGTGGGCTTTCGGGCCAGCAGGTGCTGCACGCCTTCCTCGTTCTCGTAGTCGCCATACTGGGCATAGAACGGTTGCCCAACGCTGAGGCTCAGTTCGCCGCCCTGCACGGTGCCTATGGTGTGCCCTGCCGTCGCAAGGCTTCGACAGGGGCCACATGATAGCGTCCTGTCCCTTCCTCGCAGTGTTCATCTATGGTGGCTGCCGACCAATAGGGGTGGTCTCTATACATGTCGGCAGCCCCGCAGGGCACCTCTATCCGCACATTTCTTGGCATGTTCATAAAAACGATGTCCTCGGCCAGCGGTGGTGCCTCCGTCTGCATGACGATGCGTCGCAGTAACGGACAGTTGGAAAAGGCTTGTCTACCAACCCGTTCTATCGTGGGCGGAAGAACCAATGAGGTGATGTTCGGACACCTGTATACGGCATAGTAACTTGTCAGTTGGACCACACGATATACGGTATCGCCATATTCCACCTCGCCGGGTACCACTACCTCTCCATCGCTATCATTATGACATTGATAGAGTTCTACTCCTCTGGTACAGAAGCGATAGCACAATTGATGCCCGGATGGCGATTCAGCCCAAAAATCCTGAGCCCTGGCTGATGGTGTGGCTGAGAGAAAGCAAAGTGTCAGAAATGGAAATAGTAAACAGACACGATGCCAGCAATATCCTGTGTTCATATATATGTAATTCACGAAAATAGCGGCACTTGTGCCATCTTTTTCTATTCCCAATCCGAAGCAAAAATACATTTTTTTTGTCTTTTGGTTGAACCAAAACAGTGTTTTCCTATGTTGGTGTGCCCGTCCCCATATGTCGTTTAACTACCCACTTCGACAGATATGGACTGATTCGCGTTTTTGCTTATCTCGGTTTTTTTTCCTACTTTTGCTTTTTCCTGTGCCTTACGGCAAGGGCTTATTATTGTACGGAAATCATTATGATAATCTTAATATTATGATAGCAAAAGAATTACTCAATCCCCGAAGCATCGTTGTTTGTGGTGCTTCTGCTGATATCCACAAGCCCGGTGGCAAAGCTCTCTACAACCTGTTGCATAGCAACTTCAAAGGTCAAATCTACGCCGTCAATCCCAAGGAAACCGAGGTGCAAGGCGTCAAGTGCTACGACAAGGCTGACGACCTTCCGCAGGTTGACTGTGCCATCCTGTGCATCGCGGCGAAGTTCTGTCCTGCTACTGTCGACGTGCTTACACAGCAAAAGGGCACCAAGGGCTTCATCATCATCAGTGCCGGCTTTTCAGAAGAAAACGCCGAGGGAGCGGCCATCGAGAAACATATCGTCGACAGCATCAACGCCGTGGGTGGCAGTCTGATAGGCCCCAACTGCACGGGATTCCTCAATACCAACTATAGCGGGTGCTTCGATACCCCCATCCCAACCCTCGACCCCAAGGGCGTGGACTTCATCACCGGTAGCGGTGCTACGGCTGTTTTCATCAAGGAATACGGTACGAGCAATGGCTTGAAGTTCAATAGTGTATGGGCTGTTGGCAACAGTGCTCAACTCGGCATCGAGGACGTCCTCGAGCACCTTGACGAGACTTTCGATCCAGAACGCTCCAGCCATGTCATCATGCTTTACATGGAAAAAATCGGCGACCCGCAGCGGCTGCTCAAACACAGCCGTTCGCTGATCAACAAAGGGTGTCATATTGCTGCCATCAAGAGTGGTGGCAGTGCCGCCGGATCGCGTGCGGCCTCTTCCCACACCGGAGCCTTGGCCACCAACGATGCTGCTGTCGATGCGCTGTTCCGCAAAGCCGGTATCGTTCGTTGTCAGAACCGTCAGGAACTCACCACCGTTTGCGCTGTCTTCATGCACCCCGAGATTAAGGGAAAACGTTGTGCTGTCATCACCCATGCTGGTGGCCCCGCTGTGATGCTGACCGATGTGCTCAGCAATGGCGGCATGGAAGTTCCCAGCCTTAAGGAACATCCGGCAAGCCCTGCACTGCTCGAAAAGCTTTTTGCCGGATCCAGTGTGGGTAACCCCATCGACTTCCTCGCCACCGGCACCGCCGAACAACTGGGCTATATCATCGACGCTGTCGAAAACGACTATACCGACATCGACTTCTCTGTGGTCATATTTGGCTCGCCGGGACTCTTCTCCAATCGCGAGGTCTATGCTCTGCTTGATGAGAAGATGAAGACCTGCCGCAAGCCCATCTTCCCCGTGCTGCCTAGTATCATCAATGTTAAGGACGAGATAGAGGAGTTCATTGCCAAGGGACGCATCAATTTCCCTGAAGAGTGTGTGCTGGGCAACGCCATCTGCAAGGTCTACCACACCCCCAAGCCTCAGCCCGAGCATGTCGAGCAACCCGCCATCGACGTGGTCCGCATCCGCCGTACCATCGAACGCTGCCAGAGCGGCTACCTTGAGATTGCCGACTATAACGAGCTGCTCGACGCCGCCGGCATCAGCCGCAAGAAATCGGTCGAGGTCTCAAAAAAGGAAGATGCCTTGAATTTCGCCTGCGAGGTGGGGTGCGGCAAAGATACACCGCTGGTCATGAAGGTCGTGGGCCCCTTGCACAAGAGCGATGTGGGCGGCGTAACGCTTGGCGTGAAGGACATGGACACCGTCAGCCGCGAGTTCGACCGACTCATGGCCATCAAAGATACCTATGCCGTGGAGATGTACCCCATGCTTGATGGTACTGATGTCTATATCGGAGCTATTCGCGACCCCAAGTTTGGTCATCAGATTTTCTTTGGCCTGGGCGGTATCTTCATCGAGGTCCTTAAAGACGTGCAGAGTGCGTTGGCTCCCATCACTGCCGACGAGGCCAAGGAGATGCTCACACACCTCAAGGGCTACAAGATTCTGCAGGGTGTGCGTGGACAAGAAGGCGTCAATATCGACCTCTATGCCGACCAGATAGCCCGTGTGAGCGCCCTCGTGCAGGCTGCCCCCGAGATTGTTGAAATGGACCTCAACCCGCTGCTCGGCAACCCACGCTATGTGACGGCGGTCGACGCTCGCATACGTATCGAAAAGTAATTCATTTGTGTGATTAGGAGGAGCCTCGCTGCCGTTATGCCGACAACAACGCTCCTCCTTTTTTGATATTCTGTAAAACCCGCTTTACGACAACTCTTCTGCGTCAAGGATTGTCCGAGGCATTGAGTCAACCTTCACCCTTTCTCCTTCTTTGTCTCATCACCGCATATTCCTTTTGCCCGATGGTGTTTCCTTTCCCCTATGAAGCAGAAATAAGCCAATCTATGAATGGCCGATGGACCGATGTCCAGCGACGTATGGCCCGTCTGGATGGCGTACCCAACGCCCGCGATATGGGTGGGCTCCCCACTGCCGACGGACGGCATGTGAAGCACGGACGCCTCTTTCGCAGTGCACTGCTCACCAATGCCAGCGACGAGGATATTGCCTTTCTCCACGATGTACTCCATATTGAATGTGTAGTCGATTTGCGTACGGCCTACGAAGTCGGCAAAGTGCCAGACTGTCCTATCCCGGGTGCCGATTATATCAATATGCCTATTTTGGACAAGAACAATAATATGTGGATGGAGATGGCCAAACTGCCAGGCACCGAGCCGCAACGGCTGCGCTCCTTTGCCCGCACCGAGATGAGCAAACGCATGACACGCCACATGTACACAGGATTCGTCATGGACGAGTTTTGCCAGCTGCAGTATGCCGCTTTTATTGAGCTCCTGCTCAACGAGAACCGGGAAAAAAACGTGCTGTGGCACTGCTCTCAGGGCAAGGACCGCACGGGACTTATCGCCGCCTTCGTGCTCTTCGCTCTCGGCTGCGACCGTCAAACTGTTGTCAACGACTTTGCACTCACCAATTTATACTACAAAGACGTCTTGGACGAAGCCCTACGGCAACTACGTGAGGAAGGCGGCTCCGACGACGATGCCACGGTCATTGAGGCTATGATTGGCGTGCGTGTAGACTATTTTGAGGCAGCGCTCGACAACATTGACCGTGAGTTTGGCTCCATCGATAACTATCTCAACGATATTCTTGTCGTTACCCCTGACGACCGTCGTATGCTGCAATCCATATATCTCGAATAGTGTCTCTCGCCCATCTCTTTGCTCCCATGCCAGACAAGCAGCTGCCCTGCCCCCACGTCATGTGTTATCGGTTGCCATAAATCGTTAATAGATAATTCTTTTTTAGAACAATCAAGATCAAATCGTCGTATTGAATGAAAAGAACACAATGTTTATAGTGACAAATGCGTCGGTGACAAAAGACAGAGCCGGATGCTCCAAGACGCCTCACCATCTGCATTCTTGGCTCTCTTTTTTCTTCGTCTTATGCAAGAATGTTTCACAACGTGCTTTTCTATATCCGCTTTTCCCCGTCCATCCTCGTCAATCATCGGAACCATTCAATAACAGACTGCCTATCACCTTTTTTCTCTTACTAAGCACCACTCTTTGCTTATTTGCTTTGAAAGTCATGGATTTTGAGTAATTTTGCATCAATTATAATGTTTCACTATTATTCCTCTAATTTTATAAAAATTATAGTGTTATGAAATTGTTTAGTCGATATTTAACCACTCTTCTTGCCTGCGCGGCTCTCTTGTCGGCATGTGGCCAGAAGGATATAATAGAAAAGAATCCCACCGAGGATACCAGCCAGTTTGTCATGCTGGCCGAGGCAGTACCCGATGCCATCCTTGAAATCCGTTACTACGGAACCTATAACTTTGTCGGCACCCGTATTGATGGCTACCTCCAGCCTACCGCACTCCTTACCAGACAGGCTGCCGACAGCCTACGTGCTGTCAGCAATGACGTCATGGCACAGGGATTTCGTCTTAAAATCTACGACGCCTACCGTCCGCAAAAAGCTGTCGACCACTTTGTTCGTTGGGCCGCTGATCCTGCCGACACTCTGATGAAACGTTTTTTCTATCCCAATCTCGACAAGAGCGTGCTCTTCGAGCAGGAGTACATCATTCTCAAAAGCGGTCATACCCGCGGTTCGACGGTGGACCTCACCCTTTTCGACATGTCCACTGAGAAGGAACTGGATATGGGCGGCACTTTTGATTGGTTCGGTCATGAAAGCCACCCCGATTTTGGTGGCAATCCCGTTGATGGCACCTATATCCCCAACGACACTATCACCGAACAGCAGTTCCGCAATCGTATGATTCTTCGCTCTGCCATGCTCCGACATGGCTTTCGTCCGTTGGATTCTGAATGGTGGCATTTCACCCTCGACAATGAGCCCTTCCCTGACACCTACTTCACTTTTCCTGTTATGGACATCAATCGTTAGTATTCAGAAACACTAAATCCCTCGTTCTCTCCTTTTATGGCAAAAAAATCCTTCTCACTTCGGCTTTCACTCAACATTTTTCTCTTTGTTGGCATACTGCTAATCATTGTCCTTGTCATTGTCTCAGTCTCGTCTCACCGCATCATCATCAAGGAGTCCAAGCGCTCCGCAGAGGCCATGCTTCGTGCCTCTGTCAAGGATATTGAGAAGGATCTGAGCGTGGTAGAAACGATTGTAAGAAATGCCTCATGGTGGGCTGTGACCAACATGAAGAACGATCAGAGCCTTTATCGTATCACCTCTGCTATGGTCAAAAATAATGTCCATATTGTTGGCAGTAGCATTGCTCTACGCAAAGGCCTACATCATGGAGACACATGGTTTGCCCCCTATTCCTATCAGGATACTGAAACAGGCGAGATCCGTTCTTTTCAGATGGGAAACGAAAACTATGATTATTTCCAGATGCAATGGTATGCCGCTGTAGCGGCTGACCAGAAGCCCCATTGGAGCGATCCCTACTACGATGTCGGTGGCGGCGAGATGCTCATGGTTACCTACAGCGCACCCATAATGGACCAGCAGGGCAACATGCTGGGGGTGATTACTGCCGATGTCTCCGTCGAATGGCTGCAAGAAAAAATGGAAGCCATCAAGCCTTTCCCACAATCTACGGCCTCTCTGGTCAGCGAAAACCGCAAGTTTATCGCCAGTTCCATCAATTCTTCTATGTCTGTGGTCGATAGCCAGGTCAGAGCCGAGACCGAGGGGAACAAGCGTCTGCAGGCTTTGGAGCAAGCCATCAGTGAGGGAAAGGACTCAATGATGAATGTCAAGCTCAACGGCAAGTGGGCCTTCGTGGTTTTTGGCCCACTGGAGAACCGCTGGGCCGCCTCTATTACTTTCCAGTATTCTGACGTCCTCAGCGGCGTCTCCCGCATGAACCTCATCATCGCGCTCGTGGGCCTTCTCGGCCTTCTTCTTATGTTTGTGCTATGCTATGTCCTCGTGCATCGTTTTGCCAAACCCATCACCGACCTGACCGATGCTGCTCTCGTGGTCTCTAAGGGCGACTTCGATGCCGCTCTCCCGCAAATCAAGACCGACGACGAAATCATGAGTCTCCGCAACGCCTTTGCCTATATGCAGCGGTCTCTCAAGGATTATATCTCCGAACTTAAAGTTACCACTGCCAGCAACGAGCGCATGGAGAGCGAACTGAACATCGCACGCAATATCCAGGCAGCCCTCCTTGTTCACGATTTCCCAAAGGGCGTGACGACCAATGAGCAGGGAGCCGAATTTTTGCACTACGACATCCACGCCTTTCTTGAACCTGCCAAGCAGGTGGGCGGCGACCTCTACGATTTCCGCATCAAGAACGATACGCTCTATTTCGCCATCGGCGACGTGTCGGGCAAGGGCGTCCCTGCTGCCCTCGTCATGGGCGTGTCACGTGCCTCGCTTCGCTTCATTAACGGACTCAACCTCTCTATGGCCGAAGTGATGGGCCGTGTCAACAATATCGTGGCCGAAGGCAACTCCACAGGCATGTTCGTTACTCTCTTTTGTGGTCGAATCAACCTAAAAACGGGCGAATGTCTTTACTGCAATGCTGGACACAACCCAATCATCGTTAAGCCCAGCGACGGCGATGCCTATTTCCTCCGTGCCAAGCCTAATATCGCCGTCGGACTCTTCCCCGATTTCCCCTATATGGGCGAAACCCTTCAGCTGCACCCGGGCGACAAACTCTTGCTTTACACCGACGGCGTCAGCGAAGCCGAAAAAGTCGACAAATCCCTCTTCGGCGATGAACGACTTCTTACATGGGCCAATACCTCGGAGGCGTTCGCCAGCGGCACCTCTGAGCAGGCTGTCTCCGACCTCTATGCAACCGTCAAACGTTTCACCGACGGTAATGATCCTAATGACGATATTACTATTATGATAATCAGTCTGTAAAAAAATGTTTCTCTTCTATGAAAAAACTATTCGATCCCATAAAAGACAAAAGTAGCGAGATTATCGAATGGCTCATGGCATCGCCAGATATGCCGTCCGACGACGGATTGCTCTTTAAAATTCGCCTCTCTATCGAGGAGGCTGTCGAAAATGTGGTCCGCTATGCCTACGAGACCGGCAATGGATGGATGGAGGTTAGTACTGACCTCAATCACGACACCTTTGAACTGACCATCGAACTTCGTGATGCAGGTACTCCTTTCAACCCTCTCGATCGTCCCGACCCCGACATCACACTCGCCGCTGAGGACCGCCCCATCGGCGGACTCGGCATTTTCCTATGTAAACAGCTGATGGACGATATCGCCTATCGCTATGAGAACGGGTGCAACATCCTTACTATGAAAAAAAATATCAACATCGACTAATATTAAATCTATTATAACATGGACGTTACAATCAATCAATCTGAAGGCAAATCTCTCGTTGTCCTCAATGGACGTATCGACACTACCAATGCCGACCAGTTTCTCAACGATATCAATCCGCTCATGCAGCCCGAGGCTGGCGACATCGATATGGATTGCTCCAACATGGATTACACCTCTTCGCAGGGACTCCGTATGTTCCTCATGCTTCAAAAGGCGGTCTCCTCACGCAAGAATAAGTTGGTGCTCCGCAACATGAAACCTCAGGTTAAGGAGGTTTTCGACATCACGGGTTTCTCCAACATCATTACCATTGAATAGCTCACCAGAGACCATTGTTTTTCCGTCTCTTTGAACAATTGTATGAAGCGTCTTTTTTCGATCTTTACGTCTATAGCCTTTTTTGTTTCAATTGTTTTTCTTGTCAGTTGTAAAGACGACGAGATGTCTGATGATCTGCATGGCTCCGGCAGCAGCCAGATTTCTTCAAACAATCGTACAATCCATGTGGGTGATGTGGAGTTTACCATGGTTTTTGTCGAAGGTGGCACCTTCTCTATGGGCGGCTCCAGCGAGCAAGGCAGTTACGACATCGAGTTTCCTGTCCATGACGTAACTCTCTCAGGTTTCTACATCGGCGAGACCGAGGTCACGCAGGCTCTTTGGAAAGAAATCATGTACACCAATCCCTCCTTCTATAAGGGAGACAGCCTGCCTGTGGAATCTGTTTCATGGGACGACTGTCAAGAATTTATACAACAACTCAACCAACGTACGGGGCTCCTTTTTTCTTTGCCCACCGAGGCGCAATGGGAGTTTGCTGCCCGTGGTGGCAACAAGAGCAGGGGCTATATATACAGTGGAAGTGACAATATCGCCGATGTGGCGTGGTATTATGAGAACAGCGACGAACAGCCTCAGGAGGTCAAAACGTTGCATCCCAATGAATTGGGTCTCTATGATATGTCTGGCAATGTGTTGGAATGGTGCTCGGATTGGTTCGGTCCGTATTCAGAAGACGATCAGGTCAATCCCATCGGCCCTTCCGAGGCCATGTACCGTGTGATGAGAGGTGGCAGCTGTTTTGGTTATGCGAAGTATTGCCGTGCGTCCTATCGCAGCTACGCCGATCAGAATGGAGGTTATCCCAATCGTGGCTTCCGCCTTGCCTTACTTCCTTAGGCTACTGCAATCAGGACAGGCATGAATAGATTTCGACACATTTTTTATGCGTCGGTACTTACTGCCACAGAGGTTACCTTCGTAAAACTGTAGCGATAACGACGATACGTCTAACAATTCACATCAGTCTTCCGCCAATAATCAATCTTCAAACAGCTGCACAATCCATGTCGCAGACGTGGATTCACGTGACGCTAAGACACTGCTCCCTAATGAACGGGGCATCTACGACATGTCCGGAAACTTGTGGGAATGGTGTCTGGACGGAAGAGAGGACTATTCCGCTGAAGGCCAGGTTAATCCGTCTGGCCCCTGTCGAACGACAACAGCATTGTGAGCATTGGCTGCAGGATTAACGATGCAGGGTCTTGTCGAGTGTCCAACCGAGGCAGCGATGATTCGTCTGCCTGCAACGACCTGGGCGGCCTCCGCCTTGTCCTGCTCCTTGGCTGATGACAGTTATCTCAAATTTATTGCTGCTCAATTAAGAATGTAGACAAGACGCCGTATTTCTATGCGGCCGAGTCATGGCCTTGAAAAACGCTATTACGAATAATCCTTATAGATTTACGAACAGAAGAAAGATAAAGAATTACGTGTCTCTAAGCGGT
>JAFUVR010000050.1 GCA_017477485.1 Bacteroidales bacterium | reverse complement strand
ATCAGTGTAGTACCTAGTGTCCGCCGAGCCAGTTTGAATGGTGACTGAGGTCTGCGGCGTCGTGCCGTTGCTGCCCGTCCACCCCACGAAGACGTAGCCCTCCTTAGTGGGGTTGTTCAGCGTGATGGCCGCGCTCTCGATGTTGTACGTCGTCGGGTTGGGCGTGTCCAAGGTGCCACCGTTGAGGTGGTAGGTGATGCTGTAGTCTACGATGTTCCAGTGGGCGTAGAGCGTGGTGTCGGAAGAGAGCCAGATGGTGTCGCCAGCAGCGTAGACAGTGCCGTCGCCGTCGGGCGTGGTGCTCCAGCCGCCGAAGTAGTAGCCATCGCGCGCGAAGGTGCTAACGGGCAACGTGAAGAAAGGAGCGAAGGGCCAGTACCATGCGTCGCCCTCGGTGATGTTCCACACAAGGGTTTCGTCTGACTCCTGCGTGCCATTGCCTCCATTGGCATCGAAGGCCACCGTGGCATTCTTGCCCCAGCGGGTGATCCAGTTCATGTCCTCATCGATGCTGACAATCTGGTCGGGCATGAGATACACATCCTCGTTGTTGGAGCGGGTGAACCATCCGATGAAGACATAGCCGGCGCGCTCGTAGGTGGTGTTGGGCACGGGGAAGAGACGGTTGGCAGCCGTGGTGAAGGGGTCCATGGTACCGGTGCAGCCGGTGCCAGGATCGTTGTAGAAACTGACGGTATAGAACTCCGTGCCGAGCTTGAAATAGTCAAGAGCGAGGATGGACTGGGCCCCTGTAGAGGTGGAGTGGACCAGAACGAACTGGTAGGAGCGGTCGGTATCTTGGAGCATGAGCTTGTTTTTGAGCTCGCCGAGGTCATAATCCAGTTCGGTGTAGCCATCGGCAGAGGTGACAGTGTGGTTGAAGTCGATGCGCACGGGGTCGGCAATGGTATCGATATAGACAAGAAGCGAAAAACTATTGGAAGCCGAAACACCACGATCGAAAGTGATGGTCTGCAGGCCGAGATAGAGGAATCCGAGCGTATCGGCAAGGCTGAGCTTATAAGTCGGCGAGAAGAGCATGTTGAAGATAGACGACTGGTCGCCAGTGAGGTGGCTGTAGGAGGCGATGTAGCCATCGTCAACCTGCCAATAGCCATAGTAGACATTGTTGTCTACGCGCACAGCGCTCATCCATCCGTGCTGAGCAGTGGAGAGCGAGTCGTCGAAGTTTTCGGTATAGATGTGGGTATTGTTCTGTGCCGAAACAGCAAGACCCAGCATCATTGCGAATGCAAAGAATAGGATTTTTTTCATAATATACTATTTATTAATTGTTTATTAGCACTGATAGGGTGAGGGTGTTGGGGGCAAATATACAAAAAAAAGGGCATCCGACGAAAATGTGAGGAGGCTGTCCCCGATGCAATGTGGGGCGCTTTTCGCCGTTATTTTATGGTGTAGGATGGCCGCATCTGACCTACGGGAAAGAATCACCATGCGATAGGCCACGAGCGCGGGAAGATGCCAAGCACGACAGAGGACCATGCTCGGCAGAGATGAAGCAGCCCGCCACGAGGCAGAATGCAAAAAAAAGGTTAATCCATAACATTTTTGAAGAATAGCTAACAAATTGTATGACATCATGATGAAGAGAGTTTTCTGTATCGTATGCACACTGGCCGGCATGACGCTGGCCATGGCACAAGGATGGACCGACGAGGAACTGGCGGCAGCCAATACGGCTAAGGACGTACCGCAGCTGAGCACGGAAGAGCGCGAAGTAATCAAATATCTGAATCTGGCACGGCTCTTCCCTCATAAGTTTGCCGAGGTGGAAGTAGCCGACTACTATGGCGGCGAGGCCGGCGGCCATCCGAGCATGTTTAGCGACAACCGGCTGTCGCTGCTGGCCGAGCTCTACGGCAGCGAGCCTTGCGGGGCACTGGTGTATGAGCCCAAGTTGCAGACGTCGGCCCGTTGTCTGGCTGCCGAGCAGGAGCGCAACGGCGAGATGGGGCACACACGTCATAGCTGTGCCAAAGAGCACGACGGCGAATGCTGCAGCTATGGATTTGCCAACGGGCGCGAGATCGTGCTGCAGCTGCTCATCGACGACGGCGTGCCCGATCTGGGCCACCGGATGATATGCCTCGACCCCAGATTCGGGTCGGTGGCCGTGGCCATCGGAGGACATCCATCGGCAACCAATATGGCGGTACTGGACTTCGCTTGGGGCGACTACGATGCCCATGCAGGCCTCCGCTACGATGCCATCGACGAGGTGGACAGCGCGCTGCGCGGACAGCTCTATGACCTGATGACACGCGGGGTGGACGCAGACCTGAAACGCGAGCGCCCGTCGGGGACGCGCGTGGTCAACGTGCAGACAGCGGTGAAGCGGAGCAGCGGCCCCGACGGCGTCGTGGTGGAAAAGACGGAGACCCGCTTTCACGAGGACGGCACGCGGCAGGTGATCGTGACCACCACGACGATGAACCTTGACGGTGTGGGCAACAGCACGCGGCAGGTGCGCGTGGAACGCTGACGCACGACATGGGGTTGCCCCACCATGAGAGACGCGGCGCCATACGCCCTAAGCATGGTTCTGTCCCCCCCCCGTCTCTTCGTTTCCTTCATCTCCTACTATTCGATTGAACAGCCTCATTCTCCATGCACAAGGGGCTCGCATTCCCTGCCTTCCGCATCGGCATACGAGCACGGCCTGCCGCTCTCGGCATTCCACTGAGACATGTGGCGATAAGGAGGGCTCGTTGGCCTTCCGCCGTGCATGCGGTCCGACGTGTGCAGCACCTGGCAGGGGTCATGTCAGCCGCTGATAACGGAGAGGGCGCTCCGTGCAGATGGTAGTAAACAGGGAACAAGCAACAACAAGTTTAGGTTTCACCATGCAGAGACCATACTGAGATACCGGCAGAGAGTTATAGAAGAATAAATATATAAAAAAATGCTATCTTTGTGGTTTATTCTGGAAGCACCATGCAGTTTAAAGATATTAAAAATCAGCGCGTTTTAATCAACAAGCTGACAGAGATTATCGACTCCGGGCGAGTGAGCCACGCACAGCTCTTTCTGGGCGAGACGCGGAGCGGCTCACTGGCACTTGCGGTGGCCTATATGCAGTATCTGAGCTGCAGCAACCGCCAGCACTATAGGCCGGTGGCTCCGGAGCAATGGTGCGACGACTATGGCAACGCCATCGACCTGCGTGCCGACAGCTGCGGCAGCTGCCCGAGCTGCCGCAAATTCATGGAACTGGTGCATAGCGACCTCCACTTAGTGTTTCCCAACATCACGACAACGCCAAAAGGGTCAGAGAATCCGTCAGCGGAAGATTTTCAGGCGGAGTTTCGCGATTTTATGACCAAGTACGGGCAGTACGGCACACTGGAGCAGTGGTACTACGAGCTGGATGTGGAAAACAAGCAGGGGATGATACGCGAAAAAGACGCGGCCAATGTGGTCCGCTACGTGACGATGCGGCCCTACGAGGCGGAATACAAGATGATTGTCATCTGGTGTCCGGAGACCATGAACTCGCGTGCGGCCAACGAATTGCTGAAAAGCATCGAAGAGCCCTACGGCAAGACGCTCATCATCCTCGTGACGGAGAACACGGAGCGCATTCTGCCCACCATCATGTCGCGTGTGCAACTGGTGAGGGTGCCCTCGCTCTCGCTGGCCGATATGTTTCCGGCCGATTTCGCACCGCTTTTTGTCGATTGGATGCGTATGCTCTTCAAGCTCAACATGGCGCGGCTGGCGGCCTGGACAGACAGCGTGTCGAAGATGGGGCGCGAACGGCAGAAGCAGTTTCTCGCCTATAGCCTCGAAGCCCTCCGCTGCTGCTTCCTGCTCAACGTCACACCGGGTGCCATACAGCCCGACGGCGACTTTGGCGATGCCAAGTTCAACCAATCGTTCTACACCGTCGTCACGGGCAACAACATCAGCCTCATGAACGATGCCATCAACCACACTCTCAGGGCCATAGAGCGCAATGCGACGCCCGGACTGGCTTTTATGGCACTGTCGTTCAAGATGAGTTCATATATCTTGAAAAAGTAATTTTTTTAATTTCCCCCTATGAAAGAAGACGAAAAGAAAGAGATAGGTCCGTCGCCTGCCATGGACGCCAACGAGGAAACCAGCAAGCCGGACATGACCACCGACAAGGAAGAGAGCACGAAACGTATAGCTGCCAGCAAAACGGCCGACAGCTATGACGATGAGGAAGACTATATCGCCACCCCCGAGGAGGTGGCCGCAGAGGCACGGCGCTCGGCCGAGAAGCGGGCCAAGAAAAGAGAGCAGAAAAGCGAGGACGAAGCGGGCCGCGAATTCGGCGAGTTTATTCCTGCCGACAGCCTCATCGACCCCTATGCCGAGCCCGACCCCAACATCCCGTGGCAGACTTTCCACGAGACACCGTTTCTCTCGCGCGGATGCCGCCATTGTCCGCAGGCCTACCAGCCCGTCAGCGGACAAGAGACCTGCAGCTGCAGCAAGGTGACGAGCACCAACTGGCTATCCGGCATACGCCAGCCCTGCGACGAAGCCTTCAACATCGTAGAGGTGCGCTTCAAGAACAACCGCAAGGACTTTTTCCGCCTCCCCGACGGCATTGACGTGTCGGAGGGCGACGTGGTGGCCGTAGAGGGTATGCCTGGCCATGACATCGGCATCGTCACCCTCACTGGCGAGGTGTGCCGACTGCAAATGAAGAAACGCAAGGTGTCAGCCGACTCGCCCGACATCAAAAAACTCTTCCGGCGTGCCAAGCCCAACGACATCGAGAAATGGGCAGAGGCTATAGCCGAAGAGCCTAACGCCCTGACACGCACACGCAAAATTGCCGAGGAGATGGGGCTCGTAATGAAGGTGGACGACGTAGAGTTCCAAGGAGACCACTCCAAGGCCATCTTCTACTATACCGCCGACGACCGCGTCGACTTCCGCAACCTCATCAAGGTGCTTGCCGACGAGTTCCATGTCCGCATCGAGATGAAACAGATCGGCGTACGCCAAGAGGCTGGCCGCATCGGCGGTCTGGGCACCTGCGGACGCGAGCTCTGCTGCTGCACATGGCTCACCAATTTCAAGTCGGTAACTACCAGCTCGGCCAAGGTGCAGCAGATACACCCCAACCCGCAAAAACTTGCAGGCCAGTGTGGCAAACTGAAGTGCTGCCTCAACTTCGAGGCCGAGGTCTATGCCGACGCCCTCAAGAAGTTTCCGCCGGCAGGCCAAGCCATCCGATTCCAAAAGGGGCTGGCCCTCTACAAGAAGACCGACGTGCTGCGCGGCATCATGTGGTATGCCTACGAGGGCGACAACGAGCTGTACGCCATCAAGGCCGAGAACGTCAAAAAAGTCATCGAGATGAACCGCAACCAGCAGTATCCCGAGCGGCTCGAAGACTTCCAAGAGCAACTGATGTCTACCTCGGCACTCGAACAGGAGTCGAGCAACGCCGAGTTTGAGACCGAGCTGCGCCGTCTGGCCGACACTGTCGGCGAACGTGCCGAACGCCGCGACGTCAAGCCACACACCGACAGCCGCGACAACGGCCCGCAGCGCGACCGACGTCAGCCACGCGACCGCAAGGCACGCGACGGACAGGAGCCCAAAAAACAGCACGACGACAAACCTCGCACCCCCAAAGAGCAGCAGCCACAGGCACAACAGAACAACCGCACACGGCGCGACAAGGGCAGCGAAAAAGTCAGCGACAACCGACGCGAAAACCGTCAGAACCGCCCACCACGCCGCGACCCGCAGAACAGCAAGGCAAACAACAAAGACACACAATAGCCTATGCTCGCAATCCCAAGCGGAGCCGTCCTGCTGCCCTTTGCACCAATGCGCCGGTAGTCTACTCCATGTCCATCTGTTTTTTAACACTCCCCCACCCTCTGCCAACGCCGCACAGACGCATCTCCTCGCAAGGACGACGCCCCTCCCTCTCCAACAGCCCACCTATCAACACACATATCCTCCCACCATGCGCAACCTCTATCTTTCATCAATCCTCATCCTCTCTGCCCTGCTGGCTGCATGCCGGTCCGACGTGGTCTACACCGAGACCCACGCCGTCGATGATCATGGATGGAACATCAACGAACCCCTACACTACTCTCTCGACATCGACGACACCACCGCTGTCTACAATCTCTTTGTAGACCTCCGCATCTGTCGCAACTACGCCTACAGCAACTCTTTCCTCTTTCTCCGTACCACCTTTCCCGACAGCCGCGTGGCTATTGACACCCTCGAATGCCCGCTGGCCTTCGCCGACGGACAATGGCGAGGCAAAGAGAACGGACGATACATCGACAACCGCTACTTCTTCAAGAAACACGTCATCTTCCCCCAGTCCGGCACCTACACCTTCGAGATTACCCACGGCATGCGCGACACCGCCATCGCCGGCATCAAGGATGTGGGGCTCGTCATGAAACGGGCCAAACCCGGCGAATAGCCCATGCCGCAAACACCGCAACCTACGCCCGCCATCGCCTATCCATCCTACAAGGCGTCGCCCTCGTTCAGGACTATCGGCAAACGTCAAAATCCATCCTCACAGACGCTCCGTTTATCCCTCCCTATATATAGATACAACTGCTTCCTTCTCTCTCATCCCGACCATTATCATTCACTCACCCTCATCATCAAACAATGGCACAGCAAAAAGAAAAGAACAAAACCAGCGCCCTTCTGTGGAAAATATTCGCAGGCTTGTGGGTCGCTGTCATAGTTTTCTTCCTTCTCCTCTCGATCGGATGGCTGGGCTTCATGCCCTCCTTCGAACAGCTGGAGAACCCGGAGAGCAACCAAGCCTCCGAAGTTATCTCCGAAGATGGCGAAGTGCTCGGTTTCATCGGCATCGAGAACCGTTCTAACGTCACCTACGACGAGCTTTCGCCCAACCTCATCAACGCCTTGATAGCCACCGAGGATGTCCGATTCTTCGACCACTCCGGCATCGATGCGCGAAGCCTGGCCCGTGTGCTCTTCAAGACCCTCCTCGGACGCAACCGAGGCAGCGGCGGCGGCAGCACCATCACCCAGCAGCTGGCCAAAAACCTCTTCCCTCGCGAACATAAAAGCCGCCTCGGCACCGTCTACTCCAAGTTTAAGGAATGGGTCGTGGCCGTCAAGCTGGAGCACAACTACTCCAAGCAAGAAATCATAGCCATGTATTTCAACACCGTAGACTTCGGCAGCAACGCCTACGGCATCAAGACGGCATCACGCACTTTCTTCGGGAAACTGCCTTCAGAGTTGTCCATCACCGAGGCTGCCACACTCGTAGGCCTCCTCAAGGCTCCCACCACCTATAGCCCCATCCTGCACCCCGACCGATCGTTCTCGCGCCGCAACACAGTGCTTTTCCAGATGCACCACTACCATTATCTCTCCGACGCCGAATACGACAAGCTCATCACCGAACCTATCGACACCTCTCAGTATACCCCCCAGAGCCATAATGAGGGCCTCGCCACCTATCTGCGCGAATACATCCGCGAGTATATGAAAGACTGGTGCAAGTACCATCGCAAACCCAACGGCGACAACTACGACGTCCACACCGACGGCCTCAAGATTTACACCACCATCAACTCACGCATGCAGCTCTATGCCGAACAAGCTGTCCGCCAGCATCTGAGCACGGAGATACAGCCCGCATTCTTCCGAGAGCTGAAAAAACGTAAAGGCAACCCCTTCTGCGACATCACTCCCGAACAGCAGAACAAACTGCTCACCCAGGCCATGCGCCAGTCGGACCGCTACTATCAGATGCACCACGGCGGCATCAGCGACAAAGAGATACGCCAGACCTTCGACCAGCCCGTCCAGATGCGCGTCTTTGCCTGGAACGACAAGGGCTTTGTCGACACCACCATGACACCATGGGACTCACTGCTCTACTGCAAGAAGTTTCTCAATGCCGGACTGATGTCCGTTGAACCCGGCACAGGCTGCGTCCGTGCCTACGTGGGCGGCATCAACTATCGCTATTTCAAATACGACAACGTGCGCAGCCACCGCCAGGTGGGCTCCACCTTCAAACCCTTCGTCTACACCATGGCCCTGCAGGACCTCGGCATGTATCCCTGTACCGAGGTGCCCAACAGCGAAGTATGCTTTGAGGTCTACAACCAGCCCGACTGGTGCCCCAAAAACTCTACTCAGGAACGCGAGAACGAGATGGTAACCCTCAAATGGGCCCTCGCCCACTCGGTCAACTGGGTCTCCGCCTACCTCATGAAGCAGGGCTCGCCCGAACAGGTCATCGAGATAGCACGACGCATGGGCATCACCAGCCCCATCGATGCCGTCCCCGCCATCAGCGTCGGCACTCCCGAAATCACTGTCTACGAGATGGCCGGTGCCATGGCCACCTTCGCCAACCACGGTGAATATGTGGAACCCATCATCATCAGCAGTATCCGCGACAATAAAGGGATGGTGCTCGAACGCCACGTGCCCGAACGCCACGAGGCCATCAACGACCGCACCGCCTACATGATGCTGCAACTCATGAAAGGCGTTGTCGAAAGCGGAACAGGCGTACGACTCAACTACAAGTATCATCTCAACCAGTATTCCACTGCCATAGCCGGCAAAACAGGCACCACGCAGAACAACTCCGACTGCTGGTTTGTAGGCATCACCCCGAAACTTGCCACCGCCGTGTGGACCGGCGGCGAAGTGCGCAGCATACATTTCCGCAACATGACCTATGGGCAAGGTGCCAGCATGGCGCTCCCCATCTTCGGCCATTTCATGGAAAAGATCTATCAGGACGAATCCCTCCACTTCCCCCGTGGCGACTTTGAGCGGCCCAACGTGCCGCTGGGTGTCGAACTCGACTGTTCCAAGTTCCAACAGGAAATCAGCAACGAATCCTTTGACTATGGCGATGTCTATCTTTGGTAGCACTCTCGACGAGTTGCAGCAATTGTGCGTCAGCGAGGGGTGGCCACGCTTCGTGGCACGACAGCTCTGCGAATGGATGTATGCAAAACGTGCCACATCCTTCGACCAGATGACCAACCTCTCTCTCAAGGTACGCGCACGGCTCAACGAAATCTCTTCACTCGACTACAACTACCCCGTCGACTGCCAGACCTCGTCCGACGGCACCAAGAAATACCTCTTTCAGGAAACCGCTACGCTGCCCGACGGCTCTCAGGCCACACACTACGTGGAGGCTGTCTTCATCCCCGATGGCGACCGTGCCACCCTCTGCGTCTCCTGCCAGATGGGGTGCAAGATGAACTGCTCCTTCTGCGTCACTGGACGCGGCGGCTACCACGGCAGCCTCTCCACGGCACAAATCCTCAACCAGCTTTTCGCCATCCCCGAAAGCCAGAGACTCACTAACGTGGTCTATATGGGCATGGGCGAACCCATGGACAACTACGACTCCGTGCTGCGCTCCACACAGGTGCTCACTTCCGAATGGGGCCTCGCATGGAGCCCGCAACGCATCACCGTCTCTTCGGTAGGCATCCTGCCTCGCCTTCGCCAATTCATCAACGAGAGCCGCTGCCATATAGCCGTCAGCCTGCACAACCCCTTCTCCGACGAACGCCTTGCCCTCATGCCTGCCGAACGAGCCTTCCCCATAGCCTCGGTAATAGCCATGCTCAAGGAATACGACTGGACCGGACAACGCCGGATCTCGTTCGAATACACCATGTTCGGCGGCCTGAACGACACGCTCCGACATGCCGAAGGCCTCGTCGACCTGCTCCACGGACTGCGCTGCCGCGTCAATCTCATCCGCTTCCACGCATCACCCCTCACCCCCTACCACACCAGCTCTCCACAAACCATAGCCCGTTTCCAAGACTATCTCAACGCACACGGCATCACTTGCACCTTGCGTGCCTCTCGCGGGGAAGACATCCAGGCAGCCTGCGGTCTGCTGGCAGGCACGGGCGAACAGCACTGACGCTTATCAGACCCTATCCCACATTTCGTCCATCGCACACCACAGCCAGGACGTCCGACACATCGCATCCGCAGCATCCTACACCTCAAGTCTCCTCCAAAAACACTTTCCTTATAGATTTACAATACCCCACACCATGAATACGCTTGTCATCCTCGCCACCCTGCCGGTATTTCTCATCCTCTACTACGTCTATCGTAAAGACGTCAACAAAGAACCTATCAGCAAACTGCTACTCACGCTCTTCGTGGGCTGCCTCTCGGTCATCCCAGCATCCATCATGGAACTCTATCTGGAAACGATGAAACCCGCAGGCCCCATCAGCGGAGGACTGTACGAGGGATTTGTGGTGGCTGCCTTCAGCGAGGAGCTCTGCAAATTCCTGCTGCTTCTACTCGTCATCTGGCGGAGCCCTCACTTCAACGAATATTTCGACGGCATCATCTATGCTGTATTCATCTCTATGGGCTTTGCCGGCGTGGAGAACCTGATGTATGTCTTCCAGTCGGGCGACTATGCCACCTCGGTAGGCACCGCCGTAGTCCGTGCCATCGTATCGGTGCCCGGCCATTTCCTCTTCGCCGTGGCTATGGGCTATTTCCTCTCGCTGGCCAGGTTTGATCCCGCCCATCGCAAGAGCCACCTCATCAAATCCATCCTCTACCCCATCCTGCTACACGGCACCTTCGACGCCATCCTCATGGTTTCCGAAAACCTGCAGACCGACGAGACCATAGCCTATCTCATCGGCACGCTGGAACTGGTAATCTTCGTCATCTTCGACATCCGCATGTGGCGTAAGGGGATACGCCGCATCAACCATCTTCAGCAACTCTCACAACAACAGGACTTCGACCGGCGCAACCCATTCGCCAACTTCCGTTGGAATTTCTAACAGCCAGGTCTCTCCGCTTCCACGCAGAAACGACGGTGCTTCACACCATGGCTTGTCCCTAATCCTCAGAGCGATTGGGGAAATCGGCCTACCTACCGCACCTGTACCGAGTGTCTCGTCGGGCGCTGTTGGATACTGTCCCGAAAAAGTGTGTAAAGTCCAAGCAAAGCTGTAGCTTTGCAATAATAAAAAAATAAAAACCCAAAAAAATGGACTTTACACAAAAGCAAAAGTACGAAATTTTAGCGGAGCAGCTAAAAAAAGAAGACGGGCTGGAAGAATTACTGAAGGCCACATTCAAGTTTATCATGCAGGCGGAGCAGGAGGAGTATGTGAGGGAGACT
>JAFUVR010000049.1 GCA_017477485.1 Bacteroidales bacterium | reverse complement strand
CGCCTCCATTGGCAACGAAGAGGAGGTCGAGACTATAGACCTTAGCCCAAAGGGCATAGAGGGTATAGTCGCCAATGATGTATTCGCCATCGTCGTCGAACGGATAGGAGAAAATATCGCCGACGGCGTAGGGATAGATATCCTCATCATAGGGGTCGGGGCTCCAGCCAATGAAAGTGTAGCCGTCAAGGGTGAAACCGCAGTCGGGAAGATTATATAGGTCGCCCTGCATGACGATGGTGTCAGCCATTTCGCCGCTGGCCATGGGGTTGTCAGCATCAAAGTGGATGATGACGCGCACCTGTTCAGACCATATAGCATAAAGGGTCAGACTGTCGGTGATAAGGTCGCCCAACGGGTCATACTGGGTATACATAACAGATCCGGCAAGGATCGTGTCAGCGTCGCCATACTCGTCGGTGCACCAACCCACAAAATCATAGCCATCGAGGGTAAATCCGCAATCGGGGACAACATATCCGTCATTGACGTTGGCCGTAACGGGGGCCATATAGCCCTGGGGGTCCTCGTTCGAGTTGTAGTTGTAGGCATTGTCATGGAAACCAATCCTGACGATACCAGCCCATTGCCACTGGGCATAGAGGTCAAGATCCTCATCGGCTGTGATCATCTGGCCGGGGGTGTAGGCATCGCCGCTGCCATCGTACTCGGTGTTCCAGCCAATGAACGTATAGTGGCTGTAGGTGAACCGGCAAGAAGGGATAACAAACGTTTCACCAAGCTCGACCGAGAGGGTAGGCATCTCACCGTCGCCGTCGGTGGCATAGAAATAGTAGCTGACGGGGTTCTCGAGGTCTTCCCACTGAGCATAGATCCATACATCGCCAGAGTCGAGCATGGCACTTGTGCCGGGCGCGTAGATTGTCTCCGTTTCATTGGGGGCGAGAGACCATCCGATGAAGCGGACACCCACGTATTCGAACAGACAGTCGGGGAAGGTGAAGGGAATACCCTCAGAGATAATCGTATCTTCGACAACAGAGGAATAGCCGCCATTGCCATCAAATTTGACAGTAGTGATAGCATCGTCGCTCCAAATGGCATAGAGCGTGGTATTGACATCGAAGGAAGTGGGGTCGCCCGGAGCATAACTGTCACCTGAACCATCCCTCATGGTGTTCCACTCGACGAAGGTGTGCCACTGATAGGAGAAGGCACACGAGGGAGCAAGGAAAGCATCACCCACATAGTAGGTGGTGTCATTCATATTGCCATCGCCATCGTTGGCGTCAAAGTATACCGTCAGCTGAGGGGCGTCGAGCCACTGGGCATAGAGCGTGACGGGGGTATGGAAACGGGCCGTAGCTCCCACAACATAGTTCTGTCCGCTACCATCGGGGGCCGTGTTCCATCCTTTGAATTCACGATGAACCATGGTGAAGGAAGCATCGGGAATCTGGTAGTCGGCGAAATTGCGCATGGTGGCAGCAGGCATGGTGCCGGTACCGCCGTTAGCATCGAAACTGACCGTAATGTCCCACTGCGCATAGAAGTTCATAACGGTAGAGATGATATTGTCGTCCTCGTCAAGGAACAGGTCGAGGGTGTCGCCTGCGGCATAGGCAGTGCCACTGCCATCGCGCTCGGAGTTCCATCCGCGGAAGACCGCTGTTCCATTAGAGAAAGGATTATCTTCGAGGAGGTGCCCCATATACTGCTGGGCAGGGACATCGAGAGAATCGTTGTCGGCATTGTTAGCATGGAGACGGATGGTATAGTTGGATGAGAAGAAAGCCACCCATATCATGTCGGACTCGGCGACAATGGCGTCACCAAGGTAGAGGACATACGTGCTGTCCGAGCTGTCAAAAGCATACCAAAGGAGGAAGGAGGAATCGGCAGGGGCGCGGAAGCCACAACCGGGGACCATGATGGTGTCGCCTGCACGAACCATCATGTCGGTCATAGAGCCCGTGCCGGCACCGGGCATGAAACGGATGACGAAAGAGTTGTCGCGCTTGCGATAAGTAAAGTCGTCGACAAGGAAGAACGTGCTATGATTGTTGCCGCCGAAGGCCTCTTCGAAAGTAATGGCAACCTGGAGGGAATTGGAGTGAAGCGTATCGATAATGCCATCTTCGATAAGGTCGGACAAGAGGATACGAATAGGCACCCACCCGTCTCCGATGCCCGATAAAGCATGCTGGATGACGACAGACTCGACACCGTCGACGATGACAGAGACTGAATACTGGCCAAGGACGGTGGTGTCGTAGGCCATTTCGCCATCAAAAACGCCGACAGGGAGCACAAGGGTGTAGAACTCGACGGACCCCGTAGTAGTAGACCCCATGAGGTTGAAACTGGGGGAGACCAGACGAAAGTTCACCGTCTCGGCGGTATCAGTGCGACAGTAGGCTACGGGATTGGACTCTTCAAGAAGGTCCTCAAATTCCCAATTGTTCCCGATGGTATCGGCCGGATTGTCCTCAATGGACCACTGCGCGTTTTTAACAGAATCGGAAAACCCGTGGAAAACAACATCTTGTGAGAAGGCGGGCAACAACCACAAGAAAGCGAATAGAAAGACTAAAAGTTTTCTCATAAGCTATTATATTATAGAAAATTACACCTATTTTAAGATATATTTAACCAAACAAATATACAAATGTTTTTATATTTATGCAAATATCTGCTAATCGGCGTTATCGTTGTGTTTCAATGACAAAAAAGGTCCGCAACACGTTGACCGCAGAGGACTATCGGCAAAGAAAAACGTCAGTCCGATGAAGTGTCGACGGCATCGAAAACCACATACAGGGATGACACACTGCCGACGGAGTGGAAGGCGAATGACGCATGTGTGCCGACAAAGGCCAGGAACGTACAGACAGAGATGAACCCGAGTGCACTTACGATATGCTCCGCACCTTGTAGATATTCCCATACTCTACAAGAGTCGGTACAGAAAAAGGACGGAACCCATGACAGGTTCCGTCCTTTTAGGAGAGTGTAATATCGCAATAGATTATTGCTTGACAATGCGACGGAGGGTGCTGCCTTCGTCGGCGATGATACGAAGGGTGTAGACGCCGTTGGCAAGACGACCGATATTGATGGTGTTGCCCTGCTCGGAGAGAAGCGTGCGACCGCTAAGGTCAAGGACCTCAATACGCGAGGCATTGGTGCCATTGACGGTGATGACATTGCGTGCAGGATTGGGGTAGACGCTGACATTAGCCATAGCGACAGACTGGATGGCCTGAGTGGAGTTAGCAGTCCAGAAAGCATAGAGCGTGACGTCGCGGCCGAAGTCGACCTCTTCACCAGGATAATAGTGGCTGCCTGTGCCATCGGGGGTCAGCGTCCAATAGGCAAACGAGTAGCCCTCGCGGGTAAAGCTGCAGGCACGGACGGTGTAGAAATCGCCCTCCTGATAGGTAGAGTTATTCATGGTGCCGTTGCCGCCGTTGGCGTTGTAACGAACGGTGTAGGTAGTGACCTCGGGGGTAGAACCATTCTCTTCCCAAATGGCATAGAGCGTGATATTAGAGGTAATAGATATCTCAGAGCCAGCAGGATAATTGGTGCCAGTCCCGTCGGGCTGCGTATTCCAAGTGAGGAAGGAGTAGCCAGAACGGGTGAAGCCGCAAGCCTTGACGGTATAGTAGTCACCTTCTTGGACACTACCATCGGTCATAGAGCCTGATCCACCGTTGGCGGCATAATGAACAGTGAAAGTGACAGGATCAGGAGTACTGCCTCCGTTGGTCTGCCAGATAGCATAGAAAGTCATATCGGAGGTAGGGGTGAAAGATGAACCGACAGCATAGGTAACTCCCTGTCCGTTGGGCATGGTATTCCAATTCTGGAAAGTGTGGTCGCTGTAGGTGAACGAACATCCGGGAAGCGTAAACGACTGACCAGCAGTTACCGACTGGGAGGCCATAGAACCAGAGCCGCCATTGCCGACAAAGGACATAGTATAGGAAGAAGCCGGAGGATTGGGCGTATCGCCATTCTCAACCCACTGAGCATAGAAGGTCATATCGGAGAAGACCATATAGGCAGAGCCAGCCATATAGGCCTCGCCTGTGCCATCGGCAGCAGTATTCCAGCTGAGGAAGGTATAGCCCTGACGGGTGAAGGTGCAAGCAGGAAGAGTGTAGCTCTCATTAGCCTCGGCGGTGTAGTTAGCCATAGAACCCGTTCCGCCGTTATTGTTGAAAGAGAGCGTGTAGGTCACGCCGGTGCTGACCATCCATTGGGCATAAAGAGTGATAGAAGTTGAGATAAGGTTGCCAGTATTGGAGTTGGTATTCATAATGTAGTCGCCAGCGGAATAGGAATCGCCGGAGCCATCGGCAGCGGTATTCCAGCCGGTGAAGGTGTAGCCAGGACGGCGGAACTCGTTGCCAACAACAAGATAGTCGAGATATTGCACGCCTTGGTCGGAGGCCATAGTGCCCGTACCGCCGTTGGCATTATAGTTGACCGTGAAGGGGAGACCCCAGATGGCATAGGCCACGATGTCAGACTCGATGCCCGTAACGTAGTCGCCCGGGAGGACGCTGATTTCATAGTTGCCAGTAGTAAGGCTGTAGCATTCCCAATAAGCGAAGACCTTGCCCGTAGGAGCTGTGAAAGAGCAGTCGGGGAAAGTAATGGAGCTGTCAGCCTCGGCAGTGGATATGGGATCCATATAGCCGGTAGCACCCGACTGGTCATCCGGGTCAAAAGAGACCATAAAGGCATTGGCCTTGAAGCGAATGAAGAAGTCATCCACCTCAAGAGCACCATCTACGCCAGAACCGCCGAGAGAAGCCTGTCCTATGTGCCAGATGACGAACTGATAGGTGTGGGGCGTGGAGGTGAGGTTGAGCTGGGAGAGCGGGAAGGAGAGGTGCTTCATGTACATACGGGTAGACATGACCGTATCGGTAACGAGATAGGTGGGGTGCTCGTAGTCGCCATCCACGACATAGCCGATGCCATAGGCAGCACTACTGACACCGCTAATATCGGTGTAGCAGGACACGTTGAGGCTGAGTTCGCCCGAAGCATTGTCCGACGAGAGCGTAAATTCGGGCGAAAGGAGCAGGTGGTTAGCCTGTTCACCAGCGGCGCATACGGAGTAAGCCTGGTTGTATTCGAACCACCAGTCTTGTGTTGTAACATTGCTCACAGACCAGTCCGATGGGCATCCGTCGGTCTCAAAGCCTTGGAAGTAGGTGTTTTGCGCCATGGCCGCAAAGGAGAACATGGCAGCAAGCATCAAGGATAGGATTTTTTTCATTGCGAAATCGTTTTGTTTATTGCTTTTAGAAATTGCAAAGATAGTATTTTTTATTGGATAAAGTGTTGATCATCGCAGAATCATTGACGCGGGACATTCTGTATGGAGAGAAAACTACTACAAAGAATTGAAAGGCAAAGAGGTGTTGTTCAAAAAAAAGATTTCAGATTCTCAAAGTTTTTTCATCTCTTTCTGAATAGCCTTACGGCGGCGATTGTTGAACCATTGGCCGTAGACCTCGCTGACATTGCCGGCAGTAGTGAAAGCATTAATCTCGTTGTCGTTAATAAACGCCATGAGCTTTGAGAACTCATCCTTGGAAAGAAGGACTTGCAATTCGATAGATTTCTCGTTAGAGTAGCCGCCGATGACCTCATAGAGGGTACATCCTCGGTGGAGGTCTTCAATAATGTAACGGCGGATGCGGTCGTAGTCCTTGGAGACGACACACACACGTTTACGATTGTTGAGCATGGTCGTGAAATAGTCGACCACGACGCCATTGATCCAAGTACCGATAAGACCGACAACGACCATACGAAAGTCATTGATAAAGAATGCCGTGCAGCAGATGATGGCGCCAGAGATAGAAACGGATGCACCGATGTCGAAATGAAGATACTTGTTGACAATTTTAGCAAAGATGTCGAGACCACCGGTAGAGGCATTGATGCTGAATAGCATGGCCTGGGCGGCACTCAGCAGGAGAACAAAACAGCAAAGGTCGAGCCAGGGGTCGCCCATAACAGAAGTGATGCCGGTATTGAGATTAGTGGTGGCGATAGACTGCCACGGCAGGACGGCATCCCAGAAATCGGTCAGCGGGCCGAGGATTATCGAGACATAGACCGTCTTGACGCCAAACTCACGATCGACAAGGAAATAGGCGAGGATGAGCAGGAGGACATTGATAGCCATAATCATGGCCGAGAGAGAGATGTGGACGGAAGCCGCATCAAGGATGTTGCAGAGGACAATGGCCAGACCTGACGTGGTACCAATGATGAGCTTGCTGGGCAGCAGAAAATAGTAGACAGAAGCAGCAGTAACAGCCATACCAAGCGTCATAATGACCAGTTCCTTCCAGAACTTATAGGTTTTGAGCGATGAAAGAGCCTTGGTGATTGTTGCCATATAGGATGCTATTCTTTTGTTATTTAATACGTTATCAAATATATAATCAATTGTAAAATATGGCTGTAAAGTTAGCATTTTTTCACAGGAGTAAGAAATTCTTTTTTTCCCAGCGACGAATGATTAGTCGCATGGAGAAAGACATCAGGTGCTGTTTGTGGACATATGATATCCGAAAAAGTCATCCTCCCCTTTGCAATGAAGAGACCTTGTCGAGGGAGGGGGACGTCCGTCCAAGGGATGTTTGCATACAGTTGGAAGGGGCATCCATGAGAAGGGCGTGATATCCATGACAAGTTATCAACACCCGCCAAACAAACGCACCCGAGAAAACATAATGAAAAAGCCACCCCGATGAAGCCCAAAGAGCGAGGGGATAAGAAAGAAAGCGACACATGAAACTTTTTTTGAAGACTGACGTAAAAGAAAACAAAAGGGAACTTTTTGGAAGTTTTCAACAATTAAGGGAAATTTCTGGAGTTTTTTGGAAAAAAATTCCTACTTTTGAAAACAAGAATAAAAGGCGTAAAAAATGTCGTTACCACTTGGTATTGAGCGATGTAAAGTCGACACGAACGGTCGATTCAAGTTGCCAGTAGCCCTAAAAAAGGGATTGGCGACCGAGGATAGCCGTTTTGTGATTCGGAGAAGCATCAATGCTCCTTGCCTTGAGCTGTGGACACACGCCGGCTTTGAACAAGAGGTGGAGTTTTTGAACCAAGAGCTGAACCGCTACAATCGGGAGGACGTGAAAATGTTGCGCAAACTGATGCGCTGCAATGTGGTAGAGTTGGACACCAACGACCGCATCCTGATACCGGCGGAACAGAAAGAATGCTTGAAGTCGAGCAAAGAGATAGTCCTTCAGTCGCTGGGCAAGTTTATCGAGATATGGGATTACGACACCTATACGGAGATAGACAACGATGCGACCGACTATGCCGAGAAGGTTGACCAGCGACTGGGAAGCCTTCGACGCGAGGCCGGAAGCAGCGACAGAAGCGACACATGAACGACAGCAACTACCACAATCCAGTAATGCTCGAAGAGTGCATGGAGGGTCTGCAGATCCGTCCGGAGGGTACCTATGTGGACGTTACTTTCGGCGGAGGCGGCCACTCCCGTGCCATACTGCAACGGCTTGGCGAAGGGGGACGTCTCGTGGCCTTCGACCAGGATGCCGATGCATTGGCCAACGGGCTGGACGACCCGCGCTTTGTCTTGTTGCACGAGAACTTCCGCTATCTGAAGAGCTTTCTCCGGCTGAACGGTATCCGAACCATCGACGGTCTGCTGGCCGACCTCGGAGTGTCGTCTCATCAGTTTGACGAAGCCGAACGCGGTTTTTCGACACGGCTGGACGGCGAACTGGACCTACGGATGGACCGTCGGCAGGAGCTGACGGCTCAGGAGCTGGTAAACAGCAGCGACGAACAGGACTTGGTGCGTATACTGCGTCTATACGGCGAGTTGCCCAACGCACCGCAGATAGCCCGCGCCATCTGCACAGCCCGACGCGACGCCCCCATCCGCACCACCATGCAACTGAGAGAAGCCGTAAGCCGCCATCTGCCAAGGGGCTACGAAAACAAATATCTGGCCATGATATTTCAGGCCCTAAGAATAGAGGTGAACGGCGAACTGGAAGCGCTACGGCAGATGCTGGTGCAGGCATCGGAGGTGCTGGTGCCGGGCGGACGACTGGTGGTGATGTCGTACCACTCTCTGGAAGACCGGATAGTGAAGAATTTTGTGAAGAGCGGCAACTTCGAGGGCGACATACAGAAAGACTTCTACGGCAATCCGCTGACACCGCTGAAGGCCATAAGCCGCAAGGCCATCACACCCTCGGACCAAGAATTGCAACAAAACCCGCGCTCGCGCAGTGCGAAACTGCGTGTGGCAGAAAAAAAATAACACATAGACGTGGCAAACAGATTCAGGATAGAAACACAAGAATTTACCGAGGAAACCGAATTGGTGTCCAAGGCAAAGACAACGGAGGAGATTCCATCGGAGGAACCCCCTGCATCCGAATCCGTCTCCGAGTCTGACAGCAAGTCGGCAGAGCCCAAGTCAGAGAAAAAAAACTCGTGGAGCAGGCAAATCCTGGGAGCCGAGTTTCTCAACACGCGCAAGGCACTGAGATACATACCGCTGATGGTGTTAATCGTAGTATGTTCCATCGTGATGGTGAGCAACCGCTACAGAGTAGAAAAACTACGCAAAGAGATTATCAACACACAGAAAGAGATAGACCAATTGAGTTTGCAGCAGATAGAGTTGAAAAGCCAGTATCAGCAATCAATCAAAATATCGAACATCTCGTCCACCCTGGACTCCATAGGCATACACCTCATAACCGAACCACCCCTGACACTGAAAGAACGATAGGCCTGCAAGAAAAGCACAATGAGCACGCAGAACGAAAATAGGAAATATCTGAAGAAGATGCTTGCCGTCTTCCTGACCTTCTCCCTCACCGGAGGAGGAATGCTGCTCTATGGCTTCGTCAAGACACAAGCCCTGAATGGCAAACAGTTGCGGGAGCAGTCGGAGTTACGGAAAAAAGCAGAGTTGCGCGATGCGGCAAAGCGAGGCGACATCTATTCGACCGACGGGAAGACACTGGCCACAACCATCGTAGTGTGCGACCTGTACCTTGATTTGGGTTACCGAGTGGTCAAAGATGCCGACAATGTGCCTCAAAAAGATGCCGATGGCCATATCATACACGACACGACCATCAAGCGGGCAGCCTTTGTGAAATATCTCGACACCATAAGTCAAATGATCGGCGACGCAGTGCCGACGATGACCGCAGCCGAAGCCAAACGAAAGATTGTGAACGAGCGCCGAAAGGCGAAACCCAGCCAGTGTTTTCTGATAGCGCGCAACATCCCCTACACCTCATGGCTCGAAATGCGTAACATCATCGGATGGCGAAGAGGCATCATCGAACAAGTTGACGACCATGAAGTGCGGCACCAGATGCGTGTGCGCATATATGACAATCTGGCTGGCAACGTAATAGGATTCCGCAACGGCATGCTGGACTACTACACAGGGCTCGAAGGCTATTACGACACCATTCTGCGAGGTCAGGACGGCATCTATGAATGTCGGAGGCTGACGCGCGGCGTGTGGCTACCCGACAGACCGAAACAAGAGAAAATCGACGGAGGCCACATCACCGCCACGATAGACACACGCTATCAGGACCTTGCCGACCAATCGCTCCGTCTGGCATTGGCAGAACGCAAGGGCACGTCGGGATGTGCCATACTCATGGAGGCCAAGACAGGCTACGTGCTTGCCTGCGCCAACCTCACGGCAGACACCATGACGCACCGCTTCGCAGAGCGCATAGACCGCAACATAGCCTGCTCGGACCGCCTGCACCCGGGCTCGACCTTCAAGCCCATAGTGCTGGCCGCCATGATGAACGACGACTCCATCACGATAGATACCAATATAAGATTGCGTGCACGCGTGAAAAACTTTGACGGCACCCCCGAGGGCGAACTTACCGATGAACACGCCATCGGCGACACCATCACGCTGGCAGAGGCCATCATCCATTCATCCAATGTGGCCATGGCCGACCTCGGATGGGCCTACTACCGGCGGAATCGCAAACACCTCGTAGAGCAGGTGAGAAGTGTGTTCCCCGGCGACGCACTGATGATAGACCTGCGCACACCGGAGTCGCGACAGGTTATCAACGACATGCGCTACACGCGCGACTTCCTCAACCTCTGTTTTGGATACAGCACCGCCGTGTCGCCCCTCCAGCTGCTTACCTTCTATAACGCCATAGCCAACGACGGACGGATGATGAAACCGCTCTTCTGCCGTTCCATCATCACTGAGAGAGGCACAACCACCGTCAAGCCCGTCGTGATGAAAGAGAAAGCATTCGACAAAGCGACGTCACGCTATCTGAAATCGACCTTGCGACGCGTAGTCAGCGAAGGCACCGCCACCTCCATACGCAATAACAGCTACGGCATTGCCGGCAAAACAGGAACCGCCAAGGTGCATCCCACCGGATTCAGTGCCAACGATGCCTTCTTTGTGGGATTCTTCCCTGCCGATGAGCCAAAGTACACCTGCCTGGTACTGATACGCAACACCTTCTCATCGGGCGGAGCCGCGGCAGCCCCCGTGGTACGACGCATTGCCGACGGAGTGATGGCCCTTGACAAAGAAATGGGGAAAATCAAAATGGACCAGCTCGAGTGGGACACCCCCGCCGCAAGCCGAGTGGCCAGCAATAAGAAAGCCTATGCCGCCGAGGTGGCCGAGGCCTACGACCGGATTGACGCCGACTTCCCGTTGGCCGATTCGACCTATGTGTGGATCACCTATCAGGACGGATTCCACAACTACAGCCCGCGCACCGACATCATGCCCAACTGCAACGGCATGACCATCAAAGACGCCATGCGACTACTGAACGGCATGGGGATGAACGTGAAATTCACTGGATGCGGCAAAGTAGTGTCGCAAGAGCCAAGGGCCCGAACCCCTATCCGCAAGGGCAATACAGCATGGCTGACACTGGCCTTCTAACCACCATCTTGAAAGAACAGTACACCAATACAACAAAGATACATCAGTGAAACTGAGCGAAATCATAAAAGGAATTGACACCAAAGCCACGGGCAACGTCGACATAGAGATTGACGACGTGCAATTTGACTCTCGCCGCGTGCATCAGGGAAGCCTCTTTGTAGCACAAGTGGGCGTACATGCCGACGGACACCGTTTTATTGACACCGCCATAGCCGCTGGAGCCCGCGCCATCGTGTGCCAGCTGATGCCTGCCGAGAGGAAAGACAACGTGTGCTATCTGCAAGTGGCCGACAGCAACAAGGCTTTGGGCCTTATTGCCGACAACTACTACGGGCATCCCTCGAAGCAGCTACGCCTGATTGGCATCACAGGCACCAACGGGAAGACCACTACCGTAACCCTCCTGCACCGCATGTTTCGATCTGCCGGTCATCATGCAGGCCTCCTCTCCACCATCGTCAACCGCATCGACGAAGAAGAGATTGCCACATCACACACCACCCCTGACGCACTCGAAATCAACCGCCTGCTCCGTCAGATGGTGGACCGCGGCTGCCAATACTGTTTCATGGAGGTTAGCAGCCACTCCGTGGTGCAAGGCCGCATTGCAGGACTTACCTTCGCGGGAGGCATCTTCAGCAATATCACACACGACCACCTCGATTACCACAAAACCATGCAGGCCTATATTGCGGCCAAGAAAGGCTTCTTCGACAGCCTGCCCAAAGAGGCTTTCGCACTGACCAACATTGACGACAACAACGGGCTGAAGATGGTAGAGAGTTGCCGTGCCAACGTCAAGACCTACAGCCTTCGCTCCGTGGCCGACTTCCGATGCAGAATGATCGAGGACACGTTCCACGGCTCACTGCTCGAAATCAACGGCCATGAGGTATGGACACAATTGGTGGGACGGTTCAACGCCTACAACCTCACAGCCATCTATGCCACAGCAGTACTCTGCGGCATGGACCATCAAGCCGCCCTTGTGGCACTAAGCACACTGCAAGCCGCTGAGGGACGATTCGAATATGTGAACGGGAACGGCATCACCGCCATCGTCGACTATGCCCATACTCCCGATGCACTGAAAAACGTTTTGGACACCATCGACGACATTCGCACCCCGCAACAACAGATAATCACCGTGGTTGGATGCGGAGGCGACCGCGACAAAAGCAAACGTCCCGAGATGGCCAAGATAGGCGTCAGCCTGTCAGACAAGCTGATACTCACCTCCGACAATCCACGCAGCGAAGACCCCGAGAGCATACTGGACGACATGGAGGCCGGACTGACCAACAACGAGAAGAGCCGTGCCCTGCGCATCAGCGACCGCCGCCAGGCCATACGCACCGCCTGCATGATGGCAAAAGAGGGCGATATCGTACTGGTTGCCGGGAAAGGTCACGAGAAATATCAGGAAATCAACGGTGTGCGTCATCACTTCGACGACAAAGAAGAGCTTCGCGCACTGCTCATCAACAACGCAAAAGAACAATAGGTCATGCTTTACTATCTTTTCGATTGGCTCGATGAGGCCATCAATCTGCCAGGAGCGGGAGTATTCCAATACATCTCTTTCAGAGCAGCCTGCTGTTTCGTTAGTTCGTTGCTCATCGTGATGGGGTTCGGAAAAAAATTCATCCGAATGATGAGGCGCCTCGGCATAGGAGAGAACACCCGCGAAGACGAGCGAGAGAAACAGGGCACACCCACCATGGGCGGAGTGCTGATACTATCGGCCATCATCATCCCTACACTGCTCTTTGCACGTCCCGACAACATTTATATCATCATCATGCTGGGCACCACGCTGTGGCTGGGCATGATAGGATTTGTCGACGACTATATTAAAGTCTTCAAGAAAGACAAGAAGGGTCTTCCTGGCATATTCAAAGTCATCGGACAGGTAACACTGGGACTCGTGGTAGGACTGTTGCTGGTCTTCCACCCTGACATTGCGTCGACCAAGACAACCATTCCCTTCGTCAAAAGCACCGACTTCGACTATACATGGCTCGTGAGCTGGATGGGCGATAATGCAGGACAGTGGGCATGGCTGCCCTATGTGCTGATGTCGATACTGGTGGTTACCGCCGTGTCCAATGCTGCCAACCTAACCGACGGCATCGACGGCCTGGCCACAGCGTCGGGAGCCATTATGGGTGGCACCCTCGCCATCATGGCATGGCTGTCGGGCAACGTCATTATGGCCAACTACCTCAACATAATATACCTCAACAACATCGGCGAGCTCACCATGTTCATAGCCTCCTTCGTAGGGGCCCTGCTGGGATTCTTGTGGTACAACACCCATCCGGCAGCCATCTTCATGGGCGACACGGGATCGCTGAGCATCGGAGGCATCATTGCCGTCTTCGCGCTACTGATACGCAAAGAGTTGCTGATCCCTATCATGTGCGGCATCTACGTCATTGAGGACGCCTCGGTCATCATACAGCGCATAGCATGCAAGTGGTACCGCCGCCGCCATAAACTGCCCAAAGGAGTGCCCGTGCCAATCGAGAAGCGTCCTTTCTACTACACCCCGCTACATCACCACTACCAGAAAAAACACCGACCCGACGGTTCCGGTCTTTCCGACGAAAAAATCGTTCAGCGATTCTCAATAATAGGCATCTTATTAGCCATCGCAACAATCATCTCGTTCAAGCTGAGATAGAACCCCAAAAGCAAAAAAAACACCCAATACTCATATACAAATACATCTTATAAGCCATGATCATCGAAACATTAGCACAACAAGGACGCACCCAGATGCCCACCACGCTGGCCCAAATCAATAGCAAGAGTCTTAAGAAAATGCGCAATCAAGGACTGCGCTCCTGCTTTGAAGACTTCGAGGAGATACGCTATCGCAAAGAGTTTGTGGCCCGTATTCACGGAAAGACCTTCATCAACGATGCTTCCTCCAACAATGTGAACTCCACCTGGTACACGCTCGAAAGCACCAATGGCAGCCTGATATGGATAGCCAATGGCGACAACGAAACGGCAGACTACAGCCGGCTGAAACCCGCCGCACTGCGCAAGGTGCGCGTGCTCTATTGCGTGGGCAGCAGAAACGAGAACCTGCACGCCAGCTTCAAAGATATCATCCCCACCATTGTTGACGTGCCCGACCTGGAGAGCGCCGTCACCAAAGCATTCTATAACCCCATGGAGACCGCGACCGTCATCTACTCGCCGGCAAGCGACAACGGACTCTCGGCCCGCGAAAATGGCGAGCATTTCCAACACGAAGTCAACGAACTATAATCGGCCTTGAAACGCTTTGGCAACATATTTCGGCTACGTGGCGACAAAGCCATTTGGGCAATATGCATCATCCTCAGCTGCATATCGCTCGTCTTTGTGTATAGCTCCATTGGCTATATGGCCATTGTGAAAATGCACACCACGCCGACACTGGCTTTTGCCAAGCATGTGGTATTTGTCGTGATGGCCTATCTGGTAGCAGCCTTTGTATCGAACCTTAACTATCAGTTTTTTTCGCGGATATCAGGTATACTCTATGTTGTAGCCGTAGGCTTATTGTTTTTCACGCTGCTCTCGGGCGGACGATGGATGAGGCTTCCATTGCTGGGAAGCTTCCAACCCTCCGAGATAGCCAAAATCATTGTCATCATCACCACAGCCAAAATCCTCACCATCAATCACGACAGCGACGACCCTCGCAAGCTATACTGGTGGTCCATAGTCCCCATGTCGCTGGTGGCAGCGGTGATCCTGCCTGAGAACCTCTCCACGGCACTGCTGGTGTTTGGCACAGGACTGGTGATGATGTATCTGGGCGGGGTGAAGAAAAGCTACCTGATAGGCACAGTGGGATTACTCGTCGTGGTAGGAGTATTGGGATTGTTTGCGGCCTATCAGATTTTCCATAGCGAACTGGCAGAATATGCACGGCACGGCATCCTGGCACGTGCCGAGACATGGTCAAACCGCGTAGACCACTGGCTGCACCACGACGAGACTCTCGCCACGCAAGAGAACACAGCGCTCATGGCCGTGGCCGATGGTGGGTTATTCCGCATAAACATTGGCGGCACCATACATGCCCGACTGATGACGCAGGCCAATAACGACTTCATCTTTGCCATCATCATCGAGGAGGTTGGAAGCCTTGTAGGCTTTACCATCTTTCTACTCTACACCATACTCTACTATCGCTGCATCATGATGGCCTACCGAAGCGGACGACGCTATGGCAGCTTGCTCATCATGGGGCTAAGCACCTCGATCTATCTACAGGCCATCGTACACATGTGTGTCTGCGTAGGCGTCATTCCCGTTACGGGACAGACACTACCACTGATAAGCACCGGCGGAACAGCCTATCTGCTCACAGGATTTAGCATAGGCCTCATCCAGTCGGTGATAAACAACGCCAAAACAACACCTGCTCCCGTAGCAACCGAATCCAACGACACCTCGACAACCACCATCAACACAGAAAACCAAACCGAACCACCCGACCAAACAACAACGACATGAAAGCAATAATCAGTGGAGGAGGCAGCGGCGGACACATCTTCCCCGCCATAGCCATAGCCAATGCCTTGAGGAAAAGACACCCCGAGGCAGATATTCTTTTTGTAGGTGCTGAGGGAAAAATGGAAATGGAGAAGGTGCCAGCCGCAGGGTATGTCATCAAAGGACTGCCTATCGACGGCCTGCACCGCCAGCTGAACTGGACCAATCTGAAACGCAACCTCCTACTGCCGTTCAAGATACTAAAAAGCAACCGGATGGTCAAAAGCATCATCCGAGACTTCGCTCCCGATATCGTGATAGGCGTGGGAGGATATGCCAGCGAACCAACGTTAAAAATGGCCGAGCAGATGGGAATACCCACCCTGCTGCAGGAACAAAACTCCTATGCGGGACTGACCAACAAGATGCTTTCAAAGAAGGCACGTACCATCTGCGTGGCCTACGACGGGATGGAACGATTCTTCCCCGCCGAAAAGATCGTAATGACAGGCAATCCGGTCAGACGCGAGATAGAAGAAATGTCCGTCACACGCGAAGAAGGCTGCCAGCATTTCGGACTCGACAGTTCGCGACAGGTGATACTCTCCGTAGGAGGAAGTCTGGGGGCACGCAGCATCAACCAAATGCTGCTCCGCAACATGAGCGCATTCAAAGAAAACAACCTGCAACTCATCTGGCAGACTGGCCAATGGATGTATGACGAAGTTTCTTCGGCTGTAAATAAAGCCAAGGCAACAGAGTGGATCAAAGTGCACAAGTTCATCAAAGAGATGGATCGTGCCTACGCCGCTGCCGACGTGGTCATATCGCGTGCCGGAGCCATAGCCATCTCCGAATTATGTCTCGTAGGCAAGCCCGTCATTCTTATTCCGTCGCCCAATGTGGCCGAAGATCATCAAACAAAAAATGCACAATCACTTGTTGATAAAGGAGCCGCATTTTTGATAAAAGACAACGAATGTAGCGAAAAAATAATTCCCAACCTACTGAAAATCACCAACTCTACAGAAATCCAGAAAAACATGAGCCTGTGTTGTAAAAAACTTGGGCTCACCCATGCGGCAGATAAAATCGTCGACGAAATAGATAAAATAATTGAAAATTAGTATTTTTGCATACTTATTAACAAGTTACCAACAGCGAACACTGGTATGAACTACTACTTTCTTGGCATAGGAGGTATAGGTATGAGTGCACTGGCACGCTACTTCAAGCAGCGTGGCGACAGTGTGGCTGGTTATGACCATACCGAAAGTCCGCTGACCCAGCAACTGCAATCCGAGGGAATAGCCGTACACTACGACGACAATCCGTCGAAAATCCCTCACGACATCGACCTCTGCATCTACACGCCGGCAGTGCCCACGACCACTGCCGAATACCAATATATTGCATCCCACGGCATCGAAATACGCAAGCGTTCCCAGGTGCTGGGAGAGCTGACAAGGGGCACCCTGTGCATCGCCGTAGCAGGGAGCCATGGCAAAACCACTACGACAGCCATGATAGCCCACTTGTTGCATACTGCCGGAGAGAAATATAACACCTTCCTCGGCGGCATCGGCAAAAACCTCGGCAGCAACATGCACTGCGAGCCGGGGGCACGCTACACTGTGGTTGAAGCCGACGAATACGACAGGTCGTTCCTACAGCTGCATCCGCATATTGCCGTCATCACCGCTACCGACCCCGACCATCTCGACATCTACGG
>JAFUVR010000048.1 GCA_017477485.1 Bacteroidales bacterium | reverse complement strand
CGAGCCTCGAAAGGGAAACATCCTTCCAGAGCAGGAAAGGATGATGAGATTCGTGTCAGTGTTGGCTCTGATGTGTCGTGTCGAAGCGTAGCAAGGCTATGCCATGTTGTGGAATACGTTGACCACGTCGTCGTCGTTCTCCAAACGTTCGAGGAGGCCGTTCACGTCTTCTTGCTCTTCTGGCGAGAGTTCGCGCATGGTGAGGGGGATGCGTTCAAATTTGAACGACTTGATTTCGAGGTTGTGGTCTTCGAGATATTTGGAGATGGGGCCGTAGTTCTTGAAATCGGCATAGATCATGATGTCGTCTTCATCGCGAAACACCTCGTCGATGTCGTAGTCACAGAGTTCCAGCTCCAATTCGTCCATGTCGATGTCCTCTTTGTAAGCCACCACGAAAGAGCATTTGCGCTCGAAGAGGAAGTCGTTCATGCCCATGGTACCCAGTTCGCCTTTGCCGCGGACGAAGGCGGCACGCAGGTTGGCCACGGTGCGCGTGGGGTTGTCGGTAGCGGTTTCCACCACTATGGCGATGCCGTGGGGCCCTTTGCCGTCATAGACCACCTCTTTGTAGTCGGTAGTGTCCTTGCTGATGGCGCGCTTTATGGCACGCTCCACGTTTTCTTTGGGCATGCTCTCGTTCTTGGCGTTCTGCATGAGCAGACGCAGACGGAGGTTGCTGGCAGGGTCTGGTCCTCCGGCTTTGACGGCCATTTCTATCTCTTTGCCGATGCGGGTGAAGGTGCGGGCCATATTGCCCCAGCGTTTCAGTTTTCTTGCTTTGCGGTATTCAAATGCGCGACCCATAATGATGTGTTGTTTTTGTTATGAGGGATGTTCGAGAAATATACTTTTGAAAAAAACAGGATGAAGAGGCTTTAGCCAGAAGCAGGCTGCGGTGAGAGGCTACTCGTCAAATTTCAGTTTGTTGAGAAACACCGTACACTCTTCGAATGTCTTGAAGGTATGCTCTTCGGCAATGACGTTGGGGATGACGTGCAGGGTCTTGAGCATATACATAGGTTGCGGCTGGATGATGGTCATGAGTACCAGCACGCCGCGGTCGTGGAGGTCCTTGATGGCGGTCTCCATGGCGTAGAGGCCGCTCTGGTCCATAAAACTCACCAAGCGCATACGGATGATGACCACCTTGGCATCGTCGGGCACGTCGTGCATCACCTCTTGGAACTTGGTGATGGTGCCGAAGAAAATGGGGCCGTTGAGACGCTGGATATAGATGTGGCTGAGCAGCTCGGGATTGATGCCGCCCTCGTCTTGCCATGGGATATTCTTGTCGAAGTTGGCTTCGCCAGAGTTGGGAAGTCCTTTGCGTGCGTCGGCGGGTGTCATGGCCGAGGTGCTATAGCCGCCCTCCACGAGGTCACTGGCACGTTTCATGAAGAGCACGCAGGCTATTACCATACCGATGCCCACGGCGGTGAGCAGGTCTACAAAGACGGTCATGAGGAACACCGTGAGGAGCACCACGGCGTCGGCGCGTGGAATCTTGATGAGGTCTTTGAATCCACGGAAGTCGATGATGCCCACGCCCACGGTGAGCAGGATGCCTGCCAGCACCGAGAGTGGCACATACTGCACAAGGCTGCCCAGCCCCAGCATGATGGCCAGCAAGAAGATAGAATGCGTCATGCCGCTCAGCTGGGTGCGTCCGCCGCTCTTGACGTTGACCACGGTGCACATGGTGGCGCCGGCGCCGGCTATGCCGCAGAAGAGACCGGCCACAGCGTTGCCGATGCCTTGTCCGATGAGTTCCTGGTTGCTGTTGTGTTTGGTCTTGGTGATATTGTCGGCCACCACCGAGGTGAGCAGGGTGTCTATGCTGCCGAGACCTGCCAGTGTCAGTCCGGGCACGATGCTGGCTATGGTTAACTGCATCCAGTTGATGCCCTCGAGGCTGACGTCTTCTTTAGAGAAAAAAGGCAGTGGAAGTCCCGAAGGGATGGTGCCGATAAGGAGTTTCTCGTCCATGTTGCAGAAGAGCGAGACGACGGTCATGACGATAAGAGCCACCAGCGTGGAGGGCACTTTCTTGGTGATTAGCGGGAAAAGATAGATGATGGCTATGGTGCCGAGGCCGAGCAGCAGGGCCGTGAACGATATGCCGCCGGCGATGCGTTCAGGCAGCTGCATCACCATGTCGACTACCAGGACTGGCGACTTCTGGCCAATCAGTGGGTAGAGCTGTTGCAGTATGATAATGACACCGATGCCGCTCATGAAACCGGAGAGGACGGGGTAGGGGATGTAGCGCACATATTTGCCTATCTTAATGATGCCGAAGAGGACTTGGAAGATGCCGCAGAAGAGACCTGCCATCGACATGCTGATGAGCACTGCCGAGAGGTTGCCCTGCGACGAGGCCCACACGCCGCTGATGAGAGAGGCGGTGATGACGGTCATGGGCCCTGTAGGACCACTGATCTGGCTGTGGGTGCCGCCGAAGAGCGAAGCGAAGAAGCCAAGCAGTGTGGCGCCTACCAGTCCGGCCACGGCGCCTATCGAGGCGGCCCCGGGGGTATCGATGCCGCCGAAGGCCTGGATGCCGAATGCGAGAGCGAGGGGAAGGGCCACGATACCAGCGGTGATGCCGCCGAAGATGTCGCCCTTGATGTTGTCAGTCTTGATGAAGCTCATTTTCTTAATGTGATATGTGTTTTTTTGTTGAATGATAGTGTTATAGTATAAACTGCCTGTTTCGCAAAACAGACATTTGAATCTGCAAAAATACAAAAAAAGCCCTATATGCGGTGTCCTTTAGCGTTTTGTGTATCGCTGAGGTCATGACACTAAAAATGTAATACGCTGTTTTTTTTTGTGACTCATTGTGCTATAAACGCCCTTTTAAGGATTGTGGCGGGCGTAAATGATATGTGGCAGGATGGCGTGGTGTGTTGAAATGGAGGCAATTCTAATTGGCCCCTTTTTTGACGCGGGCCATGCTGCGATAGTGTGGTGTGTTGAAATGGATGCAATTCTAATCGGTTGGATGCTGGCGTATGTTCGTCTGCTACTGGTCTCCATTTTCTTCAGGCGAGGCAGAGAACTGGCAGTGCTGGCGGTTGCGTTGCAGCTGTTCGAAACGGATTCGGTTAAGGGCAGAATGGCGGGAGATTTTGCGGAAGTCTGTTTTTTCGCAGGTGGCGAGGTGCTGCAGCTGTTCGATGCGGTCGGCTGGGATGTCGTGGCGTGCCACGGCCTGCTGGTTGTAGGGACAGGCCTGCTGGCAGATGTCGCATCCGAAGAGATAGCCTGAGAGACGTATGTCTTTTGGAAGCGAGGGGTTACGGTTCTCGATGGTGTGGTAGGAGGCACAACGGCGGGCGTCGAGCGTGTGGGTGTTGGCGTCGGCTGGCTGCAGGGCGTGGTTGGGACAGGCTTGGACGCAACGACGGCAGGTGCCGCATCCGTTATTCATTGGCTCGTCGTAGATGTCTGTGGCAAAGGGGGTGATGATTTCGCCGAGGTTGCACCAGCTGCCGAACTGTGGGTTGACAAGCAGCGTGTTGCGGCCTATCCATCCGAGTCCGGCGCGGGCGGCCCATTGTTTTTCGGCCACGGGTGCCGTGTCTACGCATGGTCGGCCGCTGAACCCGGGATAGGCCTCTTGGAGCTTGGCTATCAGCTGGTAGAGCATACGTTTCATCCGTTCGTGATAGTCTTCGCCATATGCATAGCGGGCCACGCGCGGCGTGGTGTCCATGAGGTGTGAGGGGTTGTAGGAGAGGAGCAGGCATATCATGCTTTGAGCACCTTCTACCATTAGGGAGGGGTCGAGCCGCTGGTCTGTGTAGTGCTGCATGAACTGCATGTCGGCGTTCATCCCTCGGCGGGTCCATTGGTCAAGGAGTGGGGCGAAGTGGCTGAGGGGTGTCACAGGAGCGATGCCACAGGCGTCGAATCCAACGGCAAGTGCCGCCTCCTTGACGGTGGCGGCACTTAGCAGAGGGTGTGATGCGACGCACGGCATGTGGCGGCGCTATTCGGATTGTTCGGCAGTGGGCTGCTTGGAGGCCTTGCGGCTGCCGTCGTAGAGTTCGAACTTCATGAAACGGCAGTCCAGCGAGCCGTTGAAGAGCTGTATCTTGCGCGAAGGCTTGAGCCCTATGTGCTTCATGGCCTCGAAGTCGCTGGTGATGAGCCACACTTCGCGACCTTCGCCATAGAGACGTTTGAATGTGTCGCCGAGCTGCTGGTACATGTTGTTGAGGTCTTCCACCTTGATGCGTTCGCCATAGGGAGGGTTGGTGACAATCATGCAGCGGCCTTCGGGGGGCTCTTGGTCCTCGAAGGAGCCGAGGAAGAGTTTCACGTCTTTGTGGAGTTTGGCAAATTCGAGGTTCTTCTCAGCTTGTTGTAGCACGCTGTGGTCGATATCGTTGCCCCAGATCTCGTAGTCGAAGTCGCCTTCGCCGATTTTGCGGTTCTCCTCGTTCTTGATGCGTTTCCACTCGCCGAGGTTGAACTCCTTCCAGCGCATGAAAGAGAAATGGTCGCCACGGTAGTACTGTGCGGGGATATTGTTGGCCAGCATGGCGGCCTCGATGAGTATGGTGCCGCTGCCGCACATGGGGTCGAAGAAATGGCAGTCGCATTTCCATCCGGACAGTTTGATCATGCCGGCGGCGAGTACTTCATTGATGGGAGCCATGCCTACGGCCTGGCGGTAGCCGCGTTTGTGGAGCGAGTCGCCGCTGGAGTTCTGGAGCAGGGTTACGTGGTTGTCGACGATGTGGAGGTTAAACTTGAAGTCGGCCGACTCGGTGTCGATAGAGGGGCGCTGTCCGAATTTCTTGCGGAAGCGGTCGACGATGGCGTCCTTGGTCTTGAGTGCGGCATAGTAGGAGTGGGTGAATATCTCGCCACTGGTGGTGCTGTCAATCATGAAGGTGCAGTCCACATCCATCAGTTTCTCCCAAGCTATGCGGTTTACTTGGTCGTAGAGTTCTTCGGGGCTGTTGGCTTCGAATTCGGCAAAGGGTTTGAGAATGGCGAGGGCGGTGCGGCAGGTGTAGTTGGCCCTGTAGAGGACGCGCATGTCGCCTTCGAAGGCCACGGCGCGCGTCAGCAGTTCTATGTTGGTGGCGCCGCACTGGCGCAGCTCGTCGGCCAAGGTTTCTTCGAGGCCGAACATGGTCTTGCCAATCATTTTGAAACGGGCCTGCTGGCTGGCCTCGGGACGGCTGGTCTTCTTGTTTTCTTTAACAATAATCATGGGTGAGAGGGAGGAGATGAGTGGGTTGGAAACTAATTATGGATAGGCGGTGCTATAGGTTGCTGACGAGCGAGATGTCGAGGCTCTTGATGTGATGGGTGAGAGCGCCTACGGAGATGAAGTCGACCCCCGTCTCTGCATATTGGCGCAGGGTTTTCTCGGTGATGCCGCCGCTGGCCTCGGTCTCGTAGCGTCCGGCTATGCGTTGCACGGCGGTGCGGAGGGTATCGATGTCGAAGTTGTCGAGCATGATACGGTCCACGCCCCCGTGGCGGAGCACGGTGTCGAGTTCGTCAAGATTGCGTACCTCTATCTCGATGCGCAGGTCTTTGTTGTGGGCCTTCAGATACTCGTGGGTGCGGTCGATGGCGGGCTCGATGCCGCCGGCGAAGTCGATATGGTTGTCCTTGAGCATCACCATGTCGAAGAGTCCGAAGCGATGGTTGGTGGCACCGCCGCAGTGGACGGCATACTTCTCGAGCATGCGCATATTGGGCGTGGTCTTGCGGGTGTCGAGGAGGCGGGTGTGGAGTCCGTCGAGCAGTGCCACCATGCGATGGGCCTCGGTGGCAATGCCGCTGAGGCGCTGGATGTAGTTGAGCGCCGTACGTTCGGCAGTGAGGATGGAGGCTGCGGGCCCGCTGACGAGCATCAGGAGATCTCCTTTGTCCACGATGTCGCCGTCTTCTGCCACGGCAATGATGTTGAGCGTGGGGTCTACCAGCTCGAAAACGCGTATGGCCACGTCGATGCCACAGATGATGCCGTCTTGCTTGGCAATCATTTTGGCCTGACCCTGTGCAGTGGGCGGGATGCAGGCGAGGGTGCTGTGGTCGCCGTCGCCGATGTCTTCGTGCAGCGCCATGCGGATAAGGGTGTCGAGATTACTGATGTCCATCATGTCAAAAAACTTGTTTTTCTGTTGGTTGACGGTCTCCATGATGGTGGAGGACAAGTTTGCAAATGTACGTATAATATTTGATATGGAGTCCGCTTGATTATATTAATCTGCGGAATTGAGCCCCTGATTGGATGAAATAATAAGGGGATGCCGTATCTCCATGGTCTATAACGCTGACGGGTGTGTCCCTTTTTTTTGAAGAAGCGGCGTCGAAACCTTGTCTTGTCTTGATGGCATGGCTACGTCAATGGGCTATTGAATCACCTCGAAGCGAGACGTCATGCCGTCGAGATGCAGCCTGAGTGACGGGGTCCCTTCCATGCGGATATATACGGTGCCTTTTTTTGTGCAGATGTCCCAACGAAGTTGATTTGGGTTGAATCTGACGTCGGGTGCCTCGGGCGGTGTGTCCATAAAAAACTCCTGCTGCGAAGCCACCGCTAAAGCCGCATCCCCTTCGTGCATGAAAAGGTATTGGCGGAAGAACACTCCTTTGTAGAACGGCAGGCTGCCGTTGCCGTTGTAGGAACACAGATAGTACTGGAGTCCCATGCTGTCCGAAAGGTGGAAGAGTTTGTCGAACATGTTTTGGCCTATCTTGCCTATGGTGGTCACCCTCAGGCCATGCTCGGTGTGGAAAATGAGGAACGAGTAGAGCGGGGCGGGGCTCCATTCGTGGAAATTGAGGATGCCTGCCGTGCCGTCGGCGCAATGGAAGTCGGAAACGAAGTCCACCTTGGGACTCAGACGTACCGCCTGTTCGAGAAAACGGAAGAAGAACGGGTCGGCACACAGGCTGTCAAGGTCCTCGTCGCCCGTAGGACAATGGCTGTAGGCATAGCCCAACTCGAAGGTTATGGAGTGGAGGACCTCGCGCACCTCGGCTTCGGGATAGAAGGACCGGCGCCCTGCGGCATAGTCGTCAAGCAGTTGCAGGGTGTGCCAAATCTGCTGGAGGTTCCTCTCTTCGTCGTCATGCAGGGCAATCTTGACGTTATATTTCTCACATAGGGTCCTCATGTATTCGACGACGCTCTCTGGCTCGTCAACCACATATTTCCCGGGCTCCAGCCGCACGTCTTGTGACCATGGCGCAGGCTTCGTAGAAGCTGTTTTCTTCTCAGGCTCTCCACCGCTGGCGGGCATGTGGTCACCGCTGTGGCTCTGCTGGCACGAGAGGACGCAGACATACATACACGCTGCGGCCACAGCCATCAGTATGGTTTTGTGCTTCATCTTTTTAAGTTGGATATGGGTCCCGAACTATTCAATAGGATGCTACCCAGCCCTATGGGAGATGACCACCTATACGTAATTGGGTATACGGCTATGCTGTGGAGGTGATTATCTCATGGCCTTTGGGAAATCAGCATTCCTTCAGGAGTTTCTCAATGCCGCCGGTGAGGTTGGTCCATGCATATTTCTTTTTCTCTTCGGCCACGGTTGTGGCGAAAGCCTCCTCGCGATTGTTTTCGAAGAAATCTGTCAACGCATCGGCAATCTGCTTTGCGTCGGGTTCGACGACATAGCCGGCCCTGCCGTGTGGCACGATTTCGGGCAGTCCGCCCACTCGTGTTACGAGCATGGGTTTCTCAAAATGGTAGGCCACCTGCGTCACGCCGCTCTGCGTGGCACTCTTGTAGGGCTGAGCCACAATGTCGGCGGCACCGAAATAGTATTTCACCTCCTCTTCGGCTATGAAGTCGGTGCGCAGCACTATCCTGTCGGCGATGCCGAGCTGTGCTATCAGGTCCATGTAGGGCTTGGGGTCGCCGTAGAACTCGCCGGCCACGATCAGTTTGACGTTCAGGCCCTCGAGCCGCCTGTCGGCAAAGGCCTGCAGCAGGAGGTCAAGGCCCTTATAGCCTCTGATGAAGCCGAAGAAGAGCACATAGCGACAATCCTCCTCAAGATTGAGGTGCTGTTTGGCCTCGGCTTTGCCGATCCGTTCGCCATAGTGGTCGTAGATGGGGTGAGGGCAGAAGAAGCGAGGCTTCTTGCTGTCGAAGATGTCGAGTTCCTTGAGCACCGATTTGGACATGGCCACAAAGGCGTCGCACGACCCCACGAAATAGCGCGAGAAGAGACGGTCGCCCGGACGGTGCTCGTGAGGAATGATGTTGTCCACGATGGATACCACGCGGGTGTGTCCGTTGCGGCGCGCCACCCGTGCTATCGTGCCGAGGCAGGGGGCCATGAACGGCAGCCAGTAGCGGATGATGAGCACGTCGGGACGCCGGCGTGCTATCTCGCGACCCACCTTGACCCAGTTTAGCGGGTTGCATGAATTGGCCATGCGCTCTATGTGGAGATGTTCCGGAGCCGGGCCGTCGCTATACTGCGTTTTGCCGGGAAACAGAAAGTTGGGATATTGGAGCGTGAATGTGATGATTTCCACCTTGTGCCCCGTGTTGACATATTCCGTGGCCAGACGTTCGTTGAGGGCTGCTATGCCGCCGCCTCTATAGGGGTAGGCCGTTCCGAGTATGATGGTATACATGATTCGTGGCTATTGTATTGAGTTCAAAAAGGCAAAGTTACACAAAAAAAGCGATATATTGCATTCGATGTTCTTTTGAGTCTCTAAATCATGTCATTAATACATCATGCCTGCATTGGCACTGCTTAGGGTTGCCCTTCACACCTCAACAGGATGTCTGATACAGCGGCATTCCTTTTGAATAGCCCCCAAAATAGTGCTCGGATGCACAAGACATTTTTTTTTGCAGTCGCTTCGCGAGAAATCTTTCAAATCCGCCAAATCTTTCAAATCATTTTTGGTTTGAACAGATTGGTCCGATTAGATTTACAAGATTAGATTTGTTTGATTTGATAAGATTTGTAGGATTTCTGCCCGCAGGGCACTCAGAGGGCGCTTCGCGAGAAATCCTTCCACTGAATAAGGTCGTGTCTAATTGTGGCGAGGCGTTTCCCGATATGACGCCGATGCCCTATAACAGTCGATTGTTCTTCTTTTTTGTTATCTTTGCAACTTCCAAAAAAATGTATCAAAATGAAAAAGACATTACTCCTTATTATGACGCTCGCGTTGACTTTCGTCGCGATGGCGCAGAATACGCGTTTCAGTAAAATCAGTGTGGCCAGTTGGAATATTGGTCATTTCTCGCTCGGCCAGTCGGGCGACACGCGGCTGAGCCACGACGAACTGAAGTTCTATAAGCAGACCTATTGCTCCTTCTTCAACGAGATAGGTGCCGACCTGCTGGCTCTGGTAGAGTACAATCCACTGATGGTGAATGCCAAGGATGACAAGGAGGCAGTTGATGCACGCGAGGCGATACTCTCCAACTACGAAGTGGCACAGGTGGGACCCAAATACAGCTATAACTGCAATGCCATCTTCAGCAATGGGCTTGTGGTGCTGAGGACCGATACCGTGTTCTTCTCCAAGATGGTGCAGAAACGCTACTATCTTGTATCGACCATGCTGCTCGACGGCGACACGGTGAAGGTGGTTTCCACCCATCTCGACTGGAACCAAGGCGAGAACGGCGCCCCCTATCGTGCCTTGCAGATCGAGGAGCTGATATCGGCTTTCGAGTCCGACCGGTATGTCATTCTCTGCGGCGACTGGAACACGGGCAAGAGTACGGAATACGACGCCTTTGCGCAGGCTGGCTACCATATGGCCAACCACGGCTATTTGGGCGATTTGAATACCTTCCCTGCCGGGGCGGCGCCACGCAGCAGCCTCGACAATATTATTGTCAAGGGCTTTGCCCTTAGCCATGTGGAGGTGGTCAACAACGCCATGCTCAGCGACCACTGCCTCATCAAGGCCGACCTCGTCAAGCTGCCGTAAAGGCATTGGCGTTGTCGGTCGCCCTTATGCTATGGCGTGGCGTGCCCACTGCTTTTTAAGTCGCGGTAAAGCGTTACCGTTGCATTAGTTTTGTCTTGTCATGTCGGGGAATCCTAAAGGTGCTGCTTCTTCTGACAGTCGGAGCAGAACCCTTTGACCACATATTCTGCCTCAGAGGCTGCAAAGCCTGCAGGAATGGCGACGGACGGTATGGGCACGTCGCGAAGGCAGAAGGTGCGGTGGCAGCCGAGGCAGGTGAGATGGATGTGTCCGTGATGGTGGGAGGGGTCGTCGCAGTGGCAGACGCAGTATTTCTGCATGCCGGAGCCGTCGTCGACCTCGTGGACGAGGTGGTGCTGGGCGAAGAGCGAGAGGGTGCGGAAGAGGGTAGAGCTGTCAAGGGTGGTGATGCGGGCGGCGAGGTCGGCGAGGGAGAAGATGCCGTCGGGGTCGTCGGCAATGGTGCGGAGGACGAGCAGCCGGATGGCGGTGATGCGAATGCCGGCATCGCGCAGCCGTGTCTCGTATTTGTCGGTAGTGGTGGTCGTCATGGTGTGTTGAGACTATTTGCTATCGATAAAGGCAAAGAATACAGCGGCAATGATGAGTGCGAAGGACACAAAATGGTTCCAGCGGATGGGCTCGCCTTTGAAGACCGTGGCCACGATGACGGTGAAGACCACGAGCGAGATGGCTTCCTGTATGACTTTGAGCTGCATGAGCGAAAAGGGCCCGCCGGTGATCTGCGAGCCGATACGGTTGGCCGGAATCATAAAGCTATATTCAAAGAATGCCACGCCCCACGAAACGAGGATGATAAGAAATAGCGGCCAGTCGGTAGAAATCTTGAGCTCTTGCAACTTGAGATTGCCATACCATGCGAAGGTCATCAGGATATTGCTGACGATGAGTAGGAGGACGGTGAGTAAACCTTTGGGCATTGGGATGTGTCTGTTTGTGGGTGTTTCGGCAGCAGGCGGTGGTTGTGCCTCCATAGGCGGGTCGGCTGCTGATTATTTGCTTTTTTGTTGATGTCGGGGAGCATTCGGCTCATTGAATCTCTCTGAGGAGCCATGCGTAGGCCTCGTTGCATGTGCGGTCGATGATCTGCTGGCGAGGGCCACTGTAGTGCATGCATTTGGCGAGAGTGCGGTTTCCGTCGGCGAGGCCTATCCACACGGTCCCCACGGGTTTGCTCTCGGTGCCGCCGCCGGGGCCTGCAATGCCGGTGGTGGCTATGGCTACGTCGGCATGGAGCCGCTGTCGCACGCCTTCCACCATCTCGCGTACCGTAGCTTCGCTGACGGCGCCGTGTTCGTCGAGGGTGGCCGTCTTCACGCCGAGGACGCCCGCCTTCACCTCATTGCTATAGGCCACTACGCCACCTTTGAGATAGTCGGAGGCACCGGCGAGGGCTGTCAGCCCTGCGGCAATGGCCCCACCCGTGCAGCTTTCGGCAATGGAAAGCGTCTTGTGGTTGGCGTGGAAGCGGTCGGATACCAGTTCCTGCAGGGTTTCGCGGTTCTCGCCCACGATGTATTGTGCTGCAAGAGGATAGAGACGTGAGAGGTGTTGGTCGATGAGTGTATTGAGCTGGTCGAAACTGTCTCCGTGGGCGGTAAGGCGCAGTTTGACCATGCCAGCCACGGGCAGATAGGCGAGTTTTAGGTTGTCGGGTAGTGAAAGTTCCCAAGGCTCTATGAGGTCGCTGAGGAAAGATTCGCCGATGCCCTGCACAAGGACGTTGCGGGTGGCGATGGCACCAAGGTGGAAATGGGTTCGGAGCCGTTGCACGATGCAGTGCTGCATGAGGTGTTCCATCTCGAAGGGTACGCCGGGCATGGCCACGATGACTTTGTCGTCGTCGAGCAGGCTGTTGGCGCAGTGGCTGCGGTCGAACCACATGCAGGGTGCCGTACCCATGGTGTTGACGATGACCTCGCAGGTGTGAGGCACGTCGGCCTGGCTGCGGTTGCTCTCGGTCATGGGGTAGCCGCGGCGGGCGAAGATGCGCTGCACGTTGGCCAGTGCGTCGGCATTTTCGACGAGATGGCTGCCGGTGAGTTGGCAGAGGGTGTGCTTGGTGACGTCGTCTTTGGTGGGACCGAGTCCGCCGGTGACGAGCACGGCGTCGGCCATAGAGAGCGAGAGTCGCAGGCTGTCGGCTATGGCCGAGCCCCTGTCGGGACATACGAGGGTCTGCACCACGTCGATGCCTGCCGCAGTGAGCATCTGTGCCATGCGTGCGGCGTTGGTGTTGACGACCTGGCCTATGAGGAGTTCGTCGCCGATATTGATGATGGAGGCTTTCATGTCTGTATGAAGGTGTGCTTTCTTTATGTTTTTTGGAGGTGCAAAGGTACGCAAAATATTACACTGCGTGTCGAAAAGCTTGTGCCGCAGGGTAGACGAGTGGATGCCGACGGAGAAAAGAAAAGCTGGCAGAATGATGCTGCCAGCTTTGCGGATTGTCGTAAAAAAAGGTGGATGCGATTAGAAGGTGTAGGAGAGGCCTGCGTTGAATCGGTTGATGCGGTCGACTATGTGGTCATAGCTGCAGAGGTCGACAAGTCCGATCTGATAGTTGATATTGATGCCGAACTGTCTGAACATGAAGCGTGCGCCGAACCCAACCTCGACACTGAAACGATTGTGGCGAACATCGCCGTTGGCGTCTTCCTTAAAGAAGTCAAATTTCGTATGTGGTGTTGTTGGCGTAGCCAACCTTGATGGTGATCTGTGCGTTGGCAATGCCGCAAAGGCTCATGAGGGCCAGGGCGAGGAGAGTGATACGTTTTTTTATAGTCTTTTTTTATGTTGATAATAGTGTTATCGTGTTGGATAGATTTATGGAACCATGCGGTAGGCCATGGCGGGATCTTCGTGGAGTACGGAGAGGATGAGGCAGATGAGCGTGGAGCTGGTGTGCGATGCTACGACGTCGTCGAGGATCCGGGTGTGGATTGGTTTGAAATGGAATTTCTCGCAGTCTTTGAACTTGTTGCTGAAGGTCTCGGCCTGGGGGTAGGGGATGACTCGGTCGGAGCGGCTGTGGGTGAGGTAGACGTCCTCTTGTGGCTGCCATCCGCCCCAGTTGCTGAGGCGCTGGATGAGGTTGAGGAGTAACTGTGTCTTGGGGTTGGAGAGGTCGAGATGGCCGTTGGCGGTGCACATATCCTCGGCCAGGTTGTTTTTGAGCAGGCTGATGTCAATGTCGTCGGGATGATCGCTGAGCATGAGGAGGTTGCGTAGGTGCGCCTCGTAGTAGGTCATGGTCTCGCCATCTATAGTGAGCTGATGGGTGTGAATCCATTTGGGGAGGAAGTCCTGAAGGGCATAGCCGCCGAAGTCGGCCTTGGGCAGGGGGGCGAGAAAGCCAGTGAGATAGCAGAGCCCACTGGCCCCGTATTCGGGATGGGCATCGAAGTATTCCACCATGTCGCGCAGGAGCATGGGGCCGCAGCCCATGAAGGCGGATTTGAGTCGAATGTTGTCGCGTTCTTTTTGTGTGAGCTCTTGGTCGTAGTGTCTAACGAAGGCCATGACGCCAGGCGTGGCGAGAGAGCCGCCCCATGCCGTGGAATAGCCGTCTGGGGCGAGGGTGATGCCATGCTGCTGCATGGCGGCGAGGGCTGCACGGATGCAGTCGGCCATCTGGCGTGCCTGCACGGCGAAGGAGAAGCCGGGGAACGGTTGGCCCTTGGTCACACCGTAGCCCTCGAAGTCGGGCTCGATGACGGCAGAATTGTAGAGGGTGCGCATGACCAGGGGAGAGATTTCCTCCGAGGGCGCCTGATTGGTGGTGTGGAGCAGGAAGTGGGTGAAGAGCGAGAGGCTCTGCACCTCGTGGGGCGCATCGGTGTTGGACTGAGGGAAGGAGACACGGCCCGAGAGGACGATGGGTTTGCCGGCCGCTGAGAGCGAGCGATAGGTGAAGATGAGGCTCTTGACCGACCAGTCGCGTCGATAGCCGATGGGGATTTTGCGTCCGGAGAACAGCGTGTCAAGGATGTAGAGCCGATTGTGGAGGATGGTGTTGAAGGCGGTGTTGAACATCTGACGTCCTTCCTCGTCTTCGATGTAGAACTTGGCAAGGTTAGAGGTGCTTATGGCTTCGGGCATCTCCTTGGGGTCGAAGGTATCGATGCGGGTGATTTCGACGAGGTTTTGTTCGGGCACCGTGTACGTGTCATTGCCCGACGAACTCTTCTCGTCTTTGCCACAGCCTGTCAGCACGAAGACTATAAGTGCGACGATGATGAAAGTGAGTTTCTTATTCATGATTGGGTGTTGTTTTCGTTTAGCGGGTGGTGTATAAGGAAAGTGTTTGATTCCGAGGTCGAACGAATGAAGCACCACCTCGATACGGCCTGCAAAGATACTCAAAAAAAAACAGATACGAGGCGTCGTGTTGTGTCTTTCTATGATGTTCAGAACATCCTCTCCAAGCGTGAATGACATTGTGCGTCGGTATTATGACAAAAAAAGAGTATCTTTGCCATCTGTCAGGATTCTTAATGGCCTGAAAAAATATTTGCTGTTTAATTGTAAAATCAATTACTTATGACGACAAAAGGTAAAGTTATCACGAGTATATCGGTCGTAACGCTGCTGGTGCTGGCCGCGGTGTGCTTCTTCCGATTCTACTATGTCCACGGGGAAGGCTACAATACGGGCGACCTGATCTATTTCCAGCGCGAAGGCGTCCTCTTCAAGACCTATGAGGGCAAGCTGATTCTGACGGGCTTCAAGAGTGCGGCAGCGGCTCCTGCCGCAGGCGGTGCTGAGATACGCTCCAACGAGTTGAAATTCTCGGTAGAGGACAAGCAGGTGGCAGAGAAACTGATGCGCAGCACCGGCAAGCGGGTGGAACTGGAATGGAAACGCTATCTGCACACGCTACCCTGGCGTGGCAACAGCACTTATGTCATCACGCGAGTGATGTCGGTGGAGGGCGACGAGGAGCCACAAAGCGTCCCCGCTGTTTCGACATCTGAACCGAGACCGGCGCAACAGCAGGAATAAGCCATGGCGACCGATAGGTTGCCAGGACTCAGACGTGCGATGGCTGTGTGAACGGCCGTCGCACGTCTTTTTTCTTGTTCAGAAACGTTTTTATTACGCCGCTCCCTCTTTGTTCAGAAACGGTTGATTACGCCCTCCCTCTTTGTTCAGAAACGGTT
>JAFUVR010000007.1 GCA_017477485.1 Bacteroidales bacterium | reverse complement strand
GAGTGGTACCTGGACCGTGTGGCAGCCATCCGCCGCATCCTGCCCGACTGTTCCATCACCACCGACGTCATCGCCGGCTTCTGCGGCGAGACCGAGGACGACCATCAGGCCACCCTCCAGATGTTCCGCACCGTGCGCTACGACTATGCCTACATGTTCAAATACTCCATGCGCCCCGACACCTTCGCCCATCGCCACATGCAGGACGACATCGACGACCGCGAGAAGACCCGCCGTCTCGAAGAGATTATCGCTCTGCAAGGCCAGATAGCCCTCGAAAACAACCAGCAGGAGATCGGCCGCACCTATGAGGTCCTCGTCGAGGGCAACTCCCACCGAAGCGACAAACAGCTCTTCGGACGCAACAGCCAGAACAAGGTCATCGTCTTCGACCGCGAGGATGCCCAGCCCGGCACCTATGTGCGTGTCAAGGTCACCGACTGCACCGCCGCAACCCTCAAAGGCCAGCTGGTTAAAGAATAATTTACGATTTTCCCTGCGGGCCTGTATCCCAACAGCCCCATCCCAAAAAAACAACGTCATCCCACAATGCAAGAATCCTTCTTTCGCCGTCATCCCATCGTCACCCAGCTGCTGCTGATGCTGCTCATCTCCGTTGGCATCATCATCTTGGTGTTCATCGGCATCCGCATCTATTCGCGCCATGGCAAGGTCTATGAACTGGCTGACCTCACCATGTGCCCTGTCGACTCGCTGCAGCGGGCCAACCCACTGAAACTCGAGTTTGTCGTCCTCGACTCGCTCTATCGCGAGGGCCTCGGCGGCGGCCGCATCATCTCGCAGGATCCCAAGCCCGGAACCTTCATCAAGAAACATCGCAAGATATATGTTACCACCACGGCCTTCAGACCCGACGATGCCGTTGTGCCCGACATTACCGGCGGCGTTACCCTGCGCAACGCCATTGCGCAACTCGAAGGCGTCGGCCTCAAAGGCGGCACCCTCAAGTTTGTCGACAGTCCTTTCCGCAACACCATCATCGAAATGACCTATAAAGGCAAGGTCATCTATGCGGGACAGAAACTCGTCAACGGCGCCAAGGTAGACCTCGTCGTCGGCCTCGGCGACGACCCGCAGAAGGCCTATGGCGTGGTGCCTTTCGTCATTGGCAAGAAGATGGACCGCGTGCGCTATGAGATTCTTTCGGCCTCTTTCAACGTCGGGACCGAACATTTCGACGGCGTCAAGGACCGTGCCTCCGCCGTGGTCTACAAGCAGACACCCTCCTACGACGGCATCTCGCGCATCCCCTTCGGTGCCAAGGTGGAACTGTGGTACTGCGACGCCGACGAACAGAAAATCAACAAGATGGTTACCGAATATACCATCGACTCTTCGGCCATCACCAACCCCTCCGTACAGGTGGAGTGGGGCTCCTCGTCCGACGACACCCCCTTCGAGGATGAAGGCTTCGGATGGTAGTCTTCTCTGTCATGAAACAGCATCTGCTCATACTCTTTTTCCTTGGCATGGCTGCGTCTCTCGTGGCCCAGGAGGTGTTGCTCCCCCTCTCGTCGGGCCCCGTGGCACAGCAGAAAGGACGCAAGGATGTCGGCGGCCCTCTGTCGCTGCCCTTCTTCGACGATTTCTCCAACTATAGCGGCGAACCCTCACCGTCCCTCTGGGCCTCGCAGGGGGCATGGGTGAGCAACACGGCGGCACAGCTGCCGCCCACCGTGGGCGTGCTCACCCTCGACGCTCTCGACGCCGACAGCCAGCTCTACAACACGGCCAACAACACCGATGTCTTCGAGGCCGACATCATCACTTCGCGTTTCATTCGTCTCGACTCGCTGCAGGCCCCCGTGGCACGGCGGCTCCTACCGTCCGACTCGGTGGCCCTGAGCTTCTACGTGCAGCCCGGCGGCGGCAGTGGCGACATGTGGATGCGCTCCGGCGATGCACCCGAGCCCTCCGACTCGCTGATCCTTGAGTTCTTCGACGGTCGTGTGGGCCGATGGATCCGCGTGTGGAGCACCGGCGGCATGGATGTGGACAGCGTGCAACGCCGCACGGGCTTCGACTGGCTCTATGTCTACATCCCCATCGACTCCGCTATCTTCCTCACACGCAATTTCCGCTTCCGCTTCCGCAACCTCTGCTCGTTCGACAACACCAGCGAGGCGGGTTTCGTGGGCAACTGCGACCAGTGGCATATCGACTATATCACCCTCGACCACAGCCGCAACTACCGCTACTACTACACCCGCGACATCGCCTTCGTCAACCCCGCCCCCTCCATGCTGCGCAAATACCAGGCCATGCCCGCCCGTCAGTTCCGTGCCTCGGAGATGGCCACGGGTCTCGACATTACCATCACCAACCGTTTTGAAGAGGAACTCTCGGCTCGCTACACCTACCGCGTCGCCGACGGCTACCTCCGCGACTACGACGGCGGCCTCGACAATGTGCCCACGTTCTTCCCCGATGGCGGCTATCAGACCGCCACGGCCCATGCGCATCCCATGGTCATGTCGGCCTTCCCCACCGACGGCATACAGCGCGTCTATACCATCACCCACACCGTGGCCGAGGGCGTCGGTGGCGACATCCACCGCCAGAACGACACCATCCGTTTCTATCAGCACCTCGAAGACTTCTACGCCTACGACGATGGCTCGGCCGAGAACGGCTACGGCGTCTTTTCTACCCGTGGCAACGTGATGATGGCCTGCCAGTTCTCGCTCAACCAGCCCGACACCCTCACGGCTCTCGACATCTCTTTCTGCCGCACCCGCGGTGGCGAGAACGAGCAGATGCTCTACTATGTCTGCGTGTGGGACGACAACCAGGGCCATCCCGGACAATTGCTCTACAAGGACGAGCATTCCCGCACACCTCAGATTGCGGGCCTCGACGCCTTCGTGCGCCACGAGTTGGAACAGCCGGTCGTCGTGGATGGTATCTTCTATGTGGGCATACAGCAGCTGTCTTCCGGCATCATCGGCATCGGCATGGACCGCAACCACGACGCCTCCGAACACACCTTCTACAACGTCGGTGGCGCATGGACCCAGTCTTTCCTCGCCGGAGCCCTCATGATGCGCCCCTATGTGGGCATGCAGGCCGTCCTCTCCGTCCAGGCTCCGCGCAGCGACGCCTCCGTCAGCATTGCCCCCAATCCGGCCAACAACCATTTCGAGATACTGCGAGCCCCTCAAGGGTCGTTGTTCCAGCTCCTCGACATGCAGGGCCGTTGCGTAGCCGCTTCTGCGGAAAGCCGCTTCTCCACGGCAGGCCTCCCCAACGGCGTCTACATCCTTCGTGTCCTGCCGCCGCAAGGCCTCCCCTCAGCACACAAGATTATGATCCGACACCGCTAATCCTCTCTTTCGTTATGTCCGACGACCAGCTCCCACTCCCACTCGCACCCGCTGCCGACCTGCCCGAAGAGACTGACCTCTACGAGCATCACCGCATCACCGTAGACCGCGGCCAAGAGATGCTCCGCATCGACAAATACCTGCAGATGCGTCTCGAAGGCATCTCGCGAAGCAAAATACAGGCTGCCGCCAAAGCCTCCTGCATAGTGGTCAACGGCAAGGCCGTCAAGTCCAACTATCGGGTCAAACCCCTCGACACCATCAGTGTGCTGCTGCCCGAGCCGCCCCACGAGTTCGAGCTGCTGCCCGAAGAGGTGCCGTTCCACATCGTCTATGAGGACGACGACGTGCTCGTCATCGACAAGCAGGCTGGCCTCGTAGTCCATCCGGGTGTGGGTAACTTTACAGGCACCCTCCTCAACGGCCTGCTCTTCTATTTCCAGGGCAAGACCGACCGCCAAGGGCAGCCCGTCACCCCCTATCTCGTCCACCGCATCGACAAAGACACGTCGGGCCTGCTCCTCGTGGCCAAGAATGAGGAGGCTCAGGTGGTGCTGGCCAAACAGTTTTTCGACCACACCATCGAACGCAAATACAACGCCCTCGTGTGGGGCGACTTCGCCGAGTCCGACGGCACCATCGACGGCAATCTGGAACGCTCGCCCAAGGACCGCCGCATTATGATGGTCACCGACCCCGACCGCGGCAAACATGCCGTGACCCACTGGCATGTGATGGAGCGCTTCGGATATGTCACCCTCATCGAGTGTGTCCTCGAAACGGGACGCACCCACCAGATACGCGCCCACATGCGCCACATAGGCCATCCCCTCTTCAACGATGCCGCCTACGGGGGCAACGAGATTCTGAAGGGTACCACCTTTTCCAAATATAAGCAGTTCGTAGCCAACTGCTTCGACCTCCTGCCCCGTCAGGCCCTCCATGCTCGCATCCTCGGCTTCGAGCATCCCTCCACCGGCCAGCATCTCCATTTCGAGAGCCCCCTGCCGTCCGACATGCAGGCCGCCATCCAGAAATGGCGCTCCTACGCCCAGCAAGGCATGACCCTCGAATAGTTTTTTATATAGGGTATCATGGGTGAAACCTGGCACTATAGGGAATCGTTATTGTGACTAAAAGGCAGCAATCATGAAAAAATGTACCAGATGCGGAGCCGACATAGCCGAAGATAGTATTTTTTGTAACTATTGCGGCAGTCGACAAACAATCATGAAAAAATGTACCGAATGTGGAGCCTACATAGCCGAAGATAGTATCTATTGCAATCATTGCGGCAGTCGGCAAAACCTAAACCTTAATGCTTGGGTCGATTTAGGTCTGCCCAGCGGGACATTATGGAAATTGGACAACGAGTCTGGATACTTCACCTACGATGAGGCGGTGCAACAGTTTGGTGACAATTTGCCATCAAAAGATCAACTCTTAGAATTGAAAACATTGTGCCAGTGGAATTGGATAGGTGATGGCATGAAAGTCACAGGTCCTAATGGCAATTCCATTGTTCTGCCCGCCGCGGGCATTCGCCTTTGCCTTGGAAACGTGAACTTCGTGGGCTCCTACGGCTTCTTCTGGTCGTCCACGCCCGATGGCTCCGACGAGGCATGGTACCTCTACTTCAATTCCGGCGATGTGTACCTGAACAGCCTCTACCGATGCTTCGGCCGCTCTGCCCGTCTCGTCCAAGATTAATGATTGCGCACGCAAGAGCGCAATCACAGGACATTTTTTATATTTTTTTGCTGTCCTGGCTTTGGCCAGGCAGCAAAAAGATGTTCTATAGAACACCACATAATATGATGTTATTAGTGTCTTATTGACAACACTCATATTTAGCCTGTAACCGAGATAATCAAACTGCAAAGAAGCTTTATTTTTTTGTTAACACATATATCTTCTACAATTGCTTGACAATCCTCCAACATGGCGTCATTCTCCACTTTTTCTGCCTATTCCAAGGGTGAGGATTGTTCCAAAGTACTTTGTGGGAAAAAATGATCAATTTATAGTTTATCCGCCTGGCCAGTTTTCATGCCGCGGAGATCACAGTTGTAATCTTTGCGAAACTCTTGCTTTGCCTTCTCCATCGCTGGATTAGACTTGTTGGAAGGAAAAGATTGTGCTACAATGCGGGCACGGACATCATCATTCGATGGATGTTTGAACATCGCCTTCTTCAAGGTCTGTCGCAACTGTTCGATGGCTTGATTTGTATGCACACCCTTCAGTTCCACAAAGG
>JAFUVR010000006.1 GCA_017477485.1 Bacteroidales bacterium | reverse complement strand
CTCGGACTCTTCCTTGGCCACGCCTACTGTATGTAACTCCTTATACCGACCAGAAGACTTGTCGACGACAACAACGCTTATACTACCAGATCTGTTCTTCTTTAATCTAACATGCATAGGGACATAATTATGTTAAAAAAAACTTTGCGCCTCCCTAAATTGGGCGGCGCAAAGTTACAAATAATTCTGTATAAACGAGTTGCGTTTTTGATAAAAAAGAGTGACGAAGTCAGGAAAAACTCGCTGTCTTAATGGCAGCGAGTTTTTTTTATAGACCGAATTTGTTATGCAGATTATTCGGCAGATATGCAGTCCTTGGCGGCTGCCACACTGTCGGCCACCTGCTGAGCGGCAGCGGCCTGCTGTTGGTGCATCAGATAGATAATCAGTGCCACCACGGCGGCGATGACAATCAAGATGCTGATGACGATGAGCCATTTCTTCCATGCAGGCATCTTCTTGTCGGCAAAGGGGTCGTCAAGCACCAGCTTGGGGTATTTGGCTATGCTGGTCAGTGTTGCACCAAAACGCACATTGACCAGAATGACGGCGTTGACAGCCCAGCCGTTAGCGTTGAGCATAGGTCCGAGATTGCGTTTGCGCAGTTTGCTCCATGCGATGAACATCGAAGGCCCCGAAATGACGAGGATGATGCCGCAGATGAGTATGAGCAGGTTGAGCGGGTTGTCGCCTATGGTCTTGGTGATGCCTGCCAGCGCACTGCCTATATAGCCTACGGCCATGCCGATGGCGGCAAAGATACCGGCAAACTTGGCAATGTCAAACGGCGTCGGCTTCTTCTCGTCCTTCTTCTTCTCCGCATCGGGCCCGGCGGCTACACCGGCTTTGACATCCTCGGTGGCGGCATTGGCTTTGGTGGTCAGGTCGTTAAATGCTTTGTCCTCTTTCTCGGCTGCCGACTTGTTGATTTTGTCCGTACACCATTTCCAGAACTTGCGGTAGGGGCTCCAGAAAGCCTGACGGATTGAGATAGGATTGTCGATAATCTTCTTCACTACGGCATCCCAGCAGTGCCCGTCGCGGTCGTAGTAGATGGCGTTCTTGCCAACCTCGATGTTGTCAATATCGCCGTCGGTAAGCACCGCTACGATATTCTGCGTGGCGTTCTTCTCGCGCGAGGTGCAAGCGCAGTAGATCAGAAACATCCCGCTGGCCGAGGCAAGGGCGGCATGTGCATCGATGGCATCAACGCGCATACACAGGTCGCAGCATCGCTGGTCGATAAAGAGACGTCCGCTCTGGAATATGGCTTTGACGGAGGCATCATTCTGATAGAAGTCTTTGAAGAAGACATAGTTCTTGAGCAGCGTGTAGAAATCGCGATAGATGTGGAGCAGTTTGTCGGCTGCGGTGTAGTGCGCCAGGGCCTCGGCGTGCCCCTTGGAGAGAAGCTCGACCTGTCCGTTAGCCTGTTTTTCGAGATAGTCTGTATAGGCGTCAATCTTGGCCACTATCTCGGCCCACTGGCTTTCGCTTAGGCTTGGCATCTCATTCGCTACTGCATATTTTCGTATCGTGGCCACATGCGATGCCCATACGGGGTTGATGTTGTCAAGCATCAGCAGCCCTTCGGCATTGGGACGGGCCAGCGGATAGGTGGCTATGTCGTCTGAGGCTTTGGCCACATCTCCCGTGGCTATAGCGGCGATGCGCTCCACCGACACGTCGACGGCGGCCTTGCAGTCGGCGTCGAAACGGATGAGGTGGCACCGCATGTAGTAGTCGGCCACTTTCTCACGCAGTGCGGCAACGGCAGTACTCACGGCATCGGTGTTGTCGCCATAGGGCCGGATGTCGGCATCGGCCACCGTGGCCACATCTTTGGCATACTGCTCGTCGGTCTTGGCCTTGTAGTCGGCTACGTTTTTCAAACTGATAGTGTCCAGCGGCAGTCCCAACTCCTGCAGTATGGCTTCGCAGCTGGCACGCAGACTCTTGCCCTCTTCATTCTCCGAAAGAGCGGTGAGTGCTATGGTGTCTTTGCCGTCAAGGAGTAGGTCGGCATCCGTAATCACCGAGGTGATCCAGCGTGCGGCCTCCACCACCTCGTCAATGCGCAGCTTGCCGTCGTGATTGCTGTCCATCAGTTGCAGCGTCCGGCTGTCAAACTCCAGCCCGTTGACAGGGCATGAGAGCACGGTCCACAGCTTGCGGTCCAACTCTCCCAGATGTTTGATGTCCTCGCCCGTGGCTATCTTCACTCGCGTAACGCCGCCCAGCGAACAATACTGCCATTCGTATCCATCGTTGGTGGAAATCAGTTTGGAAATCTTTGGTTTTTTCATGATATTTATCGGTATTTTGTTTTTCAATACAGAGTACTCTATATGTGTATTTTATGGCTTGTAGCATCTCTATGGACACATGCTCCGCCTCTTGTAATTTATTGATTGCAAATTTACATAAAATCCTCAAATATGTCAGGGATATGTCTCCTTGCCTGCACATTGTCTATGTTACGGCTTTCGTCGTGTGGCGAATCTCCCCTTTCTGCAATGTGTTTTTCGTCTTCCCGTAGGTTCTGTCCCTTTTTGATGCCAAAGGTGGGCAGGGAAGAACCGTAATGCACGAGATAGGACGGGTAAATGTGTCCTGTGGGCCGTATTATTACAATATAGGAGCCGAAATTGCGTTTTAGTTGTGGGTTTGCTCTCTCCGAGTGCCTAAGGGCTGGGAACGGAACGGCAGCATCCCACGACGTCAAATGAAAATGAAAGCAATCCTCTACGGAGGCAAACGATATATCTACGGTTTTTTATTGGCTCCGCTCTTGTTGCTATGTGGCACGTCAATGCTGACGGGATGCGACAGTGATGCCGATTACCTGAGCAACATGAATGCCGAGGCGCTTTCTTTTTCGTGCGACACGATTGCTTTCGACACGGTCTTCACCTCGCTCGCCACCACTACGCGACACATCAAGGTGTACAACCGCAACAGTGATGCCGTCATGATCAACACTGTGACGTTGCAAGGCGGTCGCTCCTCCTGCATTCGGCTGAATGTGGACGGCGACACCTCTTTCGTGGCCCGCAACGTCCGTGTGGAAGCCCACGACAGCATTTTTATTTTTTTGCAGGCCACCATAGATCCCAACAGTGCCAGTTCCCCATTTTTGGTCGAGGATGCCATCCTTTTCGACGTGAAGGATTGCCCGTCACAGAGACTCCCCGTTACGGCATGGGGCCGCAATGCCGTATATCATGTGCCCACCGACACCCTTCATGACGAACTGGGGCGCCCTGCCCTTGACCGCTATGGCAACCCCTATGCTTACAGCGTGATAGATTGCGACAATTGGGATCATGCACTGCCTCATGTGGTGGTAGGCTATGCCGTGGTAGACTCGGGCTGTCTGCTCAGTCTTGTGGCTGGCGACGAACTCTATTTCGCCAACGATGCCGTGCTCTGGATCTACAACGGAGGGTCACTCTCCGTAGCGGGCAGTGAGGAACAGCCGGTGCTCTTCACCTCGCTGCGCCACGACGGCTGGTACGACGACCTGCCAGGCCAGTGGGGTCACATCTGGCTCGGAGGCATCAGCGGCGGGAGCAGCAAGGCCTGTTCGATAGACTATGCGAAGATCGAGAACGCCTATTACGGCATCATTGCCGACAGCAACGACTATGGCCTGCCCACGCTTGCCGTCAGCAACACCGAGATAGGTCACATGAAGGTGGCTGCCATCCAGGCCGATGACGCATGGATTGTCGCTAACCGACTGCTACTCTTCGACTGTGGCGGGGCTACTTTCTATGCCCCCTTCGGCGGCCGCTATTCATTCCGCAATGTCACCTCGGCCAACTTCTGGAAACTCGAACGCCGTGAGACCCCCAGTCTCATTCTGGCCAACTGGTACGAGAGCAGGCAGGGCATCGTGTTGCGCGATCTGAACGAAGCCACGTTCTCCGATTGCATCTTCTACGGAAACCATAGCGAAGGCGAAGTCCTCCTCGATGCCAAGGAGGGCGCTGCTTTTTCCTATGCCTTCGAGCACTGTCTCGTCAAAGGTGGAGCGTGGGATGAAGACCCGCTCTTCGTCAATCCCGACGAACACGACTATCATCTCAAACCCTCTTCGCCCGCCAGCGGGATAGGTTATTATCCCGTCCCTGTATCTCCTGAAGATGAATAACTGACCCACCTCCGATCGTTCATACATTCAAAGTCACTCCGCCATGTACGAATATATCAAAGGACAATTGACCGAACTCAACGCCACTCAGGCCGTCATCGACTGCGGCGGCGTGGGCTATCTGCTCGAAATCAGTCTGACCACATATGACAAGATTCAGCGCCTGCGCGAAACAACCGAGCCTGCCAAACTGTTGGTGCACGAGGTAGTAAGAGAGGATGCCCATCTGCTCTATGGCTTTGCCGATGAGGGCGAACGCAGTCTTTTCCGCTTGCTGATTGGCGTCAACGGCGTGGGTGTCAATACGGCCCGGCTGATGCTCTCGACGCTCACCGCCGTGGAACTGGCCAATGCCATTGCCATGAAGGATGAGGCAACCATCAAACGTATCAAGGGTATCGGTGCCAAAACGGCGCAACGCCTTGTGCTGGAACTGCATGACAAGGTGAAGACCCTCGGCGCTGTGGCTGACACGGCGACGAGCACCATGTCCTCCTCTCCCAGCAAGGAGGAAGCTCTGGCAGCATTGACCATGTTGGGATTTGCCAAGACCGCCGTCGAGAAGGTGCTGGCTTCGCTCGATGGACGTCTTACGGCAGAGGAACTTATCAAGGAGGCTTTGAAAAAACTATAGTGGCATTTTGAATTGTTGCGGAAATAGCAAAAGCATCGTCTGTCGCGGCATCCTCATGCTGCTGCTCTTGCTGTGTCATGGCGTGGCGGCTTGGAGCCAGACTAACGATACGTCGTGGCGCCCCAACATCGGCGGCAGTTACACCCCTTCGGCCTTGACTACTACTGTCGAATATGATGCCGAACGTGGCGAATATGTCAAGGTGGAAAAACTGGGCGACAAGGTGATGAACCGCTCCTACATGACCTTTCAAGAGTATCAGGACTGGAAGATGGACCAAGCCATGCGAAAGTATTGGGGCGAGAAGACCAAGAACGACAGCGACTATCAAGGCGATG
>JAFUVR010000047.1 GCA_017477485.1 Bacteroidales bacterium | reverse complement strand
GGTCTGCCGAGAGTCCCTCTTGTTGCATATTCTGCTGCACGATGGCTAAGTTCTCTTCGCTATGGAGCAGTACGGTATCGTGGGTGTTTTCCCAACGTGCCAGTTCGGTGTGGTTCATGGTGGACGCTCCTTCGGGTGCGGCAGAGCAGAAGCCGCCTTTCGCATAGCCCATCAGCTCGTACCAGCGTGCAGCCCGTTCGGAGGCTGCCATCAGCATGACGAAGACCTTCCCCTCTCCGTAGGCCTTGATGTGGGCCTGTCTCATCAGCTCTCGTCCTATGCCCTTGCCCCGCCATTCTTCTCGTGTCATCACACCGCTGACGTAGGCGGCCTCGGTGGTGTCCTCATGCCATTTCATCCCGTAGGGCAGCAACTGCAGGCTGGCAATCAGTTGTTCTCCTTCTATGCAGGCCACGGTACACTCCTTGCTGTACACTCTGTCAAAGTAGAGGTCGGCAAACGCCTGGCTGTCGCCAAACGTCTGTTGCCACAGGGCTTTTGCCTGCTCGCGCTCGTCGGCAGGGCGTGGCAGCGGCTCCACACAGGCATAGCGTTCCAGTATCTCCTCAGGATGATACGACAGTTTGGCCTTCCGCAGTCCCTCTACGCCCATGTCCTCTTCACGATTCAGGTAGAGATACTGCTCGGGCACATGCTGGGCGAAAAGCTGGTTGATCACCGTGTAGGCACCCTCGTAGCTTGTGTCGGCTTTCTCCACACATACGTCCACCGTGTCGTCCGACACAGGACAGCCATAAGTGAACGCCACCAGCTGTCCCGCAACCCACAGCGTGCCGCCCATCAGTGGCATCGCGTCCCAGTGTGTCAGGCAGCGACGTATGGCCGTCAGTTCCGCCTCGGCGCTGTCGGCCTGTTCGGGAAACAGCGCCACATGGCGCTCGGCCCATTGCTGAGCAAAGGCAATACACTCGTCTGTAAGGTTGCTGTCAATCGGTTTATACTCATAGTCGGCATAGAGTGAATGGAATTTGTTCACATGGTTGCGCTTGGCCTGCAGCTTGCGGCCCGACAGGGTGGACAACTTCTCCCGCAGGTACAGATAGCCGGCGCTCTCGCGTCGCGGCTCGATGGTCATACGGTCGCCATGCTTTGTTTTCATCGTTTCGGCTTCCTCTTGCTTCAAACCGTAGAGACAGAAGTCGTGTCCCGAAAGAAAGGCATCTTCTCGCAGTCGCTCTATCACCGATGGCGTCTGACTGCAGTCCCCCTTGCGCGGAGGCAGCGGACGCATATACCATGTGCCGTTCTCCGAGAGGTAGCGCACCACGAGGTGGTGGTCCACTATGGCGTATTGTGTATTGAAACGGGGTTGCCATCCGTAAAGGTTGGCCAACGAATAGTCGCTCACTCGATTGTCGCAGAGCGAGGCATAATGGGCTATCTCTTTGAGCGACTCGGCCGTGAGTGTGGTGAAATGGATTTTTTCCATCGTTGTTAGTTATTTGATGTTAGTGGAAAGTGTGGGAGGGGTGCATCCTGTCGCCGAGAAGCAAGCCGTCTATCCGAGCATCCGGCGCACAGCCCAGTCCATCCAGCGCGTGGGTAGCAGGGCGTGCAGCAACGGTATCATCGTCGAACCGCGTCCGTCGCGATAACGCACTCGCGGCCTGCGGTTCAGCGTGGCCTGCTCTATCGAGCGCCCCACACGGTCTGCCGGTGTGGCATGGTGGGCATAGCCATAGCGGAAAAAAGCCGCCTGACGTTTGGCAGCAGCCTCATAGGGTGTGCCTGCCGAGATCTTTTCCAAGTGCTGCATGGCTATCTCCGCCCATTCTGACGCAATCATGCCTGGCTCGATAAGCACCACGTCGATGCCGAATGCCTTCAGTTCCATGCGCATGCTGTCGCTCAGGGCCACCACGGCATGCTTCGTGGCGTGGTACCATCCGCCTCGTGGCTCGTTGAAATGTCCTGCTATCGAGGCTACGTTCACTATGCGTCCGCCACCCTGCTTGCGCATCATCGGGAGCACCAGTTGCGACAGCCGTGCCAGTCCAAACACATTGACCTCCATCTGCCGTCGTGCCTCGTCCATAGGCACTGTCTCCACGGCCCCGTAGGAGCCGTAACCGGCATTGTTCACCAGCACGTCGAGACGGCCCTGCTCCTGTCCTATTCTTGCCACTGCGGCCTGCATCGAGGCCTCGTCCGTTACATCCATCTGTAGCAGCTGGGCACCAGCCTCCTCCAGCCCTTTCATACGTTCCATGCGGCGGGCAGCGGCATAGACTGTGCACCCTCTTTTCAGCAACCGCAAGGCTGCTACTTCACCTATGCCCGAAGAGGCTCCAGTAATTAATACAACTTTTTTGTTGTCAGCGTTTTTCATATTGTCTCGGTTTGTGATTATACAGCAAAGATACTCTTTTTTCTATTTTGTTTTTCCTTTATTGGTCTGCGTTATTCACAAATGTTCGGACCGTGATATTGGCAGTTTCTCTTTTTTGAGTATCTTGTAGTCGATTTATTAGGATTAGATTTAACAATTTATGCCGACAGTTCGATAAAAACGGTAAGTACATCCGTCGTAGCCTGAGTGACGACTATGAAATAGGAGAGGATGTGGACATCTCCTATGAGATAGGAGTCAAAGACAGGCGATTCAAGCATTCAGCCGATATCACATCTTCGAAAAACCTTTCTGTAGGACAGAGAAAAAAAGAGGTCTTTCGGTGCCAGCCGAAAGACCTCTTTCGTAAGTGTTGTGTCGGTCGATGGATTGTGTTTTCTTTTTGCTTAGAAAAGCCCATCGATAATGTTGTCGTCTACGAGGTTGGGCATCGTTACTTTCAAGTCGGGACAGCTGTCCATGGCCCGCTGGATAGCGAACATGGCACCCTCGTTGCGGGCCCAGCTGCGCCGGCTGATGCCGTTGTTGACATCCCAGTAGAGCATCATGCGCAGACGGCGGTCGCAGGCTTCCGAACCGTCAAGCACCATGCCGAAACCTCCGTTCATCACCTCGCCCCAGCCTACGCCGCCTCCGTTGTGGAGGCTGACCCATGTGGCTCCACGGAAGGAGTCGCCGATGACGTTCTGCACCGCCATATCGGCACAACGGTTGCTGCCGTCGTAGATATTGCTGGTCTCACGGAAGGGACTGTCGGTGCCGCTGACGTCGTGGTGGTCGCGTCCCAAGACTATCGGGGCCGTTATCTCGCCGCGGCGTATGGCCTCGTTGAAACGGGCGGCAATCTTGGTGCGGCCCTCGCAGTCGGCATAGAGTATGCGGGCCTGCGAACCCACGACGAGGTGGTTCTCTTTGGCCCCGCGTATCCACTGTATGTTGTCGTGCATCTGCTGTTGTATCTCTGCAGGGGCTGTAGCGGCTATCTCGGCCAGCACCTCCATGGCAATATGGTCGCTCTTGTCGAGGTCTTCCGCTTTGCCGCTGGTACACACCCAGCGGAAGGGCCCGAAGCCGTAGTCGAAACACATGGGGCCCATGATGTCTTGCACATAGGACGGGTAGCGGAAGGCGCTGTGGTCGGCGTTCCAGATGTCGGCGCCGGCACGGCTGCTCTCCAGCAGGAAGGCGTTGCCATAGTCGAAGAAATACATGCCGCGCGCGGTCAATTGGTTGATGGCGGCAACGTGGCGGCGCAGGCTTTTCTGCACTTTCTCTTTGAACAGCTCGGGCTGTTCGGCCATCATCATTTTGGCTTCCTCGAATCCGATGCCCACGGGATAGTAGCCGCCGGCCCACGGGTTGTGGAGCGACGTCTGGTCGCTGCCGAGGTCTACCTGTATGCCTTTTGCAGCGCAGTATTCCCACAGGTCCACCACGTTGCCCTGGTAGGCAAAGGAGCGGGCCGTCTTCGCTGCACGTGCTTTATTGACGGCGGCGAACAGCTCGTCTAAGTCGGCGTGCACTTCGTCCACCCATCCCTGCGAGTAGCGTTTCTGGGTGGCTGCCGGGTTGATTTCGGCAGTGATGGAGACCACGCCGGCAATGTTGCCGGCCTTGGGCTGAGCCCCGCTCATGCCGCCCAGTCCGGCGGTGATGAAGAGCTTGCCCGCCGTGCCGCCGCCCAGTTTGCGTGCGGCGTTCAAGACGGTGATGGTCGTGCCGTGCACGATGCCCTGCGGGCCTATATACATGTAGGAGCCGGCGGTCATCTGTCCGTATTGCGTTACGCCCAGCGCGTTGTAACGCTCCCAGTCGTCGGGCTTGCTGTAGTTGGGTATCATCATGCCGTTGGTGACTACTACGCGCGGTGCCTCTTTGTGCGACGGGAAGAGCCCCATGGGGTGTCCGCTGTACATGACGAGGGTCTGCTCATCGGTCATCTCGGAGAGATATTTCATCACGAGGCGGTACTGTGCCCAGTTCTGGAACACGGCACCGTTGCCGCCGTAGGTGATCAGCTCGTGCGGATGTTGTGCTACGGCAGGGTCGAGGTTGTTCTGTATCATGAGCATGATGGCGGCAGCCTGGCGGCAGCGGGCAGGATACTCATCGATGGGACGGGCATACATCTTGTAGGTGGGCCGCAGGCGATACATGTAGATGCGGCCATACTGTCTCAGCTCGTCGGCAAACTCTTTGGCCAGCATCTTGTGGTGCTTGGCGGGAAAATAGCGCAGGGCGTTGCGGATGGCCAGTTGCTTCTCCGCCACCGTCAGGATGTCTTTGCGCTTTGGCGCATGGTTCACCGTCGTGTCGTAGGGTTGGGGTTCGGGCAGCGGGTCGGGGATACCCATCCGCAGCTCATTCTGAAATTCTTCGAGTGTCATGATATTGTGATATTATGATTAGACTTGGTGGTCTTGGACGATATTAATAGGCTATACTGTTGGTTAGTGGTTTTTTACAGCATCTGTAAGTCCTTCTGCATGTTTTATTATAGGGCTGACCTCAGCCTTTTATGGGTCGGAACGATTATCCTAATTACCCCCCTCAGATGCTTAGAAAACAACTCATTATAAGTGCGCCCCATTTCTTACGGAATCGACCCCGTGGCGACAATCTTCATATTGAACATTCGAAAGATGTCTTCCCGTGTTTTGGCATTCTGAGCGTGGACGGTCTATTTGTTCAATGATGTTGGACTGCATGAGTCACAGGATTTTTTATTCTGTCTGCAAAGGTAGTGTTTTTTTCTGAATATGACGAAATCTTGTCGTCCAGCGACAAAACGCTGTGCTTAGGATGCAGGACACGACGTTGCTGGATGAATCTGCTGCGTAAAATAAAAGCCATCCCACTAAAGGATGGCCTTATGCTAAAGCAACAAGTCTTGCAGGATTGTTTAACCTTTGATCTGCACCTTGAAGCCCTCGTCGATAAGCGGCTGGACAAAACGGCGCATCTCGGCCTCTGTATATTTTTGCAGGCCCTCTTCGGGCGTGGGACGGTCAATGGTGTAGACCATCACCTCGCGTGGCCGCAACAGCCGCACGATGTCCATCCAGCCGTCGAGCACTTCGGGACTGGCAGAGTCGAAATCGCGACTGCGCAACATCATGGTCTGCAATACAAAGTTGCCTTTGAACTGCTTCAGACCCTCTATGACGCGGGCCACGTCGTAGCCTGGCGCCGGATGATTGATTTTCTCAATCAGTTCGTTGGTGGGGGCGTCGATTTTCATGATGGGGTTGTCCACCTTGCACAGGGCTTTGAACACCTCAGGCAGATGCACCCGTGTGGCATTGCTCAGCACCGATACCTTGGCCTGCGGATAGTATTGGTCGCGCAGTGCCAGCGTGTCGTCGATAATCTGAGGGAAGTCGGGATTGAGCGTACCCTCGCCGTCGCCACTGAAGGTGATGGAGTCTATCGGCGTGCCGTTGGCGCGGCATTCCTTCAGTTTGGTCTCGAGGGCCTGTCGCACCTCGGCGGCATTGGGCAGATAGTGGTCGTCGCGCCCGTCGCGGTTCCACCCGCATTCGCAATAGATGCAGTCGAAATTACACAACTTGCCTTTCGTGGGCAGTAGGTTCATGCCGAGCGAGTTGCCCAGCCGGCGCGAATGGATAGGTCCAAAAACGGTATCTTCTCTTAGCATGGCTTTTGTTGGTTTTTGTCTTGTGTAATGAGTTCCCCATGGCTACGGTATGCTCCACATGCCTTCTCGCCGCCTTCGAGAACATTATTATAACGTCCGTTTTGCGGCTTCATTATTCCGATAAGCCGAAAATATGTACTTTTGCACCATGAACTGGAACGACCGACGACTGCTACGACGCATGGCAATGGCCTATTTTGTGGTGCTGGCTGTCGCCATGTGGTGTCCTACGGGGAGCGTCTCGCTCAATAGTATGGTGTTGGGATTCCGCCTCGACCACCTGCTCCATGCCGCCATCTATATGCCTTGTGCCTTCGCATGGTCGCTCCTCCTTCCCCGCCGGCGCTGGCTGTGGCTCCCGCTCACCCTCCTCGTGGGTGCCGGCACTGAGACCGTCCAGTACTTCCTCCCCTATCGTGGGTTCGACCTCAGCGACATGCTTGCCAACGCCACCGGCGCCATCATCGGCTGGACGATATTGTGGTCCTGCCGTAATCGAGTGGTATGGTGGAAATGACGTCCGTTAGGCACTCGTGCCATCCGAAACAGTCCGCGATGTGGATGGAGGACGAAAAAGGGGGCTTTGTTTCGTGGATTTTATGTATTTTTGCCTCTTGCATGGCAACCGACGCCAATAGACAACGCATTGTGAGACAGATTAATGTGTTGTTTGTCGTTGTATATGTAATATCATTATGCTAAAACAGTAATCATGAAATGCTCCATACCTAAAGGTACGCGCGACTTCCTGCCATTCGAAATGGCCCGACGCAACTATATCTTCGATACAATCCGCGAGGTCTTCAAGGTCTTTGCTTTCGAACCGATTGAGACCCCCTCGCTCGAAAACCTCTCTACCCTCATGGGCAAATATGGCGAGGAAGGCGACAAACTGCTCTTCAAGGTGCTCAACTCGGGCGATTTCATGAAGGATGTGGATTTCAGCCAGGACTACCACAAGGTGGCTCCCAAGATATGCGAGCGCGGCTTGCGCTACGACTTGACGGTGCCTTTCGCACGCTTCGTGGTGCAGCACCGTGAGGAACTGGCGCTCCCGTTCCGGCGCTATCAGCTGCAACCCGTGTGGCGTGCCGACCGTCCGCAGAAAGGCCGCTATCGCGAGTTCTACCAGTGCGATGCCGATATGATTGGCAGCGAGTCGCTTCTTAACGAGCTGGAACTTGTTCAGATGATAGACCTCGTGTTCCAGAAACTGGATGTGTCAGTAACACTCAAGATCAACAACCGTAAGATCCTGGCCGGCATTGCCGAACTGGTAGGTGCTCCGGACAAACTGGTTGATATCACCGTGGCGATTGACAAGCTGGACAAGATTGGGCTGGAAAATGTACAAAACGAACTCCGCGAGCGGGGTCTGAGCTCCGCTCAGATTGCGGCGCTGGACCCCGTGTTTCAGCTGAGCGGCAGCGTTACGGAAAAATTGGACAGTTTGCAGCAACTCTTCCAAAACATCGAGATAGGACAAAAAGGCGTGGCAGAGATGCGCGAACTCTTCAGTTATATCTCTGAGAGCCGTATATCTTGCGCCGTAGAGCTGGACCTGACGTTGGCTCGTGGTCTGAACTACTACACAGGCGCTATCTTCGAGGTGAAAGCCAATGGAGTCTCTATTGGCAGCATCTGTGGTGGCGGACGCTACGACAACCTCACGGGCATCTTCGGCATGCCTAACGTCTCGGGAGTCGGCATATCGTTTGGTGCCGACCGCATCTACGACGTGCTCACCGAACTCGACAAGTTCCCCGCCGACCTGTCGCAGACGGCCCGGGTGCTCTTCATCAACTTCGGCAAGACCGAGCAGGCCTACGCCATGCGCTGTGTGGCCCTGCTGCGTCGCGACGGCATAAGCAGCATGGTCTACCCCGATGCGGCAAAGATGAAAAAACAGATGGACTACGCCAACCGCAAGGGAGTGCCTTTTGTGGCCTTCGTCGGCGAGGCCGAGATGGCCGATAATACTGTAACGCTGAAAAATATGGCAACGGGTCAGCAGCAAACCATAGCCGCCGATGCCGTGGCTGAAATAGTCAGACAATGAAACGTTATCTTCCGCTACTCTTATTTTTTGTCGTCCTGCTATCGACATCCCTTTCTGCTCAGGACACTGTGCAGCGTCTCTATGAGCCTACGCCGCAGCATCTGCGCATACAGCAGCTGTCGGACAGCCTGCAGTTGATCACGCGGCTCAAGGACTCTCTCGAGGTGATGAACGCCCGCTATCAGCGCGAGTTGCGTGAGAAAAATGACCTCATGCAAAAGCAACTCGACGCCATGCAGGAGAAAGAACGTCTCCTCGCCGAGAAGGAACAGCTCTATCGTGAGGCTATGACCAACTCTACCATCGACCAAGTCAAGCTCAAGGCCGAAATTGACACCCGTACGGCACGCATCGAGGCCAAAGACCGTGAGGTGCAGTTCCTACAGCAAGACATCGAGGCCAAAAATGCCCGCCTTGTCGAGCAGAAAGCCGACTACGATAAAATAGCCAAGCAGCGTGACCGCTACCGCCATCACGTGGATTCTCTGCAAGCCCTCGTCACGGCCACCGAGAAGGAGGTCATCCGCAAAGAAGAGCAAGCCAAATATATGGAGCAACGGGCCAAGGCTGCTGAAGAAAAGGTGGCCGAGGCCACCAACCGTAAGAAGAAGGTGCGCCCCATACAAGGCGTAGCAATGCGCTTCTTCCGTACCCCGCAATGGGAAATCCTGCTTGATCCCCAGACGGCTGGCGACGGCACGATTACCTATAACAAGATTGTGCGCAACCGCAACGCAGGCTCTATTGAATTCGACTTCACCACCGGCGCCTCGGTCATGCTCTGGGACCTTACTAAGTATTTCAACCGCGACCATACTATCGACCTTCGCAAGGGCGACACTACGGTTACGGTACAGACCATGAAACAGTTCGACCAGAAGTTCGCCTACGACCTCGGCGTCTACATCGGATTCGGCGGTAGCAATCTCTTTAAGAACTTCTATGTCGGTCCTTCTTTCCGTTTCATGGATTTCTTCTACCTTATTGCTGGTTTCAATATCGCCGAATACGAACTGCTTGACTCGCAGCACACCGAAGGTGGCAGGGTGGACACCAACCACACCCTCGACAATATCACCGTCAAGGCATGGAAGCTGAAACCGTTCGTCGGCCTCTCGGTGGACCTCGAGTTTCTGTCGTATATTAAAAAATAGTTGTCCGTCTCTGCCGCGTGAAAAACATGGGTCTCTTCTGTTTGCTCGATCCGCCGCCCGACTCGACGGCTCCTGTCTCTGTTGTTGCCCCACCAAAGCACGATACGGCACATCCTGCCCCTACACCACCCACACACGATACGGCGCATCCCACTCCCCATAACGACACCAGCCCTGTCCATACGGTCCCTGTCAAACCATCGCTCGTGGTGCATCCTGCCGCCAGCGATAGCCATGCTGTGCCCCCTCCCGAGTCGTATCAAGCCACCGCTCGCCAGCATTCGGCACCGTCGTCTACCATTAGCAACACCCCGTCTTTATCAGATGCCGCCGTGATGGTTAGCGACACGACATCGTCCGACTCCCTTTCATCTGTTGAAAACGAGTATGCCTTTCTCCTGAGGCCGTCTGACAGCACTCTGCCACAACCTACGGATGTCCTGATATCGCCTATCGATTCGCTTTTCCTCTCTTATGCGGCGGCACCGGATTCCAACAATGGTATCGTTCTCCCTTTTTCTGCCGCCGACACGGTGGCCTATCGTAAGAGCCTCTTTACCGGACACTACCTCCAGCCCTCCCATGCCGACTATCAGCATCGCACTCCTCCTCAGCAGGATGGATGGATAGGTTTCTGCGTTGTGGTCATTGCCTTCATCCTCTGCATCTACTATAGGTTCCACCGCCTCTCTCTGCAGGAAATCTTCGTGGCGGTCTTCAGCAACCATGTCTTCAATATTGTGCAGCGCGAGAATAATCTCCTGCGGTCCATGTCACTTATGCCCTCGCTCCTCGTCTATGCCGCCACTATGGCGGTCTTTGCGCTCTCCCTCCAACATCCCGTACATCCCGCTCCCATCGTCATCGTCCTCCAGCTCTTCCTTATCATGGCAGCGTTGCTAATACTCCGCAACGGCGGCATCTCCTATTTCGGTAGTGTCTTTGCCAACAGCGAGGCCACACAGCGTTATATCCATCAGGGCTACCTCCAGCAACTCATCGTGGCCACCATCATGCTGCCCATCATGCTCGCTGGCATCTATCTGCCTATCTCCTCAACGGTTTATACCATAGTCGCTTTCATCCCTTTGACATTCTTCTTTTTTACCAATCTGTTGCGCTGCGTACAGATTATTTTCTCCTATCCTAAAGACACCAATTTGTTTTTAATTTACTATCTTTGCATACTCGAAATAGCCCCTATTTTAATCGCAATAAAAATAGGTATATCGTTGTAACATATCGTATTGGCCTAATTGTCTATGCCTATGAAATTGAAAAAAATACTTATCTCTCAACCCGCACCGGCTGACATCGAACAATCGCCCTACCGCAATCTGGTAAAAAAATATGGTGTAGACATTACGTTCTTTAAGTTTTTCGACGTGCTCGGTGTCACAGCCTCCGAGTTCCGCAAAAGTCGTATCCACCTCCACGATTATACTGCCGTCATTTTTAATAGCAAGAATGCCGTCGACAATTATTTCCGTCTCGCAAAGGAACTCCGTGAGACGATCTCCGACGCCACCAAGTATTTCTGCACTTCCGAGACCATAGCCAACTACCTGCAGACCTATGTCCAATATCGCAAGCGCAAGGTCTTTTTCGGTCAGCAGTATCTCTCCGAACTGCTCGAAATCATGGCTAAGCACAAGGATGAGAATTATCTCTTCCCCTGCTCTGAAGACAAGATGGCCGATTTTACTCGTCTTCTCGATAAGGGCAAGTACAAATACACCCGTGTGATGATGTACTACTCTAAGCCTAAGGACCTCACCCAGTTCGACCTCAATGAGTACGACATGATTGTCCTCTTCTCACCCATAGGAGTCAAGGCCCTCAAGCAGAGTTTCCCCGACCTCAAGAAAGGCGATATCACTATTGCGGCCCTTGGCACCTCCACACATGCTGCGCTGACGGCTGCCGGTCTCAATCTCGACGTGGCCGCCCCCACCAAGGTGTCGCCCTCTATGGCTATGGCTATCGAGAATTTTATCCTGGGCAAAGAACAGGGGCAGGTGCTCTCCGCCAAGCCGGCCACACTCCCCAAGCCTAAGAGTTCGGGGTCCTCTTCCTCTGGCGCTTCTTCCTCTGGCTCCAGCTCCTCCTCCTCGAAGAAACCCCGCACGCTGATAGCCGACAAGCAGAAATACAAGCAGCTACAGGAACAGCGTAAGGCTCAGGCTGCCGCTCGTCGGGCCGAACGAGCTGCCGCTCGGGCTGTGGCCAACGGGACGGCTACCGCTGAAGACAAATCTCACGACGTCCAATAATTAATCTTCGCTCCGATGCCGGGCACCGCCCTCTCTTTCTCCAAGTCGGAACGACTTTGCCATCAGCGTTGCATCGAAGACCTCTTTGCCAACGGGCGCAGCCAGATGGTCTATCCCTTCAGCATCCGCTACCTGCTCTCGGCGCGTTCGTCTGCCGTGGACTATCCTGCACAAATCCTCATCGCTGTCCCCAAGCGCCGCCTCCACCATGCCGTAGACCGCAACCGCGTTAAACGGCTCACACGCGAGTGCTATCGACTGCGCAAGGCCCGTCTCTATGAGCAACTGGAACATGAAGGACTCTCGCTTTCCTTTGCCCTTCGCTACGTGGCCAATGATATCATGGACTATGCTACGCTGGGTCGCAAGATGGACAAGGTGATAAACGCCCTATCCGCTATCATCGAGAAACATGCCTCATCCAATCTCGATACCTCTTCGCAAACCACGACGTAGACATTCTTTTTCTGTTTTGTGGTATATCCTCAATTGGGAGCAAAAAAACAAACCCTGTCTCGGAATGGTGAAACAGCTCTGGCTTTGGATTAATAATGTGCTGGCTGCAATCATGCTGGCTGTGATTGCCTTCTACAGGTCGTGCATCTCGCCATTGACGCCTCCCGCCTGTCGCTATACGCCGACATGCTCTCAGTATGCCAAGGAGGCCATCACCAAATATGGCCCTTTTAAGGGTGGATGGTTGGCCCTCCGGCGCATCTTGCGCTGCAACCCATGGGGAGGCTCTGGCTACGACCCTGTGCCTTGAACGGATGGGGGAGGGGATGAACTTCTTGCTTTCGCATCGCTTCATTCTCTGTCAAGTCCTTATTACGCTTAGAGTGCGTCTCATAGATTGAAACCTTGGAGCCCATCATTCTCTGTCAAGGCCTCATTACGTTTAGAGGTCGACTCATGGAAGGAACGGTCTTGAAGATACTGTCCCGAAAAAGTGTGTAAAGTCCAAGCAAAGCTGTAGCTTTGCAATAATAAAAAAAATAAAAACCAAAAAAAATGGACTTTACACAAAAGCAAAAGTACGAAATTTTAGCGGAGCAGCTAAAAAAAGAAGACG
>JAFUVR010000046.1 GCA_017477485.1 Bacteroidales bacterium | reverse complement strand
TATGACAACCCCCAGCGAGACCACCGCTATGAAGATTTGAAACACAAGCGTCCCGCAACCGAAGGCCGCCATGCCACCAGCCTGTAGGGCATCATCTTTGTTACCCGTGGTAAAGTATGCAATGAGCCCTACCACTACGCCCACAATTAGAATAATCCAAATCCAATTCATTTTTTTTCTATTTTTGCTTGTCTATTCTTTTATTATTGTTTTGCAAAGATACGCCTCAAGCACATGGTGTGCTGACCTTTGCAAGGCTTGCATTCCTTTCCAATACCGTAACGATATGGCCTGGTATGATTTCCTTCTCCCACCATTGGTAAGACAACGCCGTAACTATGAGCGCGACATCAAGCTTCGAGAGCAGCAGGATGCCGACAATCACTTCTGCCCTCCGGAACTATTGCGTATGCGCAAAAGCATACCAATTAATATTCGTGGCTATGCTGTAACCAAGAATATGGTTTTACGCAATGATATGGATTTCTGCGATGATCCGGACCACCCTTCTCGGAAGGTGTCAAATAATGACGGTGTACCTGTGCGCTATAAATACGCTATTTACTGCGAATCGTCATTCTCAGCCGAGGTGAACAACTATATTGAAAATCATTTCGATGACATTTCAAAGGCTTTATTTAGGGTGGGTTTTACATTCCTCTATATCCCTCGTATTCTTGCCGAAATCAACGCATCTGCCGACTATATTTCTCCACAGGGACATCCACAGCCAAAGGGCCACTTCAGCGTTGAAGAGTTCTACTCGACGATCTATAAACACATTGTGCGTCTCCCCGATAGTGATGTGCCGATGTTGCTGTTTCCCATGCCTGGCGTTACCCCTGGCTATCCAAAGGATATGCTGGACTCCTCGATGTTCCCCTGCTACTTCTGTAAATTGAACTATATTAACGACAGTCAGTTCGACTATATCCTCAAGCGTCAAATAGATACGGTGGCATTTGATACACGTCAGTTTAATGCCCGGCATTGGATTGATGGCGACGCTGACAATGATACCATTGATAGAATCTCCTCCGAAATCCGCCTCCGCATCAATCAACTCTATGCCCTTGGCGTCACCGACTATGTTATACGCCAGCTGGTTCAACTGCCCGAACCTCAGATCTCGCACGTGTGCATTACCCCCGACTTCCGCATTATTCTCACCGACTATGGTGATATGGAAATCCAGATGCCTCCTCTTTCTAAGGCTATTTGGCTACTATATCTCCGTCATCCTGAAGGACTGCTTTTCAAGCAACTCGTCAACCACCGGCAGGAACTCTATAACATCTATAGCATCCTCTCGCCGCGCGAAGACGTTGCATCCATGAATCGCAGTATTGATGATATCATTGATAGCACTAAAAATTCTGTCAACGAGAAGGTGAGCCGTATTAAGGCGGCCTTCGTCACTCGCATCCACGACAGCCTGGCTTCCAACTACTACCTGGTTGGCAAGGCTGGCGAGCCCAAACAAATCCGCCTCGACCGCTCTTTTATCACCGATCAGAGTGGACTTCTCTCTTCTATGTAGGACTATTTAACATTCGTGTCCATCTGCTTCCGATGTCTTTCAACAAACAATAAAACACCGTCCAAAGGCGTTAAAATAAGAAAACAACGTTTTCGATAAGCCGAGAGCAATGGAAGCTTGCTTTCATTGCCGAGGCGAGAACCAAAAGTCGCGAGCACCTTTGAATCAAATGCGATCAAGCGAGCAAAACGGCCTAATGAAATTAAACTATTATGACAACAACTCCTTTCCTTATCATCTTCGGTCTCTTGATGATTGCCAGTTTTGTGGCAAGCAAGAGTGTCGAGTCGAAGTTCAAGAAGTATGCCAAGATTCCGATGAACTATGGCCTGACGGGACGTCAGGTGGCCGAAAAGATGCTCTATGACAACGATATACATAATGTCACTGTCCAGATGGTCCAAGGCACCCTCACCGACCACTACAACCCCACCAACCGCACGCTCAATCTCAGCCCCGATGTCTATAACGGTACCAGTGTCGCTGCTGCTGCGGTAGCTGCACACGAATGCGGACATGCCGTGCAGCACGCCACGGCCTATTCATGGCTCTCGCTCCGTTCGGCCTTGGTCCCTGTGGTCAGCTTCTCCAATCGCTGGGTGTCATGGGTTCTCCTCGCCGGCGTGTTGCTGATTACCAAGTTCCCTCAACTATTGTTGGCCGGCATCATCCTGTTTGCCATAACCACGCTGTTTTCGCTGGTGACGCTACCTGTCGAGATTGACGCCTCAAGACGCGCCCTCGTATGGCTCAACAAGAATAATATCACGTCGCCAGACACGCACCCCTATGCCGAGAGCGCTCTCCGCAGTGCGGCCTACACCTATGTCGTCGCGGCCCTCACTTCCTTGGCTACGCTGTGCTACTACATTATGATTTACCTCGGACGTAGAGACTGAGCCCCCTTTCGTCTGCCCCTCGGGTAATCTTGCAACAGAGCATACAGATGCTTTGGAGCCTTTAGAATAAACAATCGGGTCGCAACATCCCCTCGCCTTATACATAAACAACAATCTTCTCCTATGGCCCTTGACTCACCCTTGATGCGGCAACATGCCGATATGAAACGCCAATATCCAGATGCGATGCTTTTGTTCAGGGTGGGCGATTTTTACGAGACTTTCGGCGCCGATGCCATCAAGGCTTCTGAGATTCTCGGCATTACGCTGACTCGCAAGGCCTGTGGCGGTGGAGAATATACCGAGTTGGCTGGCATCCCTTATCATGCTATCGACCAGTACCTACCACGGCTGGTGCGCGCCGGCCTGCGCGTGGCCATCTGCGACCAGCTCGAAGACCCCAAAGCCACTAAGGGACTGGTCAAACGCGGCGTCACCGAGTTGGTTACCCCAGGCGTGTCGTACAACGACATGGTGTTAGAGGTCAAGGAGAATAATTTCCTATGCGGATTGCACCTCGCCGATAGAATACATGGCATCAGTTTTCTCGATGTCTCTACAGGCGAGTTTTACGTGGCTCAGGGCGATTTGGCTTATATCGACAAACTTCTCCAGAGTTTCCGCCCCACCGAGGTGGTCCTGCAACGGAAAAAAATGCACTGGTTTCTTGACCACTTTGCTGAGAAGTATTACACCAACACTTTCGACGACTGGGTCTTCGCTCCTGACTTTGCCTCTGACCTGCTTCTCAAACAGTTCGGCACCAATTCACTCAAGGGTTTCGGTGTCGAAGAACTTCATGAAGGCCTCATCGCTGCCGGCGCCGCACTCTATTATCTGCAGGCCACGCAACACGACCGCACACAGCATATCTGCAAAATCAACCGTATCGAGGAAGACCGCTACGTGTGGTTGGACAAGTTCACCGCACGCAACCTCGAACTCATCCATTCGCCCAACGAGAACGCCAAGACGCTGCTTGATGTCATCGACCAGACCTCTACTCCTATGGGGTCGCGTCTGTTGCGCCGTTGGATTATGATGCCGCTCAAGGACCAGGCCGCTATCGAATCACGTCAGCAAATCGTCGACCTTCTCATACGTACCCCCGATCTGCTACATCGGCTGCAAGAGCACATCCGTTCTATCGGCGATCTTGAACGTCTTATCTCTAAAGTGGCCGTGGGTAGGATTAACCCTCGCGAGATGCTGCAACTGCATCGTGCCCTTTCCGCCCTCAGCCAGATACAGGTCCTCTGCCTCTCCTCCGACGATGAGAACCTTATGCGCATCGGCGAGCAGATGAACGCTTGCGAATCAATCCGCGACCGTATCGCCCACGAAATCCAGCCTGACCCTCCTGTCAAGGTGGAACGTGGCGGCGTCATCGCACAAGGCGTTAATGCTGAGCTTGACGAATTGCGCAGCATTGCTGGCTCGGGCAAGGAATATCTTGCACGCATACAGCAGCGCGAAGTCGAGGCTACGGGCATCCCCTCGCTCAAGGTGGGATTCAACAATGTGTTTGGCTATTACCTTGAAGTTACCAATGCACACAAGGACAAGGTACCACCCGAATGGACCCGTCGTCAGACCCTTACCAACGCCGAACGCTACATCACCCCCGAACTGAAAAGCTATGAGGAGAAAATCCTCGGTGCGGAAGAACGCATCCTGGCCCTCGAAACGAAACTCTACGAACAGCTTGTCTCCGCCCTCACCGAGTATGTGCAGCCTATACAGTACGATGCCCAGCTCATCGCGCGTCTCGACTGCTTGCAGGGGTTTGTTGATGTGGCCCTCAAGGGGAACTATTGCCGCCCCCAGTTCGTTGAAGACAACCTCATAGATATCCATGAAGGCCGACACCCTGTCATCGAAACACAGCTGCCTCTGGGCGAGACTTATGTCAGCAACAATGTCTTTCTTGATGGCGAGACACAACAGATCATCATCATCACCGGGCCCAATATGTCGGGTAAGTCGGCCCTCCTCCGACAAACGGCGCTCATTGTCCTCATGGCACAGATAGGCTGCTACTGCCCGGCCCAATCGGTGCGCATGGGACTCGTCGATAAGATTTTCACACGTGTGGGCGCTTCGGACAATATCTCTTCTGGCGAGTCAACCTTCATGGTCGAAATGAATGAGACCGCCAGTATCCTCAACAATATTTCCAGCCGTAGCCTCGTGCTGCTCGACGAGATAGGTCGTGGCACCTCTACCTATGACGGTATCTCTATAGCATGGGCCATTGCCGAATACCTGCACAACAACAAGAAAGCCCACCCCAAGGTGATGTTCGCCACCCATTATCACGAACTCATCGAGATGGCTGACCAGTACGCACGCATCCAGAACTATCATATCTCTGTCAAAGAGGTGGATAACCGTGTCATCTTTTTGCGTAAACTCGTCATGGGGGGCAGCGAGCATAGCTTCGGCATTCATGTGGCACGTATGGCCGGAATGCCTGCCCAAGTGGTCAAAAGAGCTTCGGCGATGCTCGAAATCCTTGAGTCTAAGAACGAAAAGATCGCCTCTTCCGACGACTCCCAACGCCAGCAGAAGAAACCTACTGCCGACACGCAGAAGGACTCTCCCTATCAACTCAGCTTCATTCAACTCGACGATCCCACGCTGTATGAAATCCGTGATAAACTCTTGGATATCGATATCGATAGTCTGACTCCTATCGAAGCATTATTGAAACTCAATGAGATAAAGAGACTTGTTACGAAAAAGTGATTTTTTTTCTTGCAATTGAAAAAAAGTTTGTACTTTTGCAATCGCTTTTCCGAAGGGTAGAGCCCTCCAAAAAGAGCAGAAGAGTCCATTGAAAGACTGAAAAGAATCAACGTTGCGGAAATAGCTCAGTTGGTAGAGCACGACCTTGCCAAGGTCGGGGTCGCGAGTTCGAGTCTCGTTTTCCGCTCCAAAAACAAACCGGTCGCCACGCCTCCCACACATGCTCTGGTGGTGGAATGGTAGACACGAGGGACTTAAAATCCCTTGCCCGCAAGGGCGTGTGGGTTCAAGTCCCACCCGGAGTACAGGTGGGCCGGTTGTCAAAGAATAACCAACATCTTTGATTCATGCGGAAATAGCTCAGTTGGTAGAGCACGACCTTGCCAAG
>JAFUVR010000045.1 GCA_017477485.1 Bacteroidales bacterium | reverse complement strand
TCTTTTATTTCATCTTTACTGTTTTGGCGTGGAGCGTGCCTTTCTCTTAGTTGTGGCGGTTGTGTGTTCGGTTGTTCATAAAATGATTTTATTCCACAGTGGTACCCTTTGTTTGACCTGTTTTCTATTGCTATTACGTGCTCATGAAAGAGACGGATTATATGTGGTCATGTAAAGGAGAGTTTCTGTTTGATTATGTAAAAGACCGCTTTAATATCGTTGTAGCAAAAATTGGCTCAAGGCTTGCGGATTTGGTTTGGAACCGCCCCGCATCATTGGCGTATGACATGGATGAGGAGCGTGTACGGTGGGTGGGGGATGTGTATCGGGCTATGAGCACAATGCTGTGGCACATGGAGGAGGGTCTGCGTTTGTCGGTGTGTCGTTAGTGAAATCGAAGGGATGAGGCGTGGGCGAATGAAGGACTTAGGCGTCCTCTATTTGTTTGTATTTGAGGTGAGGCATTGAGACACCTGATTCGGCTGTTGAAACCGACCCTCTTCTGAGTGGATGCCCCTCAGGAGGATAGGAGACAGGATAGTGCTGTCCTATTGCATATAGATGGCCAGACGTGAGTTGTAGGCGCCCTTGGCGTTGCCATTGACGCCCGAAGGGGCGCTATAGATGTCCATCTTGTTTCGCGGTAGGACGTTGGAAAGATAGCGCCGGAGCGATTCGATGCGTTGTTCGGTAACCATGGTGTTGAGGTCGCCGTCGTTGCTCATCAGGCTTGAAACGCCGATGCTGGCTCCCAGCTGAGGGTTCTCGTGAAGGAAGCGGACGAAGCGTTGCAACTGCTGTTTCCCGTGGGATGAGAGTTCTACAGAGGCATCGTGGCCAAAGACATCGTACAAGTAGAGGGGTTTTCCGAGATCAAGGTTGTCGAGTTGCACGGTGTGCGCTACTTCCGATATGGCATGATTGTTGTCGGTCTGTCGCACATCAATTTCGAGTGTGTTGCCAAAATAGTTGTTTTTGCTGATCCACAGTGTGTAGCTGTTGCCCTCGCCGAGGATGAATCGGAATTGTCCTTGGCTATCGGTGCGAGAGCGGGTCAGCAGCATGTCGTTGTGGAAGACTGACACCTCGGCAAGCGGGAGTGGTTTGTGTTCGGCGTTAAGGACCTGCCCGCATACGGACACGGCGGGCATCAGTCCGTCGTAGAGATAGATTGCCATTGTGCCTTGCCTGTCGGATAGGATGAAGATGCGGTAGTTGAACGTGTCGAAGACAATGGCGTAGGTGTTGTACTCGTCGTTGAAGGGCGCGGGAAGCTTGTAGGCCGGACAGCCGCCGATTACGGGATGTGAGGGGTTCCCCTCGGGCACTGCGGGTTGGACAAGTCTGGCTGCCATGATATGCCACAAGGCGTTGGCAGCGGTATCGCGGGATGCATAGAAGAGGAAGTCCCCATAGATATTGGGCCGTGCCTGGTCGCCGACGGTGTTGATCTGTTTCCCCATATTGTGCGGGGCGCTCCATTCTCCTTTCCTGCTCAGCTTGCTATAGAAGAGGTCTCGCCCGCCATAGCCCGACTCTGGCGTGGTGGCGAAGACAATGATGTTGCCGTCGGTCGAGAAGGTGGGATTGTCTACCGAAAGCCGGTCCATCTTGTGTTTGACGGCTTTGGGCTTTTTCCCTTCGCGAGGAACGAGTTCGTAGAGTGTGTGAAAACCGCGCTTGTTGACAGTGGTGAAGAAAATGTTGCCCGTTATAGGATGACGTAATGCATAGTCTATGTCTTCGTCGATGGTATAGAACATTGTGTCTCCAAGAAGAGATGTTATGGTGGCGGACGAGAATGTTGCCTCCATCAGGAGGTCGGGTGAAGCGCTGTAGAAACGGCCGTCGAAACAGAATCCGTTGTAGGTCTCCGCCGGGAGCGACACGAGGTCCTGGTGTCGCAATGCGGTACGGTCCTGTGCCAGCAGTGAGTCATTGATTCCGACAAAGTAGAGTGTTGCAAGGATTAGGCAACACGCCATAAAGTGTTTTGAGAAGAGACGGCTGTTCATATTAATAGGGGTGGGGAAGTGGATAATGGATTATGATGGTTGGTTTGTGAATGGGGAAGTCGTGCTTTTGTTTAACGTGGAAATTGTTTTTGTGCAATTTGTTTTATGTGTCTATGGGAAGTTCTATGTGAAAAAAGCAATACTGTAGGGGCTACGAAAGATGTTTCCTTCATCCGACTGCTTTGTGATAGTCTTTTGTCATGCCGTAGTCCTTGGTCTCTCGTTCGCTTGCTATCAGATAGTTGTAGGTGTATTTGCTTCGTTCTCACCAGGGTCCTCCGCCACGACTATGGCCTTGTTGCAGGTTTGGAAGACAATTAGATTGTGATATTTGTATTGTCATGGTTCCCATACGCTATTCTCCCCCTCTGCATCCAACGCATCGGATTCCCGTCACGAGTCTCGTGTTTGAGCTGGTCAGATTATATACATACATATTATAGTAGGGCCAGAGGGATGGCGTCGCGCATGGTGGTGATATAATGGAAGGTGACACCTGTCAGATAGGCAGGTTCTATCTCTTCGATGTCGCGTCGGTTGTCTTCGCTGAGTATGATATCGGTGATGCCGGCACGTTTGGCGGCAAGGATTTTTTCCTTGATGCCTCCTACGGGGGTCACGCTGCCGCGCAGGGTTATCTCGCCGGTCATGGCCACGTGGTTGTTGACCTTGCGCTGGGTATAGGCCGAAAGCATGGCGATGAACATGGTGATGCCTGCCGACGGTCCGTCCTTGGGCGTGGCGCCCTCCGGCACATGGATGTGGATGTTGTGGTGTTCCAAGATGTCGGCGGTGATGCCAAAGTCCTCAGCGTTGGCTTTGAGATATTCGAAGGCCAGGGTGGCCGACTCTTTCATCACGTCGCCCAGATTGCCCGTCATGCTGAGGGTGCCGTTGCCTTTGCTGAGACTGCTTTCCACGAAGAGAATCTCGCCACCGACAGCCGTCCATGCCAGTCCGGTGACCACGCCCACACGGGGTTCTTTGGCACTGCGTTCGCTGTTATGGATGGGAAGTCCAAGGATTTCTCGAACCTCTTCGGATGTTACAGTTCGGGCTATGCGTTTCTTGTTGCCGTTGTCTTTCTGCTCGGCCATGCGCACAGCGCGTCGGCGGATAATCTTGGCTATGTTTTTCTCCAATTGGCGCACACCGCTCTCGCGTGTGTAGTCGTTGATAAGGATGGATAGTGTTTCGTCGTCGAAGACGATGGCGTTCTTTTTCATCCCGTGTTCTTTGAGCTGTCGCGGGATGAGGTGCCGTTTGGCAATCTCCAGTTTCTCCTCATGCACGTAGCCGCTGAGTTCGATGATTTCCATGCGGTCGAGCAGTGCCGGCTGAATGGTGGACAGGTTGTTGGCAGTAGCTATAAACATGACGTTGGACAGGTCGTAGTCGACGTCGAGGTAGTTGTCGTGGAAGGCAGCGTTCTGTTCGGGGTCGAGCACTTCGAGCAGTGCCGAAGTGGCATCGCCATGAGCGCTATTGACTTGGACTTTGTCAATCTCGTCGAGGATAAAGACCGGATTGGACGTGCCTGCCTTTTTGATGTTCTGGATGATGCGTCCGGGCATGGCGCCGATGTAGGTGCGCCGATGTCCGCGTATTTCGGCCTCGTCATAAAGACCGCCTAAAGCCATGCGGACATACTTACTATTCAGCGCGTTGGCAATGCTCTTGCCCAGCGAGGTCTTGCCGGTGCCCGGAGGTCCTACGAGACAGAGAATGGGCGACTTCATGTCGGCTTTTAGGCTCAGCACGGCGATAAACTCAAGCACACGCTCCTTGACTTTCTCTATACCATAGTGTTCGCTGTTGAGAACCTCGCGGGCATTGCTGACGCTCAGGTCATCTTCAGACATTTCGTCCCATGGCAGGTCGAGCATCAGGTCGAGATAGTTGAGCTGCACGTTGTAGTCGGGCGACTGCGGGTGCATGTGGGTGAGTTTCTCAAGTTCTTTATTGAACGTGGCGGCTACTTCGGCTTTCCATTGTTTTTTTGAAGCCCTCTCGCGCAGGTCGGCGATGTCGTGGTCGGCGGGCGAGCCGCCCAGCTCGTCCTGAATGACGCGCATCTGTTGGTTGAGGAAGTATTCGCGTTGCTGACGGTCCATCTCTATCTTGGCACGTTCCTGTACCTCATTTCGCACCCGCGTGTAGTCCATTTCTTCGTCCATGAGCTGGAGCAGTTGCTCGGCGCGTTTGGTATAGGTGTCGCATGACAGGAGGTTCTGTTTCTCTTCAAGGCTACGGTCAAGATGCGAGGCGGCAAAGTTGATCATAATCTTGTCGCTGCCGATGCCTTTGAGCGAGTTGGCAAAGTTGGGCCCCTGACTCCGAGAAGAGAGGATGGAGGAATACTGGCGACGTATCTTACGGGCCAGGCTGCGGAGAAGCCGACTGTCGTCGCTGTCGCCTTCAGGGTTGCGTATGATGCTGGCTTTCAGGAACGGAGTGTCCTGCGTGAGGTCGTGGAGGATGAATCGCTCGGTGCCTTGCACGATGGCCATCGTGGTACCGTCGGGGAGCTCGAAGACCTTGTGTACGCGAGCCAGCACCCCGAGTTTATATAGGTCGTCGAGAGTGGGCTCTTCCACATCGTTGATCTGTGCCACGACGCCAATGCACATTGATTGGCGTTCTGCCTGTTTGATGAGGCGTACCGATTTCTTGCGTCCGGCTGCAATAGGCAGGATTACCCCAGGGAAAAGCACGTTCTGCCGCAGTGGCAGGATGGGTATCTCGTCGGGAACGTCGCGCTCGTTAAGGAGAAATCCTTCGTCTTCTTTGGAGATAATGGGTATGAAGTCAGCGTGTTCGGTAATGGCGTTTAGTATGTCGTCTTTGAAACTCATGCTTAGGATGATTCTATTGTTAAATTGTTGTCGTAGATGTGTATGGAGGGAGGGTATCTGTTTTTTTGCGGGATAAGGCCTCAATCGGAGAACGTGATAAGACCGCCGCTGCTTTGCCATGACAGGGCTTTGTCTATGGCGGAGGCACGGCCTTGAAGTAGGGATAGTAGACTGGTCGTCCCTTGTGGGGTGGCTTCGGCCAGTGTGGTGGCGGTGCGCATCCGGTAACATTCCTCGACGATGCTTCCCAGCGAGGCTCTTGTAACCAGCGGTAGCAGTGTGGCGTCGGGGTCGTTGATGCCTCCGTAGCAGTGGTGGACATGGCAGTCCTTGGAAGCCTGATAGCATAGCAACGATGCGCCCTCGGAGGCGAGGCTGCCAAAAAAGTAGCAGTTGTCGACAATGGCTTCGCGGCAGAAGCAGGCGAGGCCCCCCAGATTGTAGCTGTCGGAGGTGGAGAGCGACGCAGTGCTGTAGCTATTCTCCAACCGGCTGAGGCGTAGGAGGTAAACAATTCCTCCAATTTGGCATTCGCTGCCGCTGATCACCACGTCGGTTTGGCTGTTGCGCACCACAGACTGTGTGTCGGCCAGCGACACGATGCCGGCATAGAAACCCCGTTGTGCCGTTATGCGGCCTGATGTGGCGCACTGGTCTATGTATGAGCGCAGTGTGCCTCCGCAAAGCGGGGCGATGTAGCCCCATTCGTCGCCAAGACGTATATTGACATGGCTTCTGCATCGCATGATTGTGGTCCCTTCCTGTGCGTAGCATGCCAGCGGGGCATAGTAAAGGTCTCGGCTGCCAGCGGCATTGAAGATGTAGACTTTCGATGTCTCGGGAATGCATGAAACGGAAGCGCTGACGGATACGTCGTGCACCATGGCTCTGTCCAACACCTTGAAAATGGCCTGGTTGGTTACACTTAGCGTCATCCCGTTGCCATCCAGGGTACCGCGGAAGGTGTCTACCACTGTCTCAACTTCGAATGAGCCCGTCAGTTTGTAATATATTGCAGTGTCTTTGGCGTATTGCGACATCACTTTTGTCCACTCGTTGGCCGTTGCGATGCAGAATGGTGACTCTGGCGAGCCGTCGCCTGTCGCGGTAGTGACAGTGTCGCCGGGGACCGGTTTGGGAGGTTCATTGCTGCCTGGCGTTGCAGCGTCTTTTTTGACAGTCCGGAACTCTTCTTTGCCACACGACGCCACAACCATAGTCAACACTATGGCTGTCAGGCATAAGAATGGTGTGGTCTTGCTGCGCATCTTGAAATGTGTGTTTCGGGATGGTTTATACTGTTTTTTCGTCGTTATGCTTTATCGTTGAGGTGTAGGGGGAACTGCCATACTTGGTTGCCGTCTTTCTG
>JAFUVR010000044.1 GCA_017477485.1 Bacteroidales bacterium | reverse complement strand
GTAGAGCACGACCTTGCCAAGGTCGGGGTCGCGAGTTCGAGTCTCGTTTTCCGCTCAAAACAAAACAGTACATTGAAATCTTATCAGGAGTCGACATAGTCCATGTCCACCCACGCCTAAGCCATCATAATTAGAGGCTGCGGCCATTGTCGATTCTTTTCGATACCAAAAGATAGTTGTCTTGGTAGCTCAGTTGGTAGAGCAATTGACTCTTACTCAATGGGTCCAGGGTTCGAGTCCCTGCCAGGACACTACTGCGGGGTGTAGCGCAGTTGGCTAGCGCGCCACGTTCGGGACGTGGAGGCCGGAAGTTCGAGTCTTCTCACCCCGACGTGATTATCACCTCAGCCGCTCTGTCGGCATCGCAGGCTTGGCACCAGCCACTTTAGCTCAGTTGGTAGAGCAACGCATTCGTAATGCGTAGGTCTGCGGTTCGAGTCCGCAAAGTGGCTCAAAAAGTTCTTTAAGCAGTTCATTTTCGACATGGACTGCTTTTTTTTAATTTTTAATCAATCAATCACAAAAAAACAATGGTAAAACAGTACGAAACCGTTTTCATCGCAACTCCCGTTTTGTCTGATGAACAGATGAAGGAAACGGTACAGAAGTATACCGATTTTCTGACCAACCATGGTGCCGAAATCGTGTACACACGCAACTGGGGCATGCGCAAACTCGCTTATCCCATCCGCAAGAAGACCACGGGCTTCTATTATCTTATCGAGTTTAGAGCCGAAGGCAGTGTCATTGCTGACCTTGAGATCGCTTACAAACGCGATGAGCGACTCCTCCGCTTCCTCACTGTCTCTCTCGACAAGCACGCTGTTGCTTACAATGAGAAGAAGCGCAACGCCAAGAAGGCTGCCGCCGAGGCCAAAGAGAATGCCGCCGAATAATCAATCTTTTTGTTTCGACACTTTAAATTAAGTATTACCATGGCTAACGAAACCGAAATAAAATATCTGACCCCCATCGCTGTTGAAACTCAGCGCAAAAAATATTGCCGTTTCAAGAAACTGGGTATCAAGTATATCGACTATAAGGATGCCGACTTCCTGCTGAAGTTTGTCAACGAACAAGGCAAAATCCTGCCCCGTCGTATTACTGGCACTTCTAACAAGTATCAAAAGAAAGTCGCTCAGGCTATCAAGCGCGCACGCCACATCGCTCTGCTGCCTTATGTGGCCGATTGTTTAAAATAAAATTTGGAGGATTTAATAGATGGAAATTATTCTGAAACAAGATGTGGCCAACCTCGGCTACAAGGATGATGTTGTAAACGTCAAGAACGGCTACGCCAACAACTATCTCCTCCCTCAGGGTCTGGCTATCATCGCTACCCCCAGCAATAAGAAGGTTCATGCCGAGAACATGCGTCAGCGTGCTCGCAAAGAGGAAAAGATCCGCAAGGATGCTGAGACGATGCAGGCTGCACTCAATGGCAAAACGGTCACCATCAAGACTAAGGTCGGCGAGAGCGGTCAGCTCTTCGGATCGGTCAACAATATCCAGGTGGCTGAAGCCCTTAAGGAACAGCACAACTACGATGTGGATCGCAAGCAGATTGTTGTCGACGGATCTAAAATCAAGGAGGTCGGAACCTACACTGCTATGGTCAATCTCTACAAGGAGATCAAGGCTGAACTGACCCTCGATGTCGTCGCCGAATAATCGGCACGCCGCTATAGTTTAAGCCACTGGGAGTTTCTATCCCGGTGGCTTTTTTGTTGCTGCGGTTGCCGTGAGCCCTCTTTTATTGACTCAATCTCATTAGGCCGACTTGCTCACTTGATCGTATTTGATTCAAGGGTGCTCACTTCCTTCTGTTCTCGCTTCGCCATACGAGCAAGGTCGTCTGGATTCAGTTTGTCGAAAACGTTCAATGCTATTAGGCCGTTTTGCTCGCTTGATCGTATTTGATTCAAAGTCGCTCACGATCTTCTGTTCTCGCTTCGCTATACGAGCAAGGTCGTCTGGATTCGGTTTATCGAAAACGTTCAATGCTATTAGGCCGTTTTGCTTGCTTGATCGTATTTGATTCAAAGTCGCTCACGACCTTCAGTTCTTGCCTCGCCATACGAGTAAGGCCGTCTGGATTAGGCTTATCGAAAACGTTCTTTTCTCCGTTTGTCTTTTTTTTTGTACTTTTGCATTCTATAAGAATACTAAACATTTTGTACTTATGAAAAAGATATCTTTTCTCTTTGCCTGCATGGCCCTGTTCTTTGCTTCGGCATCGCTCCGTGCCGACAATGTTGACAGGCAGACAGCCCGTAATGTCGCCGCCACCTATATGGCCTCGTTGAAGGGCGATAAGGTTGTGGATGTCAATTCTCCTCGCCTCTTTAAGGAATACTATAATCCTGCTACAGGTGAAAATGCGCTATACATTTTCAACTTTGACCACGGATATGTGGTGGTGTCGGGTAGCAGGTCTACTACGCCGGTCCTCGCCTATGACGATCAGAATCCGTTAAACGATGCTGACCTTTCCGACAATGTTGCTTTTTCTGACTGGCTGCAGCATTATGCCGACATGGTGTCTGTGGCGCAGACGAACGAACTGGCTGCCGATAGGAAATATGAGAGTGAGTGGGCCTCGCTTTCTGAGAGTCAGCCTATCAAGAGGTTCAATTCAAAGTACAGCAACCACAAACTGCTTGTGAAAACCTATTGGGCCCAGTCTGCACCGTACAATAAGTTCTGCCCCAACTGGAGCGGTGGAAATAAGTCTGTGGTGGGTTGCGTGGCTCTCGCTCTCGGCATGGTGCTCCGCTACTGGGAGTATCCCGTTCATCCGATAGGCAGCACCTACACGGTGATGGCCTCTTCCGTCAACTACACTATCGACTTTGACGCTGACAATGTGATTTACAATTATGATCTTATGCCCAATAAGTTGATTGCTTCTACGCCTACCGAACAGGTGGACGAGGTGGCTCGCTTCCTCTATCATTGCGGTCCCGCTGTCAATATGACTTATTCGGCCGACGGCTCTGGCACGTACATGGACGCTGTGTCTGTTGCCCTGGAGCGTAATTATAAGTATTCGGGTTTTAGCTTCGTCAACCGCAATAGCTATCAAGGTGACTGGGTAGAGCTGATGAAGAAGGAAATCCTGTCTGGACGCCCTGTAATCTATCGTGCACAGGATATGGGTTCGGATGCGACACATGCTGGTCACTGTTTTGTTATCGCCGGCTATAACCCAGAGAATAACAAGTTCCGTGTCAACTGGGGTTGGGGTGATAACGCCACTTGGTGCGATATGGCTGATATCGAAGGACTCCAGATTACTTTGGGTAATGACTTTTATAAGTATTCTGCTGCGCAGGGTGCTTTTATCAATGTGATGCCTCCTGCCGACTCGATTCATATCGAGCTGCCCGATCCCTCGTTGTTGGATATCCGCTCCGATGCTTTGGCCGAGGCTACTATCGAGGCTGTCTATCCTCAGCCTGCCACTCAGCAAATCACAATCCCCTTCGCAATACAGGGTGCCTCAGAGGGCGTGATGGAGATTTATAACGTGCAGGGCCAGATGATGGATCAGGTGCGCGTCAATGCTGCCGACCGCAAGGCTGTCATCAGTGTCAAGGACTACCCCTCCGGCATCTATACCGCCCGTCTGCGCGGCGCTTCGCGTAAGTTCGTGGTGAAGTAACAATCCTAAAGGAGTTCCCTTTTTAACAGAGAGAGGGGCGAGTTTTTACTCGCCCCTCTCTCTGTTGTGTTATATAAGGATATATGGTTGCCAATACCTCAGGGCAGTCTTAGTATTCGAAGCTGCTGCCTCCGAGGAACTCTCGCATGATTGACGTGGGTGGCACGTATTTGGAATCGATAGGGTCAACGAGTTCGAGCAGGCGGAGCAACCGTTGTGCTTCGGCAAATTCCTCTACGTTTTCTGCCACGTTTTTCAGCTGCGGCTCGGCAAAGGTGCGCAGCACGCCCAGCTCGTAGAGCAAGGCCGAGTTGAAAATCATGTCGGCGTGTTTTTGGAAGGGGAAGATGTGTACCAATTCGCCATTTCGCACTTCCTCCCAGCGATGGAGGGTGTTCCATGCATCCCACCCGCGGAAGTTGTTGTCGCGCACTATGCGTCGTATCAGGCGGTTGTCGCTGCTGTGTATCACCGTCTGGTTGTCGATGGCTATCTGGGTGAGGGCATTGACATAGACTTTGAATTTCAGCCGCTCGTCCACCTGCTCGGTCAGCATGGGGTTCAGCGCATGGATGCCTTCGACGAGAAGTATGCTGCTGGGTGTCATCTGTATGGCTTTGCCGCTATAGTAGGGGTCGCCTTTGAGAAAGTCGAAGGTGGGTATCTCTACGCGTTCGCCTTTGAACATTCGGTTCAGGTGGTCGTTGAGAAGCGGGATGTCGATGGCACTGACATTCTCAAAATCGTATTCTCCGTTGGGTAGACGTGGGGTGCGTGCCCGACAGACGAAATAGTCGTCGAGTGAGATCTGCTGCACATCGAAGCCCAACACGCTCAGCTGTACGCTCAGTCGACGACACGAGGTGGTCTTGCCCGACGATGAGGGGCCCGCCAGTAGTACCATCTTTACCTCGTCTTTGCGCTGATAGATGGCATCGGCTATTTCGGCATATTTCTTCTCGTGTAGGGCTTCGGATACTTGTATGAGGTGGTTGGACCCTTTGTCGTGGACGATGCGGTTGAGGTCGGTGATGGTGGGCACGTGCAAGAGGTGCACCCATTGGCGGTGTTCCTGGAAGATCTGGAAGAGTTTCTTGGGAGCGTTGATGGGCTCGGGCTTGTCTTGATAGAGTCGCAGCAGGAATCCGCTCTCGTAGGCCTCAAAATCCCATGTGGTGAGGCAGCCTGTCGAGGGCGCCAGGATGTTGGTGGTCACGTGCAGGGTGTCGTCAAGAAACTGCATGTCGACGTAAATCCGCTTCATGTGCTCTACCAGCTGGTAGGTCTTGGGCAGGTCGGCTTTCTCTATCAGTTTCAGGGCTTCTTCACGCAGCATGGTGCGGCTGACGAAGGGGATGTCAAGGGCTTGTAGCTCTTTCATTCTATTCCGTACCCGCTCTACTATGGTGGCTTGGTCGGGTAGGGGAGTGCTTTCGCTGCTGTCGGGCACTATGCGGCAGAAAAAGCCTACGATCATGGTGTGCTCTACCAGTAATCGTGCCTCGGGAAAACAGTCGCGTACCGCTTTGTGAAGCAGGAAGGATACTGAGTTCTCGTAGACAAACCAGCCCGGTTTCTGCCGTATGTCGAAGAATTGTATTTTCTTGGGGCGGAAAATGGTGTAGGACATGGGCTTGGCGCGGTTGTTTACCAAGGCACCGAGCCAGTGGCGGTCGTTGGAAGGAGCTATGGACGACAAGGGGGTGCCCTCGTCTACCATGAGGCGTTCTCCGGTATTCTCGATAATGACTTCAATCTTTTGCATTGCGTGAGGTCTTTGTTGTTGATATTCTTTCTGTTTTCTTGTGTGGTCAGGCCTTTTCGGTCTTCGCCATAGCCTGCCTGTGGTGTGTGGGCGTTTCCCCTATCGGAGTTTTTTCTGACACGTGCCCCCCGTTAGTGTCTGCCGACGGAGGTGGCTGACTATCGTTTTGTTTCATTAGGCCGTTTTGCTCGCTTGATCGTATTTGATTCATAGGGACTCGCGACCTTCGGTTCTCGGCTTACCAGACGAGCAGGCTCGCCTGGACTTGGCTTGTCGAAAACGTTTAATTTCATTAGGCCGTTTTGCTCGCTTGATCGTATTTGATTCAAAGGTGCTCGCGACCTTCGGTTCTCGCCTCGGCAATGAAAGCAAGCTTCCATTGCTCTCGGCTTGTCGAAAACGTTCTTTTTTGTTTATTTAGTGGCCATGGTCTCTTCTATCTCTTTGACAGTCTTCGGTATGTGCTTGCCCAGCACACGGCATCCGTCATGGGTGATGAGGATATCGTCTTCGATGCGTATGCCGCCAAAGTCCTTCCACTGTTCCAGTTCGTCGTAGTTGATGAAGTCTGTGTGTTTTCCTTCGGCGTGCCACTGGTCAATAAGGGCGGGAATGAAGTAGCAGCCGGGCTCGTCGGTGATGACGAAACCCTCTTCCAAGCGACGTCCACAGCGCAGGCTGGCCAGCCCGAACTGTTGGCTGGGGCGGGTCTCATCGTCATATCCTACGTAGATTTGTCCGTAGTTCTCCATGTCATGGACGTCAAGGCCCATCATGTGGCCAAGGCCGTGGGGCATAAGCAGGCTGTGGGCTCCGGAGGCCACGATGTCGTCGACCGACCCTTTGAGGATGCCGAGGTCTTTGTAGCCGGCGGCCAGTATCTTGCTCACCTCGGTGTGCACCTGCTGATAGGTGATGCCGGGGCGGCTGATGCGTATGGTCTCCATCTGTGCGGCCAGCACACTCTCGTAGATGGCCCGCTGACGTTCGTCGAAACGTCCTCCCACGGGAACCGTGCGGGTGATGTCGGAGCAGTAGTTCATGGCGGTTTCGCATCCGGCATCCATCACCAACATGCGGCCCACTTCCAGTCGGTTGTTGTGGCCGTGGTTGTGAAGGGTCTCGCCGTGGATGGTCATGATGACCGGAAACGATACGGGCCCGTTGCCTTTCCACGCCTCGCCTTCCATGAAGCCGGCGAGCTCATATTCGTAGCGTCCGGGCATGGCCATCTTCATGGCTCCTACGTGCATGTTGTAGGCGGTGTCGATGGCACGTTCGATTTCGGCAATCTCCTCGGCACTCTTGATGCTCCGTTGTTTGACGCAGGCCAGGATGAGGTCGAGCGAGGCATAGCGACTGACGGCATCGTAATGCAAGCCGAGCAGTTCGGCAAGTGCAAGCCGGTTGTCGGTGCGGTAGGGCGGGAGGAAATGAATTTTCCGTCGGTCGTCGATGGCTTTGGTGCAGAAGGTCTGCAACGCCTTCATGTCGCCGCTGTGGGCAATGCCTACGCTTTCGCCCAGTTCTTTGACGGTGGGTAGCGGCCCTGTCCACACGATGTCGTCAATATCAATGTCGTTGCCAAACAGATAGTCGCGGCCGTTGTCGCAGTCTATCACGCCCACCAGTCCGTCGCGCTGTATGCCGAAGAAGTAGAGGAAGGTGCTGTCCTGACGGAACCAATAGGTGTTGTCGGTATAGTTGCAGGGGGCCTCGTTGTTGCCTTGGATGACAATGATGCCGTGTCCCACGTCTTTTCTCAGTTGGGTGCGACGGCTGATGTAGGTTTCTTTGCTGAACATGGTTCTTTGTTGTTTATGTTTACTTGTGGCTTTAGAAGAGCAGCGGGGACTTAATGTCTTTGTGCTCTACGATGCTTCCCGATAAAAACAAGCAAAGGTACGAAAAAAAATGCAATGCCTCTCTGTTGTTCCCCAATAGTCTGGCATGAGTATGGGATGGCCCTCTTATCGGTTGTGCGTATGATGTTGATAAATATGTTGTAATTTATTGTTAAGTTATCTTTTTTTTTGTAGTTTTGCCAACATTATATGTATTATTGAATAGGTCTATTTCGTTTGACAATTTGTTAGTTACAGATGAAAAGGGGCTGTTTGATTGCATATTGTCTTGTCAAGAATAAAGAATCAATATAATAATCAAAAACCAATCAACATGAAGCAAAAACTATTCTTTCTGTTTCCCGTGTTCATCCTGGCTATGCTATGGGTCCCAAGGCTACAGGCCCAGCAGGTGTATGAACTGACGGGCGACTCGGTGAGGGTCTTCTGGAACGGCCGGTTCCAAACCATCAGCGAGGATGGCAACTATCCGTTCTACAACTATGGAGGCGATGGCGTCACAGGCGCTGCTGACAGCTCTATCGCTTTCACAATCCAGTTCTATAACGGACTGATAAGTGTAGACACGATGGCCGAGTTGGGCTCTGTGTTCAGCCTGGGCGACATTGAGTTCATCTTCAATGGCGATACCAACGTCTATAATCAAGAGACCCGCCGCGCCACGTTGAATGCCGATGGCGTGACTTCCGGAGGCTATTATGTTCTCTATGCTATTGTCGATTACTACATTAGAGACATGATGCCCAACGTCGAGACCGAGGAATACGAAAAGGTCTACGCTTGTGAGACATTTGTTGCTCCCGACGGCGTGACCTATTATGAGTCGGGCCTGGTCAACTATGTCGACCTTACGGGCGAACCTATCACCATCGACCTCGTCATGTTGCCTGCCACCTATGCAGAGGACGAAACGGAGTATTTTTCCGATGTCTATCAGTACACCTACATGGTCGGGTCGAGAACCTATACGCTTGATATCCATAATGATACTGTTATCAATCGTCAGATAATCAACGAGATGGAAGATGGGAGCGCTATTTGTAGCATTCTCCCTCTCCACCTGATTCCGAATGCTGGCACCACGACCTCCGAGACTATCTACGCCTGTGAGTATTTCTATGCCAACGGCGAATATTTCTATGCCTCCGGCCCCATCTCCTTTATAGACGAGAGCGGCGAGCCTATCTCTGCCGACCTTGTCATCCTCACCCCCACTAATACGGAAGTGGATATGGTTACCGAATACGCATCGGATAGCTTTTATGTGTTCATGGATGTCGTGGGTGTCTCTATGTCAAGAATGTATGAACAGAAAAGCTGGATCTATAGCGACACCATACTCCGTCGGCATACGATTACAATCGACGATAGTGTCAATGGCGCTATATGTATGGTCCAAGATGTGGCCATCCGTATGCAAGAACAACAGGTGGATGACCCTGTCTACGGCTGCGGCAGCTACACCGCCCCTGACGGGCAGATCCACTATGAGTCGGGTCGCATCCGCTATACCTCCGATGGCGAGGTCTTCCCGCTCGACCTTGTCATCTTTCAGCCCAGAATCCTCGACAGCATGGAGACCAGGTACCTTGACGCCTATCCCTATTCCTATTGGGATGAAGGCACCAACGTCGAAGTAGTCATCTCTGCCGATACCACCCTCGTTGTCACTCAGTTCGTCTACGACGAGACCGCCGGCAGACCTGTCGGATGTACGGGCCAGTATGTCAGTTTTATTCTGAATGGTCAGCAGCCGCAGGATTCTACTTCTGTCGACTGCGAGGCGACCTACGACAGCCGCGAGTTTATGGCTTGCAATGCGTTTACCTACAACGGTATCAGCTATTATTACAATGCGCAGCAGGAGGTGCAGTATATCCCCGACACCACGCAGCACTCCGATGACAACTGTTTCAACTATGCCATGCATAAGCTCATTCTCTTCGAGGTGAAAACCATTGCCGATACCGACTATGTCTCTCAGACTATGCCCTACACCTATGTCGACCGTGGTGGCCAGTCGCATACCCTCACCGAGAGCGGCTTTGCCTATGTCTATTATGGTATCCTCGACTCCAACGATATCCGCAACGAGTCTGGCAGAAACTGCCGCGTGGTCCCCACTATGGTCACCATCGTGAATGCCGCCGACACCACCGAACCTGAATGTGAGAACACTTTTATCGACACGATGCTTACGGGTTGTGGCTTTGTCTTCTATAACGATCAGTACTACCAGTATAGCGGTAATTATTACGACACCACTTATCACGCCTCCGACATCTGCTACGATATCACGAATATCCGTGTCGTAATCAATCCTACCGGCCAGGGCTATGACACCGTCGTGAGCTATGGCCCCTATACCGAAATGGTCGATGGCTCAGTCGTGGAATACAGCCAGACTACTGATATCCGCCGCCGTGGCACCAATATC
>JAFUVR010000043.1 GCA_017477485.1 Bacteroidales bacterium | reverse complement strand
GTCGTATGTTCGACGGCATCGAATATCGTGGTTTCAAACAGGATATCGTTGAAGAACTGGCTAAGTTCGCCGGCGTCCCCGTGTGGAACGGCCTCACCAACGAGTCGCACCCCACCCAGATTCTGGCCGACTTCCTCACCATGCAGGAGCACGTCGACAAACCCCTCAACCAGGTTACTTTCGCCTACATCGGCGATGCCCGCTTCAATATGGGCAACAGCCTCATGGTCGGAGGTGCCAAGATGGGTATGGATGTCCGCATCATCGCTCCTAAGAAACTCCAACCTGCCAAGGACCTCATCAAACAGTGCCAGGAGATAGCCAAAGAGACCGGCGCCAAGGTTACCGTTACCGACGACCCCAAGAAGGGTGTCAAGGGTTGCGACTTCCTCTACACCGACGTGTGGGTCTCCATGGGCGAGCCTGCCGAGGTGTGGAAAGAGCGTATCGATATGCTCATGCCTTATCAGGTCAATGCCGAGCTCATGAAAGCTACTGGCAACCCCAAATGCAAGTTCATGCACTGCCTCCCTGCCTATCATAATCTTGAGACTCAGGTGGGACGCGATGTCAATAAGCAGTTCGGTCTCGACGGTATCGAAGTTACCGAAGAGGTCTTCGAGAGCGAGAACAGCATCGTCTTTGACGAGGCCGAGAACCGTATGCACACCATCAAGGCCGTTATGGTGGCCACGCTGGGTGACTAATCTCGTCTGATTTATTAGGCAACGGAGTCCTTAAGGTCTTCAAGGACTTTAAGGACTCTTCTTTAACTATTTTTAATGATATGAATAAGAAAAAAATTATCGGTTGGATTGTCAGTATTGTGCTGACGCTCTTTTGCTGGTGTGTCCCCACGACTTTTTTCGGCATTGAGGGCCTCACCGTGGTCGAGCAGCGTGTCATAGCGCTCTTTGTCTTGGCCGCCTGCATGTGGATCAGCGAGCCTATCCCCATTTGGACCACTTCGGTACTCGTCATGGTGCTTATGCTCGTTACCACCTCCGACAGCATGGTGGCTTTCCTTCGCCCCAACGGCGTGATGCCCGATAACGCTATCAGCTATAAGGCTATCATGGCCGCCTTTGCCGACCCTACCATCATGCTCTTCATGGGTGGTTTTGTGTTGGCTATTGCTGCCACCAAGTATAAGTTCGATGCCGCACTGGCCAAGGTCATGATGAAACCCTTCGGCAACAAACCTCACATGGTTATGCTTGGCTTCATCATCATCACTGCCCTCTTCTCGATGTTTATGAGCAACACCGCCACGGCGGCTATGATGCTGGCCATCCTTACCCCCGTGCTGGCCAATCTCAAGGAGAGCCGTGGCCGCATCGGTCTGGCCCTTTCTATCCCCATCGCGGCCAACGTGGGCGGTATGGGTACCCCCATCGGAACGCCTCCCAATGCTACGGCGGTCAAGTTCCTTGGCGAGTCGTTGAATGCCAGCGTCCAGTTCGGCAACTGGATGATGATCATGGTTCCGCTTGTCATCGTCATCCTTTTCTTCGCTTGGATTCTCTTGCAAAAGATGTTCCCCTTTGGCAAGGGTGAGACCGTCAATGTGGAAATCGAAGGAGAGTTCGACCAGAGCCCCAAGGCTTGGGTGGTCTATGTCACCTTTATCGTTACCATTCTCCTCTGGGTCACCGGCAAGTGGACCGGCATCAACTCATTCAGCGTGGCCCTTATTCCCTTCGCGGTATTCACCATCTGCGGTGTGTTCGACAAGAACGACCTCAAGAAGGTTGACTGGGATGTCCTATGGCTCGTGGCCGGCGGCTTCGCCCTCGGCGTGGGTCTCGACAAGACGGGTCTGGCTGCCCACATGGTCAACAGCATTCCTTTCAGCAGCTGGCCTGTTATGCTCGTCCTCATCGGTAGTGGCTTGATAGCTATCGTTATGTCCACCTTTATGTCCAATAGTGCTACGGCTGCGCTGCTCATCCCCATCCTTGCGGCTGTCGGCACCGGCATGACCGAGCAGCTGGCCCCCTTCGGTGGTGCCACCACGCTGCTCGTCAGCATTGCCCTCTCCTGCTCGTTGGCCATGGCCCTGCCCATCAGCACGCCTCCCAATGCCTTGGCCTATGGCAAGGGATTCATCCAGCAGAAGGACATGGCCATTGTCGGCATCCTTGTCGGTGTCGTGGGCATGGTGCTCATGTACCTCTGGCTGATCTTTGCATCCAAACTGGGCCTCTCTGTCTGCTAACGGACAGAAGAACCCTATCTTTTGTTATAATCCTTAGGGCGGGGACGCTGTGCCCGCCCTTCTTTAATGAAACAACAAGACTATTTTCAAGATGAAAAAAACTCTCATCCTTTTCTCGGCAGCTCTCATGGGTCTTGCCGCCATGGCTCAGGAGCAGCCTGCTCCCGAGGCCAAGCCTCAGAAGGTGAGCATCACGCCTTACGGTTTTGTGCGTAATTTCCTCACCTTCGACAATCGTTCTATGTATACCGTCTGCGGGTCGGACTACAACAACCTCCCTTTCGACGAAGATTTTGCACTGCCCGTAACTCAGCGTGAGCAGTTTGGCGATGTTGATATCAATGAGATTCCTACTATGCAGTTCCATGCCCTCTCCACTCGTTTCGGATTGCGTCTCAGTGGCCCCGATGTGTTGGGTGCCAAGAGCACGGGCCGCGTCGAGGCCGACTTTGCCGGTTTCGGCAACAACAATACGGTGCTCCGTCTCCGTCTGGCGTGGGTAGACCTCAACTGGGGTGGACGTCATGCAATCCGTGTGGGTCAAGACTGGCATCCGCTGAGTGGCGAGATCATGCCCGATGCCCTGGGCTTTGCCGCCGGCGCTCCTTTCCGTGCCCACAGCCGCACGCCACAGTTCCGTTATATGTATACCTCGCCCTCCGGATTTGGTGCCCAGGCTCATCTGCTCTATCAGTACCAGTTCCTTACCAATGGCCCCGACGGTGCCAACGAGAAGTACGCCAACCGTGCCTTGGTGCCCGAGGTCTTCGTCGGACTCAACTATCGTGATGCCCATGTCTATGCCCAGATTGGTGCCGATGTGCTCACCATCCGTCCCCGTGTGACGGCCAATATCGCCGCCACTGCCACCGACCCAGCCCACAATGTCAAGGTCGACGACCGCCTTACCTCGGTCTCTCCCACTGCTTATTTCCAATACCTTAACGGCCTCTTCTCGGTCAAAGTGCGTTCTACCTACGCTCAGAACACTGTCCATGTCAACCAGATGAGCGGCTATGGCATCTCGGCTATCAACCCCGATGGCAGCCAAGAGTATACGCCTATGCGCAGCAGTGTCAGCTATATCGACTTCGCCTATGGAAAGAAGTATAAGGCCAACCTCTTCTTCGGTTTTATGAAGAACCTTGGTACTGCCGACGACCTCGTTGCCGCTCCCGCCAATGGCATCCCCTACACGCTCTATATGAAGAACAACACGGTCAACAATATCGACTACATGTGGCGTATTGCTCCCGCTATTAGCTACAACCTGACTCATTTCAATGTGGGTCTCGAATATGAGCTTACCTCTGTGAACTATGGCGACAAGGCCCAGATGAAGGCCAATGGCACCTTCGACGCCGACGACACCCACACCGTCAACGGCAGCCGCATCTGCCTCCTCGTCAAGTATAACTTCTAATCGTCTCTCTCTGCGGAATACATCCGCAACCCTCTCCTTAAGTCCGTCCCATGTCTAACGCATTGGGACGGTTTTTTTTCTGTTGATGGACTCTCGTTTTTCCACTGCAATATCTGTACCGTCTCGATAGTCTTTGCTTGATTGGATGGTCCGTACAATTGCAATTTGGGCAATAGAACTGGACAATAGAAACCTGCGTTCTCCTTTTTTGTGTTTATCGGTATCCATTCCGCTAAACTTGTTCTTCGTTTATAAGAGTATCATCATTCGTTTTGCTTTTTTTGTCGGACACCTTTTTTGTCGGACACCTTTTTTTGTCGGACACCTTTTTTTTGTCGGACACCTTTTTTTGTTGGTCGAACCACAATTCGTTTTCTGATGTTGGTTTGTTTTTATTCTGTCGTTGGTTTGTTTCTATTCTGATGTTGTTTTGCTTTTTTTCGCACTGATGTTGCGTTTTTCTTCTATGGTTTGAAATAAAAGTTTACTTTTGCAATTCTTTCACAGTCCAAAAAACGTATTATTATACTCTGTGTCTGTTTCTTAATAGATTGAAATGTAGTATTTTAGTGGGTGGGGGCTGGTCTAATTTAGACCAGTTTAAATTTTCGTATTTTTTCGTTTTTCTTTGTGGCAGACGGTGGTCCTGTGTCTGCCCGTTTGTTTTGCGATGTCTTCTTGCCGTTGTTCGGCGGGGAGACATTTTTTTTCGCTATACCGCATTTTTTTTTCTCCATACCGCAATGCCTCGTATGCTCACCCTCGGCGTTGCCACACATTTCATTAAACCATATTCCATCAGCCATTTATGACTGACGGCTTTTTTGCCTTTGCTTCTATGAAACCTTTTGTTGCTATACTCATTACCCTTTCCATTCTGACCTCGCTGCGTGCCCAGAGCGGCCATGTCGCTGCCGGCGGCAGCGGCACGGGTGCAGGCGGCACCGTCGAACTGTCGTGGGGCCAGCCCTACTGCCACTATGATGCCTCCGGCACCGCCACCTCGCAGGGTGTCCAGCAGCCCTACTGCCAGCCATCCTACGACACTTTTTCGGCCTCGGTCTGCCAGCACCAGCCCTTCGCCTTGGCCGACTTCAGCCTCACGGCCGACAGCACCGCTACGGCTGGACTCCGCTTCTTTCATCGTCTTTATCGCAAAGCCGAGGACTGCGACAACCTGCGTGTGCTGCAGCTCATGGTGCTGCCCGCCGCCGAGAGCGTCGAGACCCTCTCGGTGTGCGACAGCCTTGTGTGGCATGGCACCACCTATCGTGCCGACACCACTGCCACCAGCACCTTCCCTTCGGCCAACGGCTGCGACAGCGTTGTCACGCTCCGTCTCACTGTGCGCCGCTCTTCCTCGTCCAATCATGAGGCACAGGGTGCCTACTCCTACTCATGGCATGGCAACGATTATACAGCCGCCGGCATCTACAGCCACACCCTCCCTGCCGCCAATGCCGAGGGGTGCGACAGCGTGCTGCATCTCGACCTCGCACTGCTTGCCGATGCCCCTGTGCCGGTCATCTACTGCTACAACTACCAGCTCATGATGGTGGACCACTACCCGGGCGGGAGCGACAGTGCCCGCGTGGACTACGCAGGCTACCGCTGGTACCACGACGGCGAGCTTGTGCCGCTGGCGCAGAACGACATCTACTACGACCTTGCGGGCAGCACCTACCGTCGCCTGTCGGGCTGCTTCTATGTCGAGGTGCCTGCCCATGGCGGACGCTGGGTGCGCTCCAACGAGGTGTGCCTCGGCCCTGCCAAGGCGGGCGACGGCCAGCCTGTCTCTATGCTTGTCAGCCCCAATCCCGCCGTGGCGGCATCAACGGTGGCGGTGGTCCTGCAGGGTGCTGTCGAGGGCTCCACGCTCGCACTGCTCGACCTGCATGGGCGTCAGCTGTGGCAGACGCAACCCTCTGCCGACGTGATTCGCTTCGATGCCCCCTCCGTGGCAGGCGTTTACACGCTCTGCCTCGTGGCCGCCGATGGCACGCAGATAGCACGCAAACTCATAGTACGCTAAATCCCATCCCCTCCGCTTGTCCCCCATGCACTTCTTCATTCTAAAACACAGTCGCGCCATCCTCTGCCTCCTGCTGCTCTGCCTTGCGCTCCATGCCGAGGCACAGCAGTCCTACAACCTGCGGCAGCAGATGCGTTTCAACAAGCAGCTGCGCTCCAACTTCACCATCACGCAGTCCGACGGCCTCGGCAGCCTGATGGTGGACAGCCGCCTCACGTCCCCCACGCGGCTGGGCTTCGCCACCCGCCTCGACTTCGGCTACACCTACCTCTGGAGCCGCACCAACGGCATCCACACCGGCCTCGGCCTCGCCTACCTCGGCGGCGGCATGCGTTCCGGCAGGGTGGAAAGCTCCGCCATGGGCGAGATAGAGATATTCAACAACGAGCGTCGCGACGTGCGTCGGACCCACTTCACGGCCATCACCACCGACGTGGCCGAACACTGGGACGCCCTCTTCCTCGCCATACCGCTGCAGATGGTCTTCCAAGACGACCACTTCTACCTCAATGCCGGCCTCCGCTTCTTCCTACCGCTGTCGGTCTCTTCGTCCTACAGCTATGGCGCCACCACCGTAGGCGTGGGCTACGCCCTCGACGGCGTGGGCTCCGAGGTGCCGCTGCCCGTAGAGGTGGACCGTCTTGCCGACGAGCGTGGCCGCTACACGCTATCCTCCCTCTCGGGCGGAGGTCTGGCCTACCTCGGCTATGCCACCCTCTCGTTGGAAGGAGGCCAACGCCTGGCACTCGACGACAAGCAGATGGTTATCCTCGGCGGCTATATCGACTTCGCCCTCAACCGCACCCCCATCGGAGGTCCACAGCCCATGGCTGAGATTGTGGATGGCAACCTCCGCCGTCGGCCCGCCATGCAGAGCCAGCTGGCCTCCCACCTGCGCTACATCTCCTTTGGCATCCAAGCCACCTATAGCTTCACCTTCGGCAAGCGCATTGGCTTCCGCCGTGGCAACCCCTTCCGCCTGTCGCGCGAACACGCCCCTCTCGTGTTTATATCAGAATGTGATTTGAATCCGATATGCCTCCTCTCGATAACCCCAGACTCCCAGAAACCTCCAGAGATTCCTGAAAATCCGAAGAATCCGAAACCTCTATAGAATCCGGAGAATCCTCCCCAAAAAAGAAAAAACAAAAAAATCTCCCATGAAAAAATACCTATTTTCCCTTCTTTTCCTCGCCATGGCATTCTCGTCCGCCACCCTCCACGCTCAGGCACCGCGGGCCGTTACTCAGCAGGCCGTGGTTCGCGATGCCGCAGGGCATCTGCTCTCCGGCCGTGCTATAACCCTGCGCGTCAGTATTATGCAAGGTTCACCAGTAGCTTCTCCCATCTTTGTGGAGACCCATTCCGCCACCACCAACGCTAACGGGCTCTACACCATCCTCGTGGGGCAAGGCACAGCAGTTTCTGGCACCTTTGCCGCTATCGACTGGGGTAGTGGCCCCTTCTATGCTTCCACCGACATCGACCCTGACGGCGGCACCAACTATTCCATCACCACCACCCAGCAGTTCCTCAGCGTGCCCTTTGCCCTCTTTGCCGACACCGCGGCGCATGTGGCACTGGCCTCCGTCGCTGCCTCTGCCACCACGGCGCAACATGCCACACTCTCCGACACTGCCCGCTACTATCAGGAACGGCAGGTACTCACCCTTGGCCACGATACTGTTTACCTCACTGGCGGCAGCTATATCGTCCTACCCTCCAGCGGCAACGCCAACATTAGCAATACCTACATCGACAGCGTCATCCGTGCCAACAACACCACAGTGGTCAACAACTATGTGGACAGCGTGGTTCGAGCCAACAACACGGTGGTTCAAAACCAAATCTCCGACTCGGTGCGACAAATGCAGAACGTTGTCAATAACAATATAACCACGCTGTTGCGCGACTCCATTACCACCCTTCTGCGCGACTCCATCGTCACCATCATCCGCGACTCTTCCACCGTCATACAGCAGAACATCTCTACTATTCCTGCTGGCGCCTGCTACGCCACCTGTGGCAGAGTGGATAGCCTGATACGACGTTTGGATTCCACCATACATGTCTATGACTCCACCATACATGTCTATGACTCCACCATACATGTCTATGACTCGCTCTCGCGCCGCCTGGCACACCGTATCGACTCGGTCGATTCTGTCAGCACCGCCAACCCATGCCTTGGACATAGCTATGCGGGCAGCATAAGCCACACGGCCTGCGACAGCTACACATGGCCTGCCAACGGGCAGACCTACACCGCGTCCACCACCGCCAGCAAGACCTTCGCGGGCGGCAGCGCGGCGGGCTGCGACAGCACCGTAACGCTTCACCTCACCATCAACCACGGCACGCATAATGCGGAGACTCAGTCCGCTACCACATCCTACACATGGCATGGCAACACCTATACCGCCTCGGGCATCTATGTCTATACCTACACCAACGCCTCGGGATGCCCCTCGGCGGACACGTTGCACCTCACCATCAGCTCGGGCAGCGTGGTGATAACCGACGGGGCGTTGCCTGGCACCTTCTCGGTGTCGTCCAACACGAGTGTGAAGTTCTCGCAGGGCAACCTGCAGTACCGGGCCTCGACAAATACTTGGCGTTTTGCCGAGCACCAGTACGACTATATTGGCAACGCCAGCGGTAACACCACGGCGACGGCATCGCGTGCCACGCAGTCGGCATGGATAGACCTCTTCGGCTGGGGCACCAGCGGCTACCACGACCCTGCCGACTACTACAACCAGCGCTACCAGCCGTGGGAGACAGCCTCTTCAACGGTCGATGAGACCTACAACTACTATGGCTATGGCCCATCCACCAACCAAGCAAGTCGCAATCTCACTGGCACAAGCGCCCACTACGACTGGGGTGTACACAACGCCATCAGCAATGGCGGCAACGTGGCCGGACGATGGCGCACGCTGACGTCTTCGGAATGGAATTACCTGCTCAACACCCGCACTACCACGGGCGTCATCCGTGGCACCTCCAATGCCCGCTATTGTAAGGCCACTGTGAATGGGAAAGCTGGCATGATAGTTTTCCCCGACAACTACACCCATCCCACAGGCATCCCCATCCCCAACAACACCAACAGCAGCAATGCTGGCTATTCCGATACTTTCACGGAATCTGAGTGGTCGCGCATGGAGGCAGCAGGGTGCGTGTTTCTTCCTGCCGCGGGCTACCGCGTCGGGACTACGGTGAACAACGCAGGCTCTGGCGGCTACTATTGGTCCTCCACGTACATCAGTTCCAACAGCGCGCACACTCTCGGCTTCTTCAGCAGCGTCATGTACGCCCAGTGCAACAACTTCCGCTACTTCGGTATGTCCGTTCGCCTCGTGCAGGGGTTATAAAACTAAAACTAAAAGTGTGCACTTTCATCGCCGTAGGCGGGGAAAGTGCACGAAAAAAAAACAAAAAAAATGCCAACAATAAAGGAAATACTGGAGATAGAACGATCAAAGCCCGACAATAGGATTGTCCTCTTTGAAGAAGGGTCGTTTATGAAAGCCTACGAAAGGTCGGCATGCTTCCTCTCCATTATGTATCGCTTCAAATTGAACGTCAGAGAGTATAAAAACATTGGCGAGACCATTCTTTCGGCAGGATTTCCAGCCTCAACGATGGCACAACGTTTCCCTCACGCAGTTGTCAGCAACGGGTGGTGCATGGTACAGGTGCCGCTGTTGCCGTTCTAGGTGGATTTCGACGCTTGGAAAAGGCAGGTCATCGACGGCGAGATGAAGCGCCAAGCAGATGTGATGACTGCCGATACAAAGCGCCACATACGATGTGAAGACCTGAAATGCTACAAGGCAACACTGGACATGCTGGTTTATGCGACGCAGCTGTTGAACCACATGCCACGCGAACTTAGGTACACTCTCGGACACAGGACGATTGAAGATATTCACGGCATCATGCGGGGTATCTACAGGACCTTCTATGCCGACGAAGAAAGGAAACGAGAGTCGCTCGACAGGGCATTGGACAGCATGGTAGATGTGATGGCCGACTGCCGAGTGATGTATGCCTTGCGCATGTATAATGACAATGTTAACATGCATTTGGCCGAACAAGTGGCCACAACAGATACGAATCTTTCTAAATGGCGCAACTCACTCAGAAAAAATGCACGATGAGGTTG
>JAFUVR010000042.1 GCA_017477485.1 Bacteroidales bacterium | reverse complement strand
CCTGTCCGTCGCGCCGCCCGATGAACTGGATGTTGCCGTCGGGCAGGAAACGCACGATGTCGCCCGAACGATAGACACGTTGATATTTGCGGTCGTTTTCCGTAGGCGAGGCCTTGTCAACGAAGGGATTGTCGATATAGGTCTCTGCGGTTTTCTCTGGCCGGTTGAGGTATCCGCGGCTCACCTGCGGCCCCGATATCCACAGTTCTCCGGCAGCTCCTACGGGCAGCCGGTGGCCTTGCGGATCGACAACGTAGAGACGCATGTTGTCGAGGGCTTTGCCTATGGGTATCTCTTTCATCTTCTTCTCCACGCAATAGGTGGTGGTGTAGATGGTGCATTCCGTTGGTCCATAGGCGTTATAGAATTTGTAGCCCGTCGGAGGAGTCAGACTGGCCAGCTTCTCGCCTCCCGTGGAGAGATAGAGCAGCGAGTGGTTCTCCACGCTGGTGGCAAACTGATAGCCCACCTGTGTGGTCATGAAGGAGTGGGTGATGTGGTTCTGTTCAAAATATTCGTTCAGGGCCACAAGGTCGAGGCGGATATCCTCGTAGATGATGTAGACCGAGGCACCGCAGGTCAGGGCGGGGTAGAGGTCCATCATGCAGGCATCGAAGCCATAGCTCGCATAGGCTGCTACGCGATGCTCGGCACGTAGCGTATAGTAGCGTTGATACCAGTGGCAGAAGGCCACGAGATTGCCGTGCGTGAGCTGGCAGCCTTTGGGCACTCCTGTCGAGCCCGATGTGTAGAGCAGGATGAAAAGCGATTCGGGCGTGATGGAGGCAGCCCGATAGTCGGGACAGGGCTTCAGCTGGTCTATCTGCTTCAGGTCGAGCACCGGAATGGATCGCTCTCCGATCACGTCGAGCCCCTGCAGCCACGTGCTCTCTGTCTCCTTTCCCTCTGCCTCGGGGTCAAGGCTGATGAGCAGCCGTGTGTCGGCATCCTGCATCATGAAGTTGAGCCGCTCTTTGGGATAGCTGGGGTCGAGAGGCTGATAGGCACACCCTGTCTTCAGGATGCCCAGCGACGCGATGGCCATCCATTCGCAGCGTGGAATGAGCACCGACACTACGTGCCCTTCGCCCAGCCCCTGCTCGGTGAGATAGCCCGCTATGCGGTTGCTCAGCTCGTCGACCTCGACATAGGTGTAGCTCCGCTCCTTGAAGACCACGGCGGTGTGTGTGGGCGTGGCTTTGGCCTGCCGTGCAAATAGTGTCACGATGGTCTGTGTGGCATCGTAGTCTACGTCGGTCTCGTTGAATCTGTCGAGCAGTTGCACCTGTTCGCGGGTGGCTATGTCGATGTCTGCCAGTCTTTCGTGCGTCAGCATCCCCGCCACCACGGCTTCGTAGCTCTCCAGAAATTGGCCTATCAGCGCCTCGGAATACTCGGCACCGTTGTATTCGGCTTTCACCTGATAGTGCCCGTCGCGGATGAAGGCTTTCAGATAGAGCGGTACGTCGAGAGTGCTATTGCCGATGCGTTCGGCTTTCATGGGCCGGTCGCCCATCTGGTCGTCGGCAAAGAGTGTGGCATGCCATGCAAACATCGAGTGGCTGTGCAGATGCAGGTCTTCAAGCATCTCGCTGAAGGGGTATATGTCGTTCTGGCGGCATTGGCTCATCTGCTCCTGCTGGGCGTTGAGAAAGTCGAGCACCGTGCTGTCGGCCTCATAGTGGGTGTAGACCGGCAGTGTCTTGACGAACATGCCCACGGTGTTGCGCAGTCGGGGGTCCTGACGTCCGTTGTAGACTGTGGTGAACAGGGCGTCGGGGTCGTTGTTGAATTTGGAGAGCAGGAAGGCATAGGCCGACGTGAACAGCGTGCTGCGGAAGATGCCATGGGATTTGCAGAACTGCGCTATGCTGCTGTCGTCGATATGCAATGTGCGCAGCAGGCTGCTCTCCGTGGGGGTCTTCTCCTCGCGGTCGGCAATCAGGGGGGTGGAGACATCGCCGCAGTCGAAATGTTGTGCATACCAGTCTTTGGCAGCCTCGTAGGCGTCGCTGTGCATCGCGGTTGTCTCCTGTTGTGCTGCCTCGGCCAGCGTCATCTCCTCTGGCTCGGGGGCTATGCCGTGGTAGGCTTTGTCAATCTCTTCCAGCATCAGATGCATGGAGGTTCCGTCGACAATGATGTGGTGATAGTCGGCAAAAAGATAGAGATGCCCTGCATCGCGCAGCAGTCGGATGCGGAACAGGTTGTCTTCAAAAAGGTTGAAGGGCTGTGGAAGGGTAGGCCTGACCTCGTTGATGTCGGCTATCTCCTCTACGCGCAGGGTCCATGGCTTTGCCGGCAGGTCGACATATTGCTGGGGTTCGCCGTCGTCGCCCATCGTCAGCCGTGTGAAGAGGGTTGGATGGTTGGCCACCACTGTCTCCACGGCTCGGCAGAGTCGGTCTGTGTCCAGACTCCTGTCAAGGGTGTAAAGGTAGGGAAGATTGTAGCAGATTTCTCCGCTGTGGCCGGCACACTCGGCATAGATGCCATATTGTGTTTTGCTTAAGGGCGAGGTCATTGCCATATTGTATTGTTTTTTTCGTGTTGTGTTTTGTTAATGCAAGAGGGCCTACCATCTTGTTGTGAAGAGGGTGGGCGATACCGACAGCGAGAACCATGCCCATTGTAGGGCGTCTTTGTCGGAAGCTCGTTTCAGCTGCTCCATGGTCTTCGTGCCGTCCATATAGGAGAAGCCGACCGACAGGCGTACGTCTCGCATGATCTGATACGATGCTTCGATATCAATATCGTGGCCCAGCGTCAGGTCCATGCCTTTCAGGTGGGTGGACATGGCCAGATAGTGATACATCAGCTTGATTTCGAGGTTTTTCCAAGGCTTTATGCTGCATCCGGCAAAGAGGTTCTGCAGTCCGGGCGAAAAACCGTTGAGATAGGTTTTTACGTAGAAGAAATCCATCAGGCCGTAAAACTTGTGGTGTGAGCCGTAGACGGAAGAGAATCCCTTGAGCACGCTGTGGCGCACCACACCCAGCTGCCCGGCACGCGGCACGGCAAAATAGTCGTCGCCGCTCAGATGGTCGTATCCGGCTATGGCCTGTGCCCATCGGGTGGCCTCGTACTGCATCTTGACGCTGGCCATCCATGAGTTGAGGACGGCGTTGTTCTCGTTGTGCCCCACCTGTCTGTAGAACGAGGCTTCGGCCGAGAATCGATTGGGATGGAACGTGAGATAACTGCCAAACAATTGCTGGTACCGGTTCTCTGGCACGTCGTCGTTGGTACCGCCCTCTATGCCTCCCTGCATCCCTATGTTCATCAGAAGCGCCGAAATGCCCAGTGGCCATATCGGCACATCGTAGTGGTACCATAGTGTCAGCAGGTTCTTGTAAGGCTGCGCCCCGTCGCTGTAGTAGGTCCCGCCATAGGTGTTCTCGGCGTTTTGGTTGAAACCCAGTATGATGTGGGCCTTATGGCCATAGCCCTCGTAGCCGGCGCGTATCACGTCGTGGGAGAGCGATGCCATGGCCCAGTCATTAGGTCCTATGATGCGCTCGTCGTCGTAGGAGAGCGCCTGCCGCCCTATCTGGGCAAACAGCCCCCACGACGTGTACAGCTTGAACCACGCCTCGTTGAGGTTGAAACTGCCTTGCCCTTTCTGGCCCCAGATGCCCGAATGCTGTGCTGTAATCTTGGTCTCGAGATGCGGACGGCTATAGTCGACTATCAGGCGCGAACGCCCCATCAGAAAATAGGCATGGTCTGTCTCGTCGTTGTTTTCGGTGTGGGTGTCGTCCAGCCCCCCGTGCCGCAGCTCGCCGTGGCTGAGGGCCTGCAGACGCACGTTGAGCGTGTTCTCCCCCTCGCTCTGTGCCCATACCACTGTCGTGGCTATCATCAAAAAGAAGGATAGCGATAGATGTCGTAATCCCAAATCCATTGTTCTCGGATGTGCTGAAATGAGGATAAGGGGATTATTCGAAATCGAAGATATTGATAAACCCTGTGAGCTTGAACACGCTGAGAATATCTTCGTTCATGTCTTTTATGATGACTCTGCTGCCCCCAGCCTTGGCTCCCTTGAGGATGCTGATCAGTATCCGTAGCCCGCTGGAAGCGATGTATTCAAGTTTGCTACAATCAATGACGACATCGAGCCCGTTGCTATTGTATAGGGGTTGGAGTGTTGTGCCCACTTCGGCGGCAAAGGCGGTGTCAAGCTCGCCTTCCAGTGTTACATAGTATTTGTCGTCGAGTTTTTGGATGCTTGTCTTCATGGTATTGTCTTTTTTTGAGAGATTTCTATTCGTTATAAATGGGAGGACGGCATGGTCAGTGCCCCTCTGCATCGTATTTCTTGACCAGTGTCAGCACATTCTGGTTTTCGATGCGTTCGTAGTTGATGCTATCCATCAGCCTTCGCACCAGCAGGATGCCCAGTCCGCCGATGGGGCGTTCCTCGGCCGAGAGGGATGTGTCGGCCACGGTGGCCTGGGTGGGATCGAAGGGGGCTCCGTTGTCGGTGATGACTATTCGTAGCCGGTGTCCGTCGGCTTTCGTCCTGATTTTTATTGCCCCTTCCACCCCGTCGGGATAGGCATATTCCATCACGTTCACCACGGCCTCCTCCACGGCAAGCCGCAGATTGAGGGTCTGGCGCTTGTCGACCGACAGGCTTTGGGCTATCCCTTTGATGAATTGGTTCAGCCGCTCTACTTCGCTCACGTCGTTACGCAGGACGATCTCTTCGTCCAGCAGGCTCTCCTCCTCGACCGGCGTATAGCATAGGGCGAGGAGGGTGAGGTCGTCGCTCTGCTCCGCACCTTGTGAGTAATCCGCTGTCGCTGCTATCACGTGGGCTACCATCTGTCTGGGCTCGACGGTGCCGCAGGACGCAATCATCTGCAACGCCCGCTCGCGCCCCAGCAGTTGGTGCTCCGCATTGCGGGCTTCCGTCAGGCCGTCGGTGTAGAGAAATAGCGTCATCCCCTGCTCCATCTGAAAGGTCTGCATCTCATACTGGAAGTCGTCAAAGAGGCCTATGGGCAGGTTGGGCTTCATCTCCAGCATCCCACACTCCAGTGCTGCCGTCGGGGTGGCGGCGTTGTCGCTGCGTCTTGCTATGACGGGGGCCTCGTGCCCGGCATTGCAATAGCGCAGCAGGCCTGTGGGAAGGTCCAGCACTCCCACAAACATCGTTGTGAAGAAATTGGACTTATTGTTGTGGCAGGCTATCTCGTTGAGCTGGCTCATCAGGTGGGCCGGATTGCTCTCTCGCGCTGCTATGTGGCGAAACAGGGTCTGCGTGGTGGCCATGATTAGCGCCGCCGGGACGCCCTTGCCACTCACGTCGCCGATGCAGAAGAAGAGCTTTTCGTCGCGCACAAAGGCGTTGTACAGGTCGCCGCCCACGGCCTTGGCCGGTATCAGCCGCCCTTCGACCGCCACGTCTTCCACCCCGCTGAGCGTCGGATCGTCCGCGGGCAGCAGGGTTTGCTGTATCTGACTGGCCACGCGCAGCTCGTTTTCTATCTGGCCCTGCTCGATCTTTTTTTTGTTTAGTTTCTCTTCGCTGCGTACGAACCGCACTATCATGTATAACAGTATGCCGAAGGCAAGCAGCAAGAGCAGAACGAGGTGGCGGCGCATCGTCTTGAGCGAGCCGTACACCTCATTGTCGTAGCACACCACGGCAATCTGCCAGCGTGGCTGCCCCTTCATGGGAGCGTAGAAAATGGTGCCCTTGCGGTCTTCTATGTTGAAGGCTATTGTCTTGCAATGTCCGTTTCGGCTCTCTTTTCGGACCACGGTGCTGTCGTTGATGAGTCGGATAAGCTCTTGCGAGAACTCCCGTCCGACCATCTCTTTGGCGGGAAAGAGCAGGGGAGAGCCGTCCTCGGTCAGCAGCAGGCAGAAGGACGAGGGATATAGATGCCGCTTGTTGATGGTGTCGCTCAGCCATTTCAGGTCTACATCCAGTCCGGCCACGCCGGCCACCCCGCCGCCATTGTCGCGTATGGGCATGACATACGACACCACATATTTCATCTTTCCCGCCCCGTCCCTATAGGGGTCAATCCATGTGGGGCCGTTTCCCCTCAGCGGCATTTGATAGAAAGCCTGTTGCGTGTAGTCGCGCTCCTCTTCCGTAAACTGCCCGCTATATTGCTTCCCGTTCACCCGCTGTGCGTAGAGCTCCAGCAGCCGGCCTCTGTCGGAGTGGTAGCCGGGACTGAAGGCCATGAAGCCTCCCTGCACATAGCGGCATCCGTTCACTGCCCGCCGCAGGTCGCCGGTGATGCTGTCGGGAAATGGCAGATCGCGCCGCAGCTCGTACTGATGACTGCTCAGGATGTCCTCAACGGCATTCAGCGTGCTTTTGATCAGTATGGCCTTCATCGTCAGCTCGCTCTCGGCACGCTTCTCCAGCTCCTGCTCCATCACGCGGTGGCTATAGTTGTACTGCACCGCTGCGATAAGCTCCAGCAGCGCCGCCGCTGTGATGATTATCAGTAGCCCTCTTCTTTTATATACCTTTGCGAAGAGTTTCTGAAGACCTGACATGATTGTGCAATAATGGTTTGTGCTATAGCCTTTTCCGATTTGCAAAGGTAAGTTTTTTTTTTCACAAATACCCCGTGCCATCTCACATGTCACCGGCTAATTATTAAAAAAAACTAATTATCAGTCATTTATTTCCCATTCTG
>JAFUVR010000041.1 GCA_017477485.1 Bacteroidales bacterium | reverse complement strand
TGTTTTGAATAAAAACAATTCATAAATAATTATATAACAGCAATAAAAGAAAATAAGTAATGACAAAGGCTGAAATCGTTTCTGATATCTATCAGAAAACAGGAATCGAAAAGGTCGTTATCCAGACCGCTGTCGAAGAGTTTATGGAAGTGGTGAAAGAGTCCATGATCGGTGGAGAGAATGTGTATCTCCGCGGTTTTGGTAGTTTCATCATCAAGAAAAGAGCCGAGAAGACGGGCCGCAATATCTCGAAGAATACCACCATCCTTATCCCCGCTCACAATATCCCGGCTTTCAAACCTGCTAAGACCTTCATGACCGACGTGAAGGATGGCAAGGCTGAGAAATAAGAATCATCGGAATTTAATCTAACTTTTAATATTAACAACTATGCCGAACGGTAAAAAACACAAAAGACACAAGATGTCTACGCACAAGCGTAAAAAACGCCTGCGCAAGAACAGACATAAGAAGAAGTAAGGCAGTCTACGGCTGCCTGCCTCTTCGGAGTCAGCTCTAAAACAATCTAAAAACTAAAACAAATTACATCGGATGGTTTCGGCTAATCCGTGTAATTTGTTTTTTTTATTGAGAATGGTCGGATGGACACCGATCCTGTGATAAATATTTACTTTTCTATAGAATAGTGAGTTGTTGTTTAATAGACGTTACATGTCAGCGTAGGTTCTCCCACACAAGAATGTACTTACTTTTTTGAAAAAGCCTTAAAGATAAACAGTAAAGGGAGAGACTGATAAAATGCATATAATTGGTATCGAGGACAACGTGGTGTTGTCAGATATACGCTGGCATTCCACCTCTATTTATAGAACTTTCTTTTGATTCATTGTTTTATACGAAGTAACTGTTTGGGAATATTGCTTGTGAAAGATAAGTTACAGAGCAGTTAAACGAATTAACAAATACATAAAAGGTATACTAAGTGGAAAAAGATCTCATTATATCGGCCAAAGGCGACGAGATGCAACTGGCACTATTGGAAGACAAGCAGTTGGTCGAACTACATAAGGATAAAGGTAGCAGCCCATTCACTGTGGGCGATGTGTTCGTGGGACGCGTGAGGAAGATTATGTCAGGACTTAATGCCGCTTTTGTTGATCTCGGGTCGGACAAAGATGGCTTCATGCATTATCTGGATCTGGGACTGAATTATAATTCTTTGGCCAAATATATGAAGTTGGCTATGAATGGCGATGCGGCCATGGCCACCCTCAAGGGGTTCACGACAGAACCCGTCTTGGAAAAGGTCGGCAATCTTAGCAACATACTTACTGTTGGGCAATATCTCATCGCCCAGGTGTCGAAAGAGCCTATCTCTACCAAGGGACCAAAACTGACGTGCGACATATCCTTTGCTGGCAGATATCTGGTGCTGGCCCCATTTGGCAGTCATATTTCTATTTCACAAAAAATTAGAGGAAAGGAAGAATGTCGAAGACTTCGTCGAATAGTGGAAAGTATTCGTCCAGAGGGCTTTGGCATCATAGTGCGCACGATGGCAGAAGGCCGTTCCGTTTCGGAACTGGACGCCGATCTGCGCAACCTGCTTGAGACATGGAAGCAGATGACTGAGAGGCTCAAACGTATCAATGGCCCGCAGAAAATTTCTTCGGAACTCGGTGCCGCCTCGGCGATATTGCGTGACGTGCTGACGGACGACTTCAATAACGTATATGTAGACAACGAGCAGGTGTACAACGATGTTCGCCAGTATATTAAGAGCATAGCTCCCGACAGGGCGGATATCGTGAAATACTATAAGCTTGAAACGCCCATCTTCGAACAGTTCGGCATCCAGCGTGACATACGTAGGGCTTTCGGCCGCATTGTTACGATTCATTCGGGTGTATATCTTTATGTCGAGCATACGGAGGCCATGCATGTTATCGATGTGAATAGCGGCAACCATATCAAGTCGGGTGAAGGCCAGGAAGATACTGCCCTGCAAGTGAACATAGAGTCGGCTAAGGAAATAGCTCGTCAGCTGCGTTTGCGCGACATGGGTGGCATCGTGATTGTCGATTTTGTGGATATGCACAAGGCCGAGAACCGCAAGAAACTATATGATGTGATGTGTGAGGAGATGAAGCGAGACAAGGCACGCCACACGATACTCCCATTGAGCAAGTTTGGTCTGATGCAGATTACCCGACAGCGCGTACGTCCCGCCGTGGAGGTTGATGTGCAGGAGAAGTGTCCCCTATGCGACGGAACGGGCACTATCAAGTCGAGCCTCGTGATAGTGGATGAGGTGCAGGCCAGCTTGCGTCACCTCGTGGAAGTGCAGCACGAACGACGTCTCACTGTCATGGTGCATCCCTATGTCCATGCCTATGTGATGCGTGGTTTCCCCTCGTTACGGATGAAATGGATGTGGCAGCTGAAGACATACATCACCGTAAAGCCATCGGAGAGTTTCAACCTGCTGGAATATAAATTCTTCAATGCCTCTGGAGAAGAAATTGAGATGTAGCGGCTGCGGAATGTCTTATTATTATGGCGTACTCATACCACCAATGCAGTCTACTATGGCATAGGAAATGTAGACGTCAGGACGGAAAATAATTTTGTCAGAATGCAGCAAAAAACGTATTTTTGTAATCTTTAATGAAGCGTCTTATTGTGTGTGGCGATACACACGGGAGACATTCGTGAAATAATAAAACACTCCCATTATGAAAAAAAAATTGTTCGTCCTGTTGATGGCTGTGCTGACGACGGGTGTCGTGGCGGCCCAGGACCACATTGAGTTCAAATGGTACGGCTTATATAGTGTTGTGGACTACTCCTATGCAGTGAATATGAACAAGCAGTATGGAGATGTCGCCCTGTCAGAAATTACGGGAGTGGTAGGTTTTCAGATACGCAAAGAGACCGCCGTGGGTCTTGGTATCACCTATGCCAAGCATTCCACCGACGGATACACACAGCTGCCCCTCTTCATTGAACTACGCAGTCATTACACGCGCAGCCGGCTGACACCTTTCACCGCTGTACAGATTGGCTATTCTTTCCCCATGGGAATGTCAAATGGCGGCGACGAGTCGATAACCATCAATAAAGGCGGCGTATTCTTTGGACTAAACGGGGGTGCACGATTTGCCATCAATCCGCGTTTCGGTTTTAGCCTCCATGTGGGATACCAGATGATGCTCATGAACGAAGTAGAATTTGTCTATGGAGGCCTGCTGGCAGAGCGTAAGCCTGTGTTGTTCCACTTGCTGAGAGCCGGCGTTGGCATCAATTTCTAAACTATTTCTTACACGATGGTGCGAAGATTCTTGACAGCGGCGATGTTGTTGATGCTGTCGGTAATAGCCTACGCACAGACCGACGAAGGAGGTGATCGTCAGAAACGTGACGCCACAGAATGGCGTGACCATGAGGTGTACGAACAAAACCGGCTTTACCCTCGTGTCAACGTGATTCCCTACGACGATGAGAACGATATAGAAAAATGGGGCTACTACCAACAGTCTGCCTATATCTGGCTTGACGAAGGATGGCATGGCGACTATACCGAGGATTTCGTTGACCGTGTTGCAGAGATAGAGAGCCCCGATTTTGATGGTAAGAAATGGCCCGAAGTGCCGATCCTCGATGTGCGGTGGATGAAGGACGGGAAGAAACTGCGTATGCCCTCTATCGGACATGGTGCCGCACTGCCAGAAAAAGGCAACGCAACGGCCACGCTATACAAGGAGTTTGAGGTGCCCAAAGACTGGGCTGACTACGATGTCTTCCTGCAGCTTCAACCACTGTCAGCCTGCTATGTGTGGGTGAACAGGACCTATGTGGGCTATACCGAAGACGGGCGTTCGCTGGCTGAGTTCGACATCACGGCACGTCTTCTTCCGGGCAAGACAAATACCATCACGTTGCAGATGGTCAGCCTTTCTACTTCCAACCTGCTCGAGACCAACCGCGACCCGCATCACCTGGGCATGCTTGCTGAGCCTGCATTGCTGCTCAAATCTTCCGTCAATGTGCAGGACTATGCCATACGTGCTGACTATAAGGATGGCATGGGCGACCTAACAATAGAATTCAACATGTCCAACCGCAACCGCAAGGGACGCTACTATGTAGAGGTGGAACTGTGGAACCCGCAGGGCCGGCAGGTGGACAAGATGGGACGCTGGTTCGCCTTCGACAAACGTAGCGAGACGCCGGTAGCCATCAGTCGCGAGATTGCCGATGTGATGGCGTGGACAGCGGAGACGCCCAACCTATATACTGCCGTCATCCGTGTGCTCGACGAGAAGATGAATCTTATCGAGACTGTTGGCACCCGTTTCGGCTTTCGTACCATCGAAGTCCGCGACGGACGCCTGATGGTCAACGGACGTCCCATCACGTTGAAAGGAGTGCTCTATGCTGACTATAGCACCGACGAGGATGGCATTGTAGACTATGACCTCGTTGAGGAAGACCTCAAGTTGATGAAACAGCACAACATCAACGCAATACGTACTATTGCCTACTCTCCTGCACAGCCCCGATTCTACGAACTGTGCGACCAGTATGGGTTCTATGTGATTTGCGATGCCAATATACATCCCTATTCTACCAAAAGTCGTGCCTTGGCTGTTGAAAACGCTTACTCGGAACTGTTTGCTGCAAGGGTGCAGAATATGTACGAGCGGTATAAAAACCATGTTTCGATCATTACGTGGTCGCTTGGCGAGAGCAACGACAATGGCTCCTGCATGATTGCTGCATTCAAGCAGCTCAAGATGAAAGAGCGCTTTCGCCCCATCCTTTTTGCAGGTGCACAATATGGCGAAAACACTGATATCATAGCCATCCAGAACGCCTCGCTTGACGCTGTGCGTCAGTATACGGGTCGAATGCAGTCACGCCCATTGCTCCTACTTAGCTATGGCAGCAGTGAGGGCAACAGTTTGGGCGGTATAGAGGAGCTGTGGCGCATGGTGGAGATCTACAGCAACGTGCAGGGCGGTTTTCTCTCCAGTTGGAATACCTATTTCACTCTCGACAACGAGCACTTTGGAGGCATCCGCCGACAGGGGCTCTCGTCGCTGAGCGGGAATGCAATGCCCTCTCTCCGTGAGGTGTCTTATCTTTACAGACCCTACGATGTGTCGCTTCGCAGTTTCTCGCCGGACGCAGGCGAGTTCACAATCCAGAACCGTTGCGATTTTTTCACCTCCAAAGACTTGACATTGGAGTATAACATCTACACGAGCCTAAAGCCCACAATCATTTCAGGCGAGGTGTCCAACCTGCCGGCGGCCAACAGTAGCAAGGTCTTCAAACTTATGATTCCCAAGATAAAGCTGTATGCTGGCGAAGAGATGTTCATCCGTTTCACATTGCGCCAGCGCCATGCAACAGGAGTTATGGCGGCAGGAACCGAATTATACAGTGTTCAGTTTGCTATACCGATGGATGAGGTGGCTCGGCAACCGTTACTGTTTGACTATCGCCAACCCCTTGTCGTGGTAGAAAAACGCAGTGACGACTCGCTGCAACGTCTCGAAGCCATTGCTGTGGCTGGCGACTATGGCACCACGACCATCGATATGCTGTCGGGCGAAATCGTTTCCTATCGATTCCACGACCGCGAGTTGTTGCAAGGACCTGTGAGACTCAATTTTTGGCGTGTCCCTACCGACAACGACCGTGCGGAGACAAGTGTGGCCCGCCAATGGAAGGTGCTACGTCCCGACCAGATGCACCGCGAGGTTACGGATATCACCTATCAGCAAGTGGACAACAATACGGTGTCGGTCGATATGATGGTTCGCTACACCAATTCCTCTGATGCGACGATGATGGATGTGCGCCAGACGCTTTTGTTGCTCTCCACCGGCGACATCCTGCTGAGTAGCGACATTATGCTCTCTGAACTAGTGAAGTCTATGCCGCGTGCCGGATTACAGATGGAACTCACGCGACGCTTCGATACCATCAGCTGGATGGGCCATGACGTGGAAAGCTATGTCGACCGCAAGGGCGGCGTGCATCTGGGTTCCTATGCTGATGCTGTTGGTAATCTCTTCTATCGTTATCCTCATCCTCAGGAGGCAGGCAGCCGATGCGATACGCGCTGGCTCTCTCTTCAGGATGGCGACGCGGGACTATTTGTCAATATGCCCGAGAACCATTTTTCCTTCTCCGTCTACCCCTATGGCGACCTCGCTCTTGCCCGCAGTTCGAGCTATTCTTCATTGCGTGAAAACAAAGCGTGGACGCTCAATGTTGATGCGAAAATGGCTGGTGTCGGCAGTGCTATGGGCGGCATCGACGTGTCGGAAAACACGTTCATTACAGGCCGTAAGACTCATTTTGTGGTGCATCTCTGTGCCTATGACCTTGAAGAATACAATCCGTTTGACTTTTGTAGAGTAGAATATCCCAAAGTGTCATCCAACGTGCTGGAGATGCCACGTATCAGTCGTGACCGAGAACGTTTTGACGGACCACTTACCATCACCATCACGTCGCCCGATGAGGGCAGCGATATTTACTATACCCTCGACGGCAGCGACCCTACCATGTCCTCATTGCATTACGAAAGACCATTTGTCATAGAGAACACCACGGTGATCAAGGCCCGTGCTTTCCGCAAGGGCGATGCGCCGTCGTTCACCTCGCAGTTGCGATGCGACTATGCCTATCTGACCGGCGTAACGTTTGACAAGAAGCCCAATACGCCCTATAATCATAATGCTGCTCAGACTCTCATTGATGGTGAGTTGGGCGACGTCAACGACTTGTCTCATGGCTGGATTGGCTTTTCGTGCGGCAACTGTGGAGCCTCGTTTCAATTGGCACGTGCTTTGGATGTCGAGGAGGTGATACTACGCTTTGCCCATAGTCCCGAGGCTTGGATTTTTGCTCCTTCGGAAGTGGTGGTATATCTCTCATACGATAGGCAGACCTATAACGACTCCGTAGTGGCCCCGATTGACTACAATGCTGCTGACCGAGAACAGAGTATGCCCGTGGTCAGGGTGGTAAGAACCAATGTGAGTCGTCAAGGAGTGCAGGCCATTAGGGTGGTGGCGCGCGGCATCGGCCGTATTCCTGATTGGCATCGAGCCAAAGGATTGAAGCCGTGGCTGATGATGGATGAAGTGCAGGTTAAGGAAATTATTGAACAGTAGTCTGTAAGGTTGCCCGTTCAGATATCACATAATAGTTAACTCGTTATAATCATTAGGAACACATCATGTCCGACACGCTCTACACACGCACAGAGATGCTTCTTCGCCCCGAGGGCGTGGAACGTCTGCGTGCGGCCCATGTGTTGGTGGTGGGCCTGGGCGGAGTAGGTGGCTATGCCGCTGAAATGCTTTGCCGTAGCGGTGTGGGACGACTCACGGTGGTCGATGGCGATGTGGTAAGCCCTTCCAACATCAATCGGCACCTCATAGCCCTGCAGTCAACTATAGG
>JAFUVR010000040.1 GCA_017477485.1 Bacteroidales bacterium | reverse complement strand
TTAGGTATATTAATGGCGCTAAACCGTCTTTTCCCTCATCAATACTGGATAGTTATACATGATGTTTTATCAATAGCTATTTTCTTTTTTTTCTGTAGACAGAAGAGGCATCCTCGCTGAGTTATTCTGTCAAACCGGCCACGACGACCACTATCTCACCCTTGATTTCAGCGCGAGCCGAGAGAGTGGCATAGACTTCCTGAAGCGTTCCTCGAAGGGTCTCGGCGTGGAGCTTGCTTATCTCTCTCGATACCGAAACTTGTCGTTCTGCACCCATGACGGCTTGTAGCTGTTCGAGCAGTTTCAGTAGCCGGTGGGGCGATTCGTAGAGTATGATGCTGCGGTTCTCGTGAGACAGTTGTTCGATGCGTGTCTGGCGTCCTTTCTTGTGGGGCAGAAATCCCTCGAAAACGAATTTGTCGCAGGGCAGTCCGGAGTCCACAAGAGCGGGCACAAAGGCGGTGGCTCCGGGCAGACATTCTACTGCAATATCGTGGCGAACAGCTTCGCGAACAAGCAGGAACCCAGGGTCGCTGATGCCCGGCGTGCCGGCATCGGTAATGAGTGCTATGCTGACTCCCGACAGCAGCTTGTCAATATATCTGTCCAATTGTTGGTGCTCGTTGAAGATGTGATACGACTGCAATGGTGTGTCGATGGCGTAGTGTTGCAGCAACACACGCGAGGTGCGGGTGTCTTCGGCCAGTATGAGTCCAACGCTTTTCAGCACCTCGACGGCACGATAGGTCATATCGCCAAGATTGCCCACGGGGGTTGGGACCAGAAACAACTTCATGATGCAGGGCAGATAGTTTTTTTGTGGGGGGGGGGCGTGGCAAAAAAATTACAAAGAGGCTCGCTCGATAAGAACACGAGTTGGCCTCTTTGTCATTATCGTAACAATCGGTTTATTCGCCCTCGTCAAAGTCGTCGGGAATCTCCATGTCGTGGAACACGTTGACGACATCGTCGTCATCTTCCAACATATTAATGACTTTCAAGACCTTGCGCATCGACTCCTCGTCGATGGTGCGCGTCGTGTTGGGGATGCGCTGGAGTTCGGCGCTCTCGCATTCAATTTTCATATCCTCAAGAGCCTTAACCATGCTGCCGAAATCCTCATAGGCGGTGTAGAGCGTCAGGTAATCGTCATCGACTTCCATCTCCTCCAGTCCGGCATCGATGAGGTTCATCTCCAGTTCCTCGACATCCATATCGGGTTTGCGCGGGATAACGAAGACACCCTTGCGGGTGAACAGGAAGTTGAGCGAGCCGTTGGTCTCAAGGGTGCCGCCAAACTTGTTCATGATGGCACGCACGTTGGCTACGGTACGCATGTTGTTGTCAGACAGACACTCGATGAAGAGGGCAATGCCGTGGTTGGCATGGCACTCGAAGGTGATTTCTTGTAGCACGGCGGCATCCTTGTCGGAGGCTTTGTTGATGGCACGCATCAGGGTGTCTTTGGGCATATTGCAGCCGCGGGCGTTCTGCACGAGCAAGCGCAGACGCGGGTTGCTATCGGGGTCGGGGCCGCTTTCGCGCACGGCAACGGCAACTTCTTTCAGAATCTTGGAATACTGTTTGGAGCGCTTGGCATCGGCTGCACCTTTGGCTCTCTTAATCTTAGACCATTTATTGTGTCCTGACATAATAGATGAATTATTAAATGTGATATATTTAGTTGATTGAAAAACGTATGTAGGTTATCTTTTTTCCTTCGCCGAGCCATATCTTTTCGTAGAAAGTCTGCGTCAATTGTGCCTCGTCGTCACTGGCTACAGCGTAAAGGTTATTGGTGGCGGCATATACGGGCAGCTTCTCGCTTTCTATCACCTCGTGCAATGTATATTCGTAAAGCTCTTGTGAGTCGGTCTTCAGGTGTACGAGGCCTCCATGTTTTAGAAATGAACGATAGTACTGGAGAAAACGCGGGCTCGTGAGTCGTTTGAGCGGCTTTTTGGGTTGCGGGTCGGGAAAGGTTATCCAGATTTCTGACACTTCGTCGGTAGCAAAGAATTGTTCTATCAGTTCGATGCGTGTGCGTATGAAGGCCACGTTGGCCATCTTTTCCTCTACCGATGTTTTGGCTCCCCGCCAGAGTCGTGCTCCTTTGATATCGACACCAATATAGTTGCGGTCCGGATGGATGCGTGCCAATGCTATAGTATAGTCACCTTTTCCGCATCCGAGTTCCAGTACTATGGGGTTGTCGTTGCCGAAAAAGTCCTTCCAGCGTCCACGCCATGCGAACCCTTCTTTTTGGAGCATCTCAAACGAGACCTGGAAAAGATTGGGAAAGGTGAGGTTTTCGGCAAAGCGTTGTAGTTTGTGGTGTGCCATGAGATAGAGGGAGAGGGGGGTGAAAGGTGATGACGTTGATGCGGAGAAGGTTTTTTAGAGCTTGCGGATGGCGATGTCGCCGTCATACCAACTCTTTATATGTTTGTAGAGGGCGTCGGCGGCGGTCTGCGTGGGTGCGCTGCCCATGCTGACGTAGTAGAGGCCTTGCTTGTCGATGATATAGGCATCGCATCCCTGACGTTTCAGGATCCATGCCATGCGGTTGGCTGAGGTCTTGTTGGTATAGAAGCCTGCCACGATGTCGTAGCCTTGCTTTGATGCTTTGACACATTGGGCCGAGGGAATCTCGTTGACGTTTTTGAAGGGAGCCGGTTTTGTGGCCGCTGCCCTGGGAGCATCGGGTTTCAGCCCCAGTTCGGCCACCATCTGTTGCAGCATTTGATCCAGTTTTCCATAGTCCATAATTTCCGACTGGATGGTGATGCAGGTCTGGTGCTCGCGACGTTTTTTGAGACTCTGATAGAGAAAGTCATGGATGTAGTCGTCGGCGGCGAGGAAGCGGTCGGCATAGAACACATTGGGGTTGTATAGCTCAGCGAATCGGGTTCCGGCATAGCTGGCAATGCGGTCCATCATCGGGGCCTTGGCGTTGGTGTAGTTGCGTGCGGCCAAGAATCGGCTTATGTAGGCATCAATCGTACGGGCCACTTTTTGAACCCCCTGCTTGATGTCGTTTTGGTCATAGCTGACGAGGTTGGCGCTAAGGGTAAATGGTGTTGCCAACTGTTCGACGAATAGTGTTTTTGCCGGTGTGGTGGTGGCGGATTCGGCAGCGGTTTCATCGTTATCGTCATCCGGCGTCGTTTCCGTTGCAGCAGGTGTGTTGTCGTCGCTCGTCTCGCGGTCAGCATCTGTTGCCTCGTCGTCTGTCATTGCCTCGTCGTCATCCATTGTTTCGTCAAGGACGGTAGCCTCATCATCCGATGTGGACATATCGGTGTTTTCGTTGCTGGCCAAAGCCAGGTTCTCATCGGATTCTTCGTCGTTGGAAGATGCCATCTCGCTGCCGCCGCCACGTATGCTGGCAATATCCGATTTCAGTGCTTCTATAGCGTTTGCGGTGGTGCCTCCGTTGGCGGGACGATAGATGAAATAGAAGTAGCTTCCGGCAGCCAATAAGAAGAGTAGGATCGCCAACAAAATCCAGAGCCATGTGCGGCTCTTCTTGCGGCCGTGTTGGCTGCTGTCGGTCGCTGGTGCGGCATTGCCGTCAGAATTGGGTATGCTGTCAAGCACGTCGAGGGTGGAACGGCTATCGTCTGTCATTGTTTCGTCGGTTGAAGGGTTATCGTGGTCTACCGTCATGTTGTCGTTTACAATGGCGGCTGAACCGTTTGATTCTGTTTCTGTTGTCTCTTTGTTGTCTTCGCTATCGGACGCTATCGGCTGGCTTACGGGTTCGCCGGTTTTGTCTGTTTCATCTTCATTCGTCGGTGTGGGGGTGTCGGACGTGGCGTCCGTGGTAGGCATTTGTTCTTGTTCCTCTATTTCTTGAATGGTGACATTGTCGGGAGTGGTGGTTGCTGTCGTGCTTTCGTCGGACGGTGTGTGGCTGGCCTCGGCGGGCTGGGCGGCAGTTCCGTCGTGGCTTGTCTTGCGCTGTGGGAGTGGTTTGGGTTGTTTGACGGGCTCGTCGGCCATATCGTCTACCATCTGCATGGGTTGCTCGTAGTTGGCAAAGGGGTCTTCCTCGTCAGTGTCGTAGATTTTGACATCCTGAATGGGGGTCTGCTTGGCTCCGCTGAGGTCGAACGCAGGGTCGACGGTGAAGGCGTATCCATCGGCACAGCGGACGAGCGTACCCATCCCCGAGAAATCGTGCGAACCTTTTTTTTGCAGCTTTTCCATCAGCGCGTCGATATAACTCTGCCACATCTTCTCGGCGATGTCGCGGTCCACGCATTCGTGTTTGGCCATGGCATCGATGATGGACTCGTCGCCTACTGTGTCGTTGCTGAACGCTACGCTCTGCCTCTTGGGATAGAAGACACCACTGGCGGTGTCGTGGTAGGCTTCTACCATGTGGGGTGAGAAGGTTCCTACACCTTTGATTTCCACGTTCTTTCCACTCTGAAGGATTTCGACGATGAAACTGGTTATATTCATATTTATTATGGTTTTATTTCTTTGCTAAGGGGTGGGGCATCACTGTGCTGTCGAGTCGTGCTGTCTGAGTGCGCTCTCGGCAGCGGCGAGGTCTTCGGGAGTGTCGATGCCGATGTTGGCGGTCTGCGTGGTCCTGACGGCAATGCGATAGCCATTTTCGAGCCATCTGAGCTGTTCGAGCGACTCGCTGAGCTCCAATGCCGTAGGCTGTAGCTGGATGAGCTTTTGGAGCAC
>JAFUVR010000039.1 GCA_017477485.1 Bacteroidales bacterium | reverse complement strand
GTCGGTGCGGATAGCCGAGGCGGTATCGACCAAAGCGGTGTGGACGGCTGTGGAGTCGGACTGCGCCTTGTTCGCCAAATATGTCAGGTCGCTACGCAGGGCAGCGTCAGCGGTAGTCATATCACTACGCAGGACTGCGTCAGTGGCGTTCATGTCGGTGCGGATAGCCGAGGCGGTATCGACCAAAGCGGTATGGATGGCTGTAGAGTCGGACTGCGCCTTATTTGCCAAATCCGTCAGGTCGCTACGCAAGGCAGCATCAGTGGCGTTAATGTCGGTGCGGATGGCCGCAGCGGTATCAACCAAAGCGGTATGGATGGCTGTGGAGTCGGACTGCGCCTTGTTCGCCAAATCTGTCAGGTCGCTACGCAGGGCTGCATCGGCAGCATTGAGGTCGGCACGGAGGCGAACAGCCGTATCGGACATTAGCATGCGTAGAAGCAGCGTGGAGTCGGACACTGCGGCACGAACAGTGCGGATGGAGTCAGCCAGGGCTACGTCAATAGATAGATGTGCAGACCGCAAGCCTTCGCGCAAAGAGGAGGTCGAGTCAGCCACCTCACTACGCAGGCGCCCCATAGAGTCGGCAATGCCTATCATGGTGGAGGCCTTGGCGGCATGGAGCGCATAGGGCACGCTGATCAGTTGGCTGACCTGTACGGAGGTATAGTTGGTGCCGCCGTCAAGGTCTACCTCACTCTTCACAAAATAGGGGCCGTTGGCCCAATCGATAGCCGCAAAGGAACTGGTGGCGTATGTGCCTTCGCCGATGCTGAGGGTGAAGAGGCCGTTGGCGTTGGTCTGCACCGTATGGCGCTCACTGTAGACGACGAGGCCATCGGCACTGCCTCTGACAATAGACATCCTCACACCTATTGTCTCGTTGACTGCCAGCCGGTTGTTGGCATGACGCACCACGGCCTGGTAGCTGAAAGCATGGGGAGCCTGAGCCCATGCGGGCACAAAGGTCAAAAGGAGCAAAGCGGTAAATAAAACTCGTCTAACTGTATTCATATTGTATATACCTTATTGTTGCAAAATTGGCTGTTCTTCGGGATTCGGCGGAGGTGTGACTTTCTTGCGTCCACGTCCGGGTCTGTTTTTCTTTATAATAGGATTGCCAAAGCCGAAGTGATAGGTAACGACGGCACCTATATTATAATAGCGATAGCCGCTGACAAGGCCCGCCTGCATGGGGGCCACGGAGCGTGCCGAGCCACGACTCACGTCCACCACCTCGGCCATGACGACATCGGGCTGGCAGCGGTTCAGCGCATAGGAGCCATGTATGGAGAGCGAGACCATGTTGAGCTGGTCGAAGAAGAACCGCCACCCTATCTCGGCCGCGATCATGACAAAAAAAGGATGACGGACCTGCGCAGGATAGTAGTCGCCGGAGCCGCCATTGGCGTTGCTACTGCTGAGCGGCACCCCACTGAGCGAGACACCGAGTCCCTCGATGTCCGCCACCGTATATTCGGACGACGCGTACTCATAGGCCCCATAGGTGGTGAGGCTGGTGCACAGCGAGCCCCCCAGACGGCCATAGAGATGGCGGGCTTTGAGACTCAGCTGCACTGGAATCTCGAGCATGGTGAACGACTGGGTCTCATGCACCGTAGAGGTCACGACGCTCATGGTGGCGCCGTAGGGGACAACAGCGCCGCCATTGGTAACATTGACTATGCCACGACTCGACGAAGAGAAATTGTCGAGCTGTTCGCTGTGCGAAAGATAGTCTACCGAGAATCCTGTGGTCACCCCGACATGGCGCGAAAACCAATAGGTATAGTCGAGGCCGATGCCCATGGCCCAGTTGCCCGTGGTGCGCGACCAGCTGTCGCGGCCCTCGAAGGCCATAGAGCCCACGCCACCACGGAGGAACTGCATGCTCAGTTCGTGATGCCGCATCAGGTTGGGGCGCACCGCCGTGGCAGAAGGACCCAGCACGACAAGCAGCAAGAGCATCATAATATGGTATCGGATTCCTGACATTATCTGGCTATTGTTCTGAGGGATGGAGGGAAAGAGGCGGCTATTGGAGGACATGATACATGGAAAGTCTGGAAGTTCTGACGAAGCATGATTATCAACATCAATTAACAGTGTGAAGAGCCATAGGATTTATCTTACCACCAGTTTGCGTGCTGCATGGCGCCCGTCGCCCAACACCACATGCACCGAGTAGACACCCGCTGCAAAGTCGCACACCAAGTCGGTCTGTGGGAAGGCCGCACGCTGCATCACCTGCCGGCCCTGGGCATCATAGACCTTGACGGAGGCTCCTGCCAGCTGTGACTCCGACAGCGAGAGCGACACATGCACCACCTGATGCCGTCCCACAGGATTGGGGTAGAGCGTCAGCGTGATCATCTCCTGGGCCTCGTCGATGCCCACATTGCTCAAACAGATCGTGTTGGACCGCACCCACACCGTCTTCGACGTGTCGGTCGGTACTTCGAGGTAAAAACAGCCAGAGAGCTTGCCGCCCCCCTCGTTGAAAAAACGGTCGGCAGCGGTGTCCTGCTTGACCAGGACGCCGTCGCGATACCAACGATAGTCCGCATAGTGTATCTCATTGTAGCCATCGTAGGCATGCTGCACGAAGAGCACCTCGTCGTTGAAACCCCATATTACGGGCAGCGGACGATCCTTGATGACAGAGAGGTTGAGCGTGAGCAGGCTGTCGCAGCCATGCACGGTAGGCACGTGGTGGGTGTAGACACCCGTGGACGAATAGTCCTGCCCGAACCAGTTGTAGCACTCCGACTCCTGCACGAAGAGCTGTGTGTCACGGTCGGGGTGGACCGTCAGCACGCCATAGATAATCGAGTCGCATCCGCCCTCGGCAAGCAACGACATCACAAAGGGATAGACACCCGCCACATCCAGCCGCACCGACGAGGGCAGCACAAATCCGACAGGGAGAAGCGAGAGGAACGTGTCGGCAACACCCTGACAGATCTCGTAGTGGACCGTGTCGAGCGTAGGGATGCAGAACGCCTGCTGCACACCCTCCTGCATCAGTGGGTTGGAGCCGAAATGGCGGTAGGACGACTGCCCTACCGTATAACTTATCGTAGTCCCGTCGGGCGACAGGACCTCGCCTCCCGACGAAGCGACAGCCCACGGACGAACCACCAAATTTTGTGAAAAGGTTGAAACCGGAAGAAAAGACAAGAACGCAACCAGTACACTGACTACGACAAACTTAGACCTTTGCGCAGGATATTTTGCCCCCCCCATAAACAACTGACTAACAATATATTGCACACTTGTTTCTATATAAAAGGATTTTACTGCAAAAAAGCAAAATTACACTTTATTTCTATTTCACAAGCAGTTAATGTATTACCCGAGACTCGTAAAAAACACGATAAAGTGCCAAATATCGCCTGCAATAAGACAATCCGACCATTAGATAAAATATGAAAGCAATCAGAAAAAGTCCATTTTCGACAAAATAATTTTCCCATTCGGCAAAGTAGGGAATATTAGTACCTATTTTTTGTCAAATAGACGGAACAAAAAAAACCGGAACTAAAGCCCGGCATTACTCTATTCGTTAAATGAAAGTGTTCTAAACCCGTATTGTAGACTCGCTACGGCAGTTCACGCATCGTCAAAGGCCTGCGGAGAAGACCCACAACCCTCCGTAGGGCTACTTCTCTTTCGGATGCAACTTACGATAGATTTTCACCGTCGAAATCAGCGAGCCCAGCTCACCCTTAGAGATATGGGTGGCACGTAGATAGCCGTTTCGCTTGACGCTGAACTCGATCAGACGACGCAGCAGCGGACGGCGCGCCGTAACATAGACCGTCTCCTCCTCACCCATAGAGGGGTTGCCGATGGCAAGAGTACCGACGGTCTCCACAACGGTACCCGACTCCTGCTTGGCCACCGCCTTCAGTTCCTCCATTTTGGCAACGGCCTCTTCAAGTGTGCCGCCCAGTGGGATGAAGAGTTGAGAGACAGGGTCGATATTTAGCTGCACAAAGTCGTCGCCGAAACCCAGCGTTCCCAGACAGAGGTAATAGTGGTTCTGACCCTCCTCGGGCATGTTAAAGACGGTGAGGACCTCATCGCCATCATTGATCTCCAGCTCGGCAATGTCGTACACCGGCTTGATGATCGACCCTTGAGCAAAAGTCATGACGGAGACAGCGAAAAAGAAGACAGCAAATAAAAGACGTTTCATAGGCTAAAAATGAATGGATTTGTATAAAATAAATCAAACGTATAACGGAAAACGGTGCAACAATAGTATCTGCGGCCATCCATATATACAGGTGAGATAATGCCGTGGCAACAAAATTATTAAACAATTTTTTGTCAATAAAAAATAATATCGTACTTTTGCAAGTCCATAAAGTGGTGTGCAGTGGCTTTACTTACCCGTTCAAGACACTACATATCAGGAAGAAACGAATCGAGCTGCAAGACCGTCCTTGTGGCAGAGGAAACGAAACCATGGAGCCCCCCGCGGCCCAAAAGAGGTCGCACAGAAGAAAAAGCCAAAAACATATCGTATAACAAAACATGAATACCTTAAGTTACAAAACCATCTCTGCCAACAAGAACACCGTCCAGAAGGAATGGGTGCTCGTCGATGCAGAAGGACAGACCGTAGGACGCTTGGCCACCCGCGTTGCCAACATCCTGAGAGGCAAGACCAAACCCTCGTTCACCCCGCACGTCGACTGCGGTGACAACGTCATCATCATCAATGCCGAAAAGGTAGTCTTCACGGGCAAGAAAATGACCGACAAGATCTACCAGCGCTACACTGGCTATCCTGGCGGCCAGCGTGAGACCACGCCCGCCAAAGTACTGGCCACCCATCCCGAACGTGTGCTGGAGCACGCCATCCGCGGCATGCTTCCCAAGAACCGTCTCGGCGACGCCCTCTACCGCAACCTCTACGTCTACGCCGGTAGCGAGCATCCCCACCAGGGCCAGAACCCCAAAGCCATCAACATTAACGACATTAGATAAAACACGATATGGAAGTAATCAACACCATTGGTAGAAGAAAGACCGCCGTGGCCCGCGTCTATATGAGTGCCGGCACAGGCAAAATCGTTGTCAACAACCGCGATTACAAGGAGTATTTCCCCACAGGTCCCCTGCAGTACATCGTCAACCAGGCCTTCCAAGTGGCTGGTGCCGAAGGCAAATGGGACGTCAAGGCCAACCTTGACGGCGGCGGAATCACTGGCCAGGCCCAGGCTCTCCGTATGGCCATAGCCCGCGCACTGTGCGAGAACAACATCGAAGACCGCCCCGCCCTCAAGAAAGAAGGTTTCCTGATGCGCGACCCCCGTATGGTCGAGCGCAAAAAGGCTGGTCAGCCCAAAGCCCGCAAACGCTTCCAGTTCAGCAAACGTTAGTCGTTGCCACAGAACGGGATTGTTTAGTATCCAAACAGCGGAGACGCTCCGCAGCGTTGCCAGTCTGGCAGCATGACGACCGCCGGAAAACACTGCACATCACAGAAGGACTACTCCGCCGTTGGTAAAAGAAAACACAAAGGAAAGTAAACAAACAAAAAAACACAACAATGACAGAGCTTAAATTCGAAGAACTGTTGGAAGCAGGTTGCCACT
>JAFUVR010000038.1 GCA_017477485.1 Bacteroidales bacterium | reverse complement strand
CGACCTTCTTTCGAAAGACGTTACGGCATGTTTGTCGAACTGTTTCTGCACACTATATGCAGAAGCGGGTTCGATGTTCTCACTGTATGATATAGAGCGAGGAGAATTAAGGATGGAGGGGAATGCGATAGCCGCCCTATTGTTTTGTGGCTATTCTTCCGAGGTCTCGCTGATGAACCGTCGGTAGGCCGAGAATGTGTTGGCACGTGACAGACATCCCAGATAGCGTTCGTTCTCATCCAGTACGATGAGGTTGTAGCGGTTGCCCACCCTAAACTTTGTTACTACGTCTTTCAGTGTGTCCGTAGCATGAACGATGTCGCCGTCGGTTATCGGGGCCATGAGGTCTTCCACAAAGTGATTGTCATATTCGTCGGGCTGAAACATGATGGTCCGCACTTCGTCAAGGTGTATGGCACCGATGAAATGGTCATCGCTGTCCAAAACGGGAAACACATTGCGTCGCGACGCCTTGATGGCCTCTACCAATCGTCGCAGTGTCTCTCCTTTTCTCACAACCTCGAAGTTGGTCTCTATGAGCTTGGTCATGTCCATCAGCTGCCATGCCGATTGGTCTTTGTCGTGAGTGAGGAGGTCGCCGTGCTGTGCCAGTTTGCGTGCATAGATGGAGTGTTTCTCGTAGGGGCTGATGGTGATGAAACTCACCACCACGGTGACCAGTAGTGGTGGCATCAGTGCATAGCCGCCCGTAATCTCGGCTATCAAGAAGGTGGCCATCAGTGGGGCGTGCATCACGCCAGTCATCACGCCGGCCATGCCCACGAGGGCGAAGTTGGCTGTGCTCTGCGCGGGCAGTCCCAAGGTGTTGCTCAGCGTGGCAAAGAAATAGCCGCATAACCCTCCAACGATTAGTGATGGTCCGAAGGTACCGCCTACTCCGCCGCTGCCTATCGTGGTGGCTGTAGCCACGGCTTTTAGCAGTATGAGGAGCAGTAGCATGACAAGCACGGCATAGACATTGTTATGCAGTGGGTAGAAGATGCTGTTTTGAAAAAGGGTCTCGTTGCTTCCGCTCAGCAGTTCCATCAGGGGGCCATAGCCTTCACCAAACAATGGCGGAAACAGAAAAATCATAAGGCCCAGCGCCAACCCGCCTATCAGCAGTCGGTATCCGCTACTCTTGCATCGGGCAAACCATCCTTCTACGCGGTCAGTGGTACGCAGAAAATAGATGGACGAGAGCCCGCAAAACACTCCCAGTACAGCATAATAGGGTATTTGGCTCAGCTGGAACGTCTCGACTACTTGAAAGGCAAACTGTACATCGGGGCCGATAAGGAAATAGGCCATTGTTGAAGCCGAGATGACCGACAGAAGCAGCGGGATGGCCGTGGTACTCGTCAGGTCGAAAAGTAACACCTCCACCACGAACAGTATGCCGGCCAGAGGTGCCTTGAAAATACCTGCTATGGCCCCTGCCGCTCCACAGCCCAGCATCATCTTTACATATTTTGGCGACAGATGCAGCCAGCGCGCCACGTTGGAGCCTATGGCGCTACCAGTCGAGGCAATAGGGGCCTCCAGTCCTACGCTGCCTCCGAAGGCTACGGTGAGTGTAGAGGCTACCATGGAACTATAGGTATCGCTGGCCGGAAGATAGCCTTTCTTGCGCGCTATGGCTAAAAGTACCCCGGGGATGCCGTGCCCTATATGTCCACGCACAATCTTCTTCACAAAGAGCACTGTCAAGGCTATGCCTATCGTCGGATAGATGAGCATCAGCAGGTTGCCGCCAACGAAGGTCGGTATGCTGAAGTTCATCAGCATCTTGTTGGTATAGAACACGAGGTTTTTCAGCACCACGGCAGCCAATCCCGATAGCAAGCCTACCACGATACTCACCAGATTGATGCGCACCGCAGGCGACAGATGACGCTGCGCCCAGATGTATAACTTTCTATAGATTCGTTTTCCTGGCATGTACTGTTGCTATGAACGGACAAAAATACGAAAAAAAGCAAATCGTCGTTATTTTTTTCAGACATCATTATGTCCTTTTGCCCGAAAATCCAACAACAGCTATTCATTTAATATCTCATGAAAACATCTATATTTTGTCTTTTGGCAACCGCACTTGTTGCCTCTTCTTGCGTCTCCCTTGGCAAATACGAGGCCATGGAGTCTACCAGCAAGCGCTACCAGCGCGAACTTCTCAACGCACAGAAAGAGCTCTCTCAGATGAAGAACGAAAATGCCGACCTTGTGCGGCAGAACCAGTCGCTCACTGTCAGCATGGGCGAGCTTGCTACTGCAAAACAGGAGAGCGACAATAGTGTGGCACGTCTGACGCGCGAGCTCGAAAGCGCCCGCTACCGTTATGATACCATGATGGAAAACAATCTACAGCAAATAAGCGGTAAGAACCGAGACCTCAACAAGATTAATGAGAAACTCCTCGCCCGTACCCAGGAACTCAACGAAAAGGAAGAAGCTTTCCGCACTCGTGAGGCTGCCCTGCGTGAGCAACAGGAAAAACTCCTCAAAGCCGAAGAAGAGGCCAAGGCCGCCCTCGCAGCCAAGGAAGAGGCTCTCGCAGCCAAGCAACGCGAACTCGATCAGATTCGTCAGTCGGTTACCGCTGCTCTCGTTGGCTTTACCGACAAGGGAATGCAGGTCGAGACCAAGGACGGCAAGGTATATGTCTCTATGGAGAGCAAACTTATGTTCCCTTCTGCCAGCTGGACGGTTTCTAAGGAGGGCGTGCAGGCCATTAAAGAACTTGCCAAGGTGCTTGAAGCCAATCCCGACCTCAATATCATGGTCGAAGGCCATACCGACAACGACCCCTACAAGGGCTCTACTGCCGTCAAGGACAACTGGGACCT
>JAFUVR010000037.1 GCA_017477485.1 Bacteroidales bacterium | reverse complement strand
TTTATGAATATCTTTATCTCTAATTGAAAATACTACAACAGAATTCTCTGGTTTTAGTTGTCTGAAATAATAGTAAGATTCATTACTAGCTATTTCTGTGAAGTTTTCAGTGTCATTCCAAGGTAGACAGTCTCCAAAAAAGTAATCTTTTTCTACCCAACTAGTATTAATTATATTTTCTCCATTGTTTTTTGCTAAATCTATTGTGTCATATGTTTTTTCTAAATATTTTATTCCTTGATAGCATATATTTTTTATTTCTTTGTATCTTTCTATTTGAATCTTTTTCCCTATTGCTTCTTTAAGGATTTTATTCATATATTTATATGTTATGAAAATTATATCATTTATATTATTAAGAGTATTTAGTTCTATATTAATTGTTAATTTAATTACTGATTTTAAGACTATTGTAAAATCTGCATAAATTGATTTTATATTATATTCAGAACTATTAGTTAATAAAGAATATAAAGATCCTTCTTTAGTTTCATGAAAAAAATCAACGATATAATAAAAATATTTAGAATTATAAAATAATTCACTATATGATTCATTACCTTTTTTATCAATATAAAAAATTATTCTAACTACATTAGGATCATTGAAATTAGATTTAATAAAAAGTATTTGAGATTTGTTAAATTCTTTTATTTCATATTCATTTTTCCTTTTATTATTATTGTTATCTTTAGGTGATTCCATTGTTATTAAATACTCAAAATATTTTTTCATATATTTTGAAGAAACCAAAAATTTATATTTCGAAAAAATAACAATTTTTATTTTTTTCGGAGCAATAACTTTTTTTATATAATTCCTTATATTTTCTTTTAATTGGTCATTAGTATATTTACTTAATGATTGACTACTTCCCTGTGGTAAAATATCATAGCCTGATTCATTTTTTAAACCATATACTAAGTATCTTAGTAAATGAATTTCTTGATTAATAATATTTATTGAACTTAAATAATTTTGGTCAACATCCTTTTTTATGCCATCAATGAGATTGTCTTTTATTTCAACATTATCTCCTACATCCAAAATTTTGCTGAAATTATCCAAAAACTTTTTGAATCCATCATTTAAAATATCAAATCTAAAGTTTGTAAAATGCTCATTTGTTTCGTACAGATATGTCCCAAAATAATGTTGTAATGTTGATATGTTTTTAGTATCACCGAAAGCTAAGTGAGTAAATAGTGAAGAAGATAATGATGCACTCCCTTCATCTAGTGGGTCATCTAGATAGCCATTTTCTATGACTAATGCTCCCCCATCCATATCAAAATATGGATCTTGAATCAACATAACTTCTAGGCCATTATCAAAAATATAATTTTCATATTTCCTATTATTTAATTCTGGGATTATCCATTGTTTTTGTTTGATCTCAAAATTAAGTTTTTTATCACATAAAAAAATAATATATGTAATTATCATGCTAATTGAAGCTATGAGAATTAAAATAAAAAAGCAAAAAACAAAATAGCATTTAAAATTGCATTTATTTACTTTATTTATATGACTCTTATTATCTAAAAAAGATTCAGTCATACTACCCCCACTTTCAGAGAAATAATTTATATTTTTGTGGACGTGTTATAACCCCGATTAATAATTAATACTTTAGTTATAAGGAACTTAATAAAAAGAGTTTAGAGGATTTATTATCATAAAAAATGCGTTTTTCGCTTTTTTGTGTGCTGAAATCTGGACAATTTCATCACTATCACAGAGAAGGCTGGGAAACGCTCACGGACATCCGTGGGCTTTCTTGTATGTGATAGTAGGTAGTCCAGAACCCCAGCACACATAAAGAAATATAAGTCTGCGGATTTTTTTGTTGTCTTAACGGAATCCCTGATCAAGCGAAAACGCAAGGTCAGGGATTTTTTTTATATCACTCCCCCTCAAGCGTACGAAGAGACAAATACATTTTCATTAACCCTTTTTTAACCAACAAAAAACAAAAAAACATGAAACACATCAAGTTTATTCTCTCGTTGTTCATTATCGCCATGTCGGTGGCCGTAAGCAACCCCATGATGGCGCAGACGCGCAAAGAAAAGAGAGCCGCCAAGAAAGCCGCTTGGGATGCGGAACAGAAATTTCAGGCGGAAGTAGAGGCTATGAAACGGCAATTAATCATGGACTCCCTTAACGCAATAAGAACACAGCGGAATGCTCGCGGCACGTATGTTGAGTTGCCTTGTGTTGATTTATCTTACGATGATGACGCATACATCCGTGAATTGGGCATCGGCTCCAATGCCAATGAGATGCAAGCTCGTCGTGCTGCAGAATTAGCAGCCAAACAAGTTTGTAAAGATAAAATGGCCGAGTTTGTTCAAGGTCTTTCCACCGACTATGTGCGAAACGTTATGGGCAATAGTGCTGGAAATGATATGCAGAGTAAAATGGAAGGAGGCATGATGAGTGTGGTCGAAGGTATGCTGAACCGTGCCCGAAAAACCTGTGACAAATGTTTTCAGAATAATCGTGGCACATGGGATGCCTACTATGTGGTCGAAATTCCTGTTGTGGAGTTGCAGCAAAAACTGGCTGTCGCTGCTGCAGAGAGCGATAGAATTGACTTCAACGCCGCCCAATTCCAGAAATTCATGGACGAGCGTCTGCAGGCCATGAAGGATTCAAAGAAAGAGGCTGGCTATTGATTATGCGATACATTTTCTTTATTCTGATGTTTGTAGGAATGTCTGCGAGCGTTGTCTCGCAGACATATTCTGCTCTGCCACGATGGGTTACGCAGTTGCCCGAGCCGAGCAACGAGACCTATTATTATCGTGTTACCCATGCCGAAGCCAACACCTACGAGAAGGCTTACGCCAAGGCTTTTGCTACCGCTATTCTTGAGAGTTCGTGGAAACTGGGCGTTACGGTTGACACCAAGAACGACATACACGTGCTCGAAAAGGGTATAACCGAAAATATCAATGTCGCTGAGACCCAGATGGTGCTGCCACTCAACAAGGTGTGCGAATATGTCGAGAAACCGACAACGTCGAGAAACGTCAAGATTTACATTCTTTGGCAGGTGGCACGCTACGGCAATATGTCTCCATTGTTTGACGATTTCCGAGATTGCAGATAGATTTTGATTTGTATAACAATACTACCATGAAACAAATTCTTTTACCTATTCTTTTTCTCTTTATGGTTCTTTCTGCCATTGGGCAGGAGGTTGATAAGCCCGGCTGGGTCACCACGCTACCCAAGGCCGAGAACAGCACCTACGTCTTTGTGCGTGAGACAGGGTCGGGTTCTACGCCAAGTGAGGCTCTTAACCGTGCTATGGCACGTGTATTCCAAAGCACTATGATGCGTATCGGCACCACGGTCTCGTGGGACGAGGTCAACAAGAGTTTGCAGGGCGGTGCCGAATGGGGTGCTGTTGCTATGCAGTTCAACATCCCTGTCAACAAGGTATGCGAATATATGCGCAAGACCAATAACGGCTTTGTTGCCACAGTACTGTGTATGGTTGCCACCTCGGGCAGTGTCTATCCCGTTTTTTCGGAATTCACTGCCTGCAACGACATCAACACTTATAGCAACTCTTCGGCACTCTTCAAATCGGCCATCATGCCAGGCCTTGGACAGATGGGTAAGAACCGTGTGGCTAATGGCGTGTTCACGTTGATCGGCGAGGTTGCCTTAATCGGTACGGGTGTGGCCTCCTATAGTATGGCAAAGAGCAAGTTGAATATTATGAAGGACAACGCCACAAGCATCGGTGACTTCAGTGCAGCTAAGAAGTCGTACAACACCTTGCGTACGGTCAACATCGCCTCTTTCTCTGCGGCGGCTGCACTCTATGTGTTCAACCTCTACAGGGCCTACTCCATGTCGCCCAAGTATAGGAAGGACGACGGAGCGTTATCGTTCTATCCTGCCATCACTCCCGTTGGCGACGAGGCTGCCGCAGGTTTTGGTCTAACCCTTAATTTCTGACAATCATGAAAAAAAGAAGTTTATTGTATATCATTGCTGCCGCCGTGTTATGCATGGTGTGGGCCTGCGTCAAAGATTTGGAAAAAGAAGGTATAAGCACCACCACACAGTATATAGGCACTGTGGTGGAGAAAAGCAGCATGCAGCCCGTGGAGGGTGTGTCGGTGCAGGTTACCGATGGCTCGCATGTCTATGCCGTGAGTGTTACTGACCGCAACGGAAGGTTCAAACTTACCGATGTCAACTTTGACGAACTTGGCGACGACTGCTACCTCTGGCTTGATGGTACCGCTCTTGACCTGCCGTCCAGACAAGAGCCTCTTATGGGTCTTGGCTCCAAAGTCTATGACTACAAAAACATTATCCTCTACGACAAGACCAACGCCGATTTGCTGCCATGGGTGACGACAAATGATGTAAATGCTATACGGGCTTTGTCGGCAAGGGTATCGGGCGATGTTACAGCCGATGGCGGACACGAAATCTTAGTCCGTGGTATCTGCTATGCCACGCATCAGACTCCCACACTCGATGATTCGGTTATCACTGCTGGAACGGGTCTCGGCGAGTATTCCATTAATCTGACAAACTTGACCAAGTCCACAACCTACTATGTGCGTGCCTATGCTACCAACAATATTGCCACTACGTTTGGTGCGCAAAAAATGTTCACGACACAAAGTGGTGAGGCCACACTGAGCACCTATGATGCCACCAATATTACGGCCACTTCCGCCTCCATTGGCGGCACGGTGTCCGATGATGGCGGCGATGCCATCACAGAACGCGGTTTTGTTTATGCTAAGACGCAGGAACCCACCATCAGCGACAATGTCACTACCGATGGTGCCGATACGGGAGCATTCAGACATACCCTGCAGAACCTTGAACCAGGCATAACATACTATTATCGTCCATACGCAACCAACTCGTGCGGCACTTCCTATGGACCGCAGAAGAGTTTCGTCACCACCAATGGTCTGCCATCGTTATCTACGAAAGAAATCAGCGATATTACTGGCAATTCTGCTAAAGGAGGAGGTACTATCACTGATAATGGAGGTTTTCGTGTTACGGAACGTGGCGTCTGTTGGAATACTACAGGCAATCCAGATATACAAAATGCTCATTCCACTGATGGATCAGGTGATGGCACGTTCGGTAGCAATATGACTAATTTAACGCCGGGCACTACTTATCATGTGCGGGCATATGCCACAAATAGTGTTGGTACTGCCTATGGCAACGAACTAACATTTACCACGAGGTCGGGCATCGTTTCGATGACTACTACAGCTGCCTCAAATATAACTGCGACATCAGCAAAATGCGGTGGCAATATAACAGACAATGCTGGACTTGATGTCACCGAACGAGGCATTTGCTGGAATACTACGGGCAATCCTGACATACACGATGCTCATGTTGCCAGTGGAGCAGGCACTGGCACGTTTGTTTGCAATATGAATAACCTTTCAGTAAATACAACATATCATGTGAGGGCGTATGCCACGAATAATCACCTCACATCCTATGGTAATGAGGTTACATTTACAACAAATAATGGCAGACCTACTATTTCCATTGGAAATGTGAACAATATCACGGCTACAACGGCTACATATACGGGAAGTGTTACAAGCAACGGTGGAATTGTGGTTACGGCTAAAGGCCTTTGTTGGAGCACAACGCAATTTCCGACCATCATGGGTAGCCATAGCATCGAAGGTGGCGGCAATGGAACATTTACTTCTTCATTGACAAATCTTGAGATGGGCACCACCTATTATGTCAGAGCCTATGCCACTACCAGTATAGAAACTACCTATGGCGAACAGATATCATTTACAACACATGATGGATTGCCAACGGTCACAACTACCGCTGCATCTTTAAGTGGAGACAACGTGGTATCAGGGGGACATATAACCGACAATGGCGGATTCCCCATAACGGCGCGAGGCATCGTTTATGGCGTATATCCCAATCCAGACCTCACTGCGACCTATGCCCATACAAATGATGGCACAGGCTCTGGCTATTTCACTTCGGTAGTCGATATCAATGTTGGAAGAACCTTTTATGTCCGTGCATACGCCACCAATGCAAATGGCACGTCTTATGGCGAACAAATCAAAGTTGACGTGGATTATTTGATGTTGCCGACATTTGTTTTTGAAGGCCATACTTATCGAGTAGCACCCGATCCCGGTTTTTATGTGTCTTGGCGAGGTGCACAGCTATATTGTGAGCAGCTTGCAGCTTATAGCTATGATGATTGGAGGTTGCCTACCATTGATGAACTGATAACTATGTGGCAGTATAAGGAAATAATAGGTGGTTTTAGAACCGGCAACAAAATCGTTTATCATTCTTCAAGTATTGCTTCAGATAGTAGTAGTTATCTTTTTATCATATGGGTATCAGGAAGTCGTAATTATTGTAGATGGGAATATGATAACGGATATAGTGGTGGTAGCGAATATACTAGTGGTTATCTTGGATGCGTTCGTCCAATACGCGTAGAAAACTAATATATCCCCATTGTCAAGCAATGGGTGCCCGTCCAACATCCATTGCTTGGCTTTTTAATCAATATAGAAACCTCACAATGTACAGGTAAATTGTTAAGAAGATATATCTGGATTCGGCTTAACGAAAACGTTAATTAGTAATTATTATAATAATCGTAATGAATTTATAAACAGTAAAAAGAATCATTCTATTCGCCCATTATGATGAAAAAAACAGCAGTATTTTTTTTAGCACTGGTTTTGGCTGGAACTCTTTCGGCGCAGGATGATGATTTTGATGCTTTCAGAAGGCGGATGCAAAGCGAGTATTCTGCATTCCGCAACAAGGCGCAGCAGGACTATAACGACTTTCGCAAGAAGGCCAATGAGGACTATGCTCGCTTTATGGAGCGGACGTGGGAGGAGATGCGCGTGTTCAAAGGTGAGGAGCCCCCGCGGAAGCCCAAGCCTATTCGTCAGCCCGTGGCGGTGCCCGACCGTATGCCGCCGTCGGAGCCTGTGCCTCTGCCAACGCCAGAGGTGGTTCCACTGCCCGAAAGGGTTCCACCGCCTGCGATAGCCCCCGACGAGATGATAGACGAATTGCCTATGCCTGAACCACAAGACCCTACGGTTGGGATGACGTTCTATGGCAAGAAATGCGACTTGCACATTGACGCAACGCGGCGGGTGGTTTTGAAAGCTGTGAATGAAAAGGCTGCTGCGCAGGCATGGAAAGAACTATCGGACGGACGCTATGACGCACTGCTGCGCGACTGCCTATCGCTATGCTCCTCCATGCAACTGGGAGACTGGGGATATATGGAGTTGACGCGGCAGGCCGCCATCGTGGCTATGGGCAAGGCGGGCGACGAGGCTACGCTGCTACAGGCATGGCTGCTTTCGCAGTCGGGCATAGAGCTGCGGTTGGCCAAGGCCAACGGCCATTTCGTGCTGCTGATGGTGTTCGAAGAAGATATATACCGTTACTCTTTTATTCGGAAAAGCAACCGGCGATTCTATATCCTCGACAACAAAAACGATGGCAAAGTGCAGGTGTGCGATATGGCATTCCCCAAGACACATACGGCTACCTTACGCCTACAGCAGTTGCCCCTCCTGCCGGTGAATAATAATGCTCAGCGACCCTTTGCTGCCAAGCATTTTGCTACAATGAAGGCGGATGTCAGCGTCAACAATAACTTGATGAGTTTTTTCGACAACTATCCGCAGTCTAACTCGTACAACTACTATGTCAATGCTTCGTTGAGCGACAATGTGAAACAGCAACTCTATCCTGCGCTCCGCCAGCGACTGGAGGGAAAGAGCAAGAAAAAGCAGGTGCAAATGCTGCTGGATTTTGTGCAGACCTCGTTCGACTATAAGACCGACCAAGAGCAGTTTGGCCGCGAACGATCGTTTTTCGGCGACGAGAGTTTCTTCCACCCCTATAATGACTGCGAGGACCGCTCGATACTGTTCAGCATACTGGTGCGCGAGTTGGTAGGGCTGGACGTGGTGTTGCTGGTGTTGCCCCACCATATGGCCACGGCTGTTTGTTTCGACAGCGAGGTGCCAGGCAGTTACTACATGGTGGACGGACGGCGTTTTACGGTGTGCGACCCTACCTATATCGGGGCGGGAATAGGCGAGTCAATGTCTCAGTATAAAGACATCAAGGCTCGTATTGTGATGTTGTAGGACCTTTCAATATGATGGAATTATGATGAAGATGAAACAGGCATTGGCTTGTGCTATGATGGCTTTGGTGGCAGGCTGCGGTGGGGGAGGTCAGCAGCCATCGAATGCAGAGGTGGATGATACGGCGATGAATGCTACGGTTGGTGTGGCATCTGCTGGCGAGATGGCGAGGGAAGGAGATTCTGCCAAGACTGCGCCAGTCGATCGACAGAATAATGATGAGGAGAATCTTGACGCGGGAATCTTTGCTCGCAAAAGCCAGACCTTCTATAGCCCCAAAGCCCTGTGGGGTGAATGGACGAAAGGGACCTTGCACGAATTGTATTTTGCCGATAGTACTGGACTTCAGTGGGACACCAGTGACGACGTGAGTCGCGATGAGGCACAGAGGTTCAGCTGGACGTTGGATAAGAACCATCTGCGCCAGATCTTCACGATGCAGTTGGGGGGCATAGTCCCTCGTGATTACACTGTGACCTTTGTTGACGATGAGTCGTTGGTGTATAAAGACGACTTTGATGTCGTCTTTATGTGGGACAGACCATAATAGCGAATGCTACACGGCGTTGTCTCAGGCATGGTTAGCATTGCCTCGCTTTTGCAAAACAAGTCATGCCCATTGGTTCGGCAAATAGTCGTTTCTAATGGTTCTCTTTTGGGTTTGACAAGAAGCCAACACCCATAATGATGAGTGAGGATGTTTCTATTGACAGCCTTCAAGAATAACGATAGGTTGCCCTCGTAGGTGTCCTTTCTTTCACCTCTTGGATGTGCACAGTGATTTTTTTTTCGTGCGTTTGTGGCTTGTTTGGTGGAATTAATGTAAATTTGCAAACCGATGAGAATACTGATTAATCTCTGTTTCGGCTTGCTGCTATCTGCTCTGCTGGCGTCGTGTGGCGGGGACGACTATGTGCCCAAGCCTACGGCCTATCTGCGGCTCACCTATCCCGAGCACTCCTACAGAACGTTCGACACGTTGTCGCTGCCTTTCACCTTCGAGGTTGCTGACAGTGCCACCGTCGAGGTGAAGCGGAACACGACGGGCGAGAAGTGGCTCGACCTCGAATATCCGTGCTATCGTGGCGTGGTGTTTCTCAGCTACAAGCCTATCGGCAAGCGCAAGGACCTCGACCAGTATGTCAGCGACTCCTACGAGATGGTGCGGAGCCACTACAGCATCGCCTCCGGAGTCGACGAACAGCAGTTTGTCAACGAAGAGGGACGTGTCTACGCTTCCACGTTTCGGCTGGGCGGGCGTAGCGTGGCCTCCACCTATCAGTTCTGGGCCACCGACAGCTCCCGCCACTTCCTCCATGGTTCGTTCTATCTCGACCGCACGCCCAACAACGACTCGCTGCGGCCTCTCATCACCTATATCCAGCAGGACCTTGACCACCTGCTCGAGACCTTGCGCTGGCGTTAGCCTGCAACCATCATTATTGAAAGTTATCACAAATCATAATACTTAAAACAACAATCGCATGAAATTACTCCTCCTCGGCGACGAAGCCATAGCCCAGGCATTTATCGATGCCGGCGGAAGCGCCATCAATAGTTATCCTGGTACGCCCTCGACGCAGATCACCGAATACGTGATGAAGTCGAAAGAGGCTGCCGCCAAAGGCATCAGAGCCAACTGGTGCGCCAACGAGAAAACGGCCCTCGAGGCTTCTATCGGCGTGGCCTATAGCGGACGCCGTGCCATGACCTGCATGAAGCATGTGGGCATGAACGTGTGTGGCGACCCCTTCATGAATGCCGCCATCATCGGCACCAAGGGCGTGCTCCTCGTTGTGGCCGACGACCCCAGCATGTTCTCCTCGCAGGACGAGCAGGACAGCCGCTTCTACGGCCATTGGGCCATGGTTCCCATGCTTGAGCCCTCCAACCAGCAAGAGGCTTACGACATGGTGTTCTTCGGCTACGAACTCAGCGAGCGTCTGGGCACACCCGTGCTGATGCGCATCCCCACACGCCTGGCCCACAGCCGCGCCGGTGTGGAACGCCGCGAGCCGCTGCCGCAGAACCCCCTCTCGATGCCCTCCGACCCCAAGAGTTTCGTGCTCCTGCCCGTCAATGCCAAGCGCCTCTATCGCGAACTGATTGACAAACAGTCCCGTTTTGAAGAATCAGCCGAAACGAGCGGCAACAACAAGTATATCGACGGCAAGGACCACAAGCGCGGCATCGTCACTACCGGCATCGCCTACAACTATCTGCTCGAAAACTTTGCCGACGGCCAGTGCCCCTATCCCGTGGTCAAAATCACCCAGTACCCGCTGCCGGAAAAAATGCTCGGCCGTCTCTATGACGAATGCGACGAAATCCTCGTGCTCGAAGATGGACAGCCTTTTGTCGAGGAACAGCTGAAAGGTCTTGCCAAGGGCAAGCCCATCCACGGACGTCTGGACGAGACCATACGCCGCGATGGCGAACTCAACGCCGAGAAGGTGGCCAAGGCCCTCGGACTGCCTGTGGCCAGCGGTCCCGCAGTGCCCGATGTGGTGGTCAACCGTCCGCCGGCACTCTGCCAGGGCTGCCCCCACCACGACAGCTATAACGCGGTGATAGAGGTAATGAAGCAGTATCCCGAAGGACGTGTCTTTGGCGACATCGGATGCTACACGCTCGGCTATAACATGGGTGCCATCAACACCACCGTCTGTATGGGTGCCTCCATCACCATGGCCAAGGGTGCTTCTGAAATGGGCATCTTCCCCTCGCTGGCAGTCATTGGCGACGGCACTTTCGGCCATAGCGGCATGACGGGCCTGCTGGACTGCGTCAACGAGAAGGCCAACGTGGTGGTCATCATCCTCGACAACGACATCACCGCCATGACAGGCGGCCAGCCCTCCAGCGCCAACCAGAAGATCCGCAACATCTGCATCGGCCTTGGCGTGGAGCCCGACCATATCCGCTCTATCGTACCGCTGCCTAAGAATCACGACGAGTTTGTCAGCATCCTCAACGAGGAGATCAACTACAACGGTGTCAGCGTCATCATACCGCAGCGCACCTGCCTCGTCGAACTCAAGAAACATCTGGCCCAGAAAAACAGCAAATAATCATGAAAAAAGATATCATACTTTGTGGCGTCGGTGGCGATGGTATCGTCTCCGTGGCCAAAATCATCAGCGATGCCGCCCTTAACCTCGGCCTCTACGTCAAGCAGAGCGAAATCCACGGCATGTCGCAGCGCGGCGGCTCCGTGTTCTCCCACCTCCGCATCAGCAGCAATCCCATCCATTCCGACGTCATCCCCGAGGGCAAGGCCGACATCATCCTCAGCAGCGAGCCCATGGAGGCCCTGCGCTACCTCCCCTTCCTGGCCCCCGACGGACAGGTCATCACCAACAGCGACCCCTTCATCAACATCAAGCACTACCCCGAGGTTGAGAAGGTGCAGGCCGAGCTGGCCAAGTTGAAGAACTGCGTGGCTTTCGACGCCAATGCTATTGCCAAGCAAATCAAGGCACGTGGCAACATGGTGCTGCTGGGTGCTGCTGCCCCCTATCTCGAAATTGCCTTCGAGGAGCTTGAGAAGGCTATCCACAACATCTTCGGACGTAAGGGCGACGAGGTGGTGGCTACCAACATAACGGCCATCCGTGAAGGACACAAACAGACGGCCCGTTAGTATTCGGCATGTTTCCCGTTGTTTTCTCTAACAAGGACTTATGGACTCTTTCCGATTCCATAAGTCCTTGTCTTTATGTTATTAACTCTCTTGTCCTTCCAGCAACTGCATGAGACATTACGGACTTATCGGTCAGCCCCTTGCGCACAGCCATTCACCCAGTATTTTTGCCCGCTATTGCGGCAGCCATGGCATCGACGACTGCCGCTATTCTCTCTACCCTCTTGTCGCAGAGCAGACAGGCTACGAGGCATTGCACTCGTGGGTGGCGGATAACGACATAAGGGGGTTCAACGTAACCATTCCCTACAAAAAAAACATCCTGTCTTCGCTCGACAGCCTCTCGACGGAAGCATCGGCTATTGGTGCTGTTAACTGTGTGGAGGTGAGCCGTCAGGCAGGCGGTGTAGTACTGAAGGGCCACAACACCGATGCTCCTGCCTTCGAGCAGACGCTATGCCCGCTGCTGCGTCCGCATCATCGTTCGGCCCTCGTCATGGGTACGGGTGGAGCGGCGGAAGCCGTGGCCTACGCGTTGCGACGGCTGGGCATCGACTACTGTTTCGTCAGCCGTAATCCCTCGCGGTCTGCGCATCCCGGGCAGACCCTCACCTACGGGCAGGCTATAGAGCAGGTGGACTATCGGTGCTTGCTAATCAATGCTACCCCCGTCGGGATGATGCCTTATGACGATGCCTCCCCATGGCCGGAACCCGAATTGCTCAGCCCGCGCCATCTTTGTTACGACCTTGTCTACAATCCGGCTCCGACACTCTTTCTGTCGGAGGCCGCGCATCAGGGTGCTGCGGTATTCGGTGGCGCCGCCATGCTCTACCGCCAGGCCGAACTGAGTTATCAGATATGGCATCTGTAGGTCCGGCAGGTGCCGTTCCAGAACCACCTTTATTATGCTATTGCGATAAAGACTAATATACCGGCTGTCAAGACTATGAAGCATGAGGAGGCTTGTAGATATGCTTGCGATAAAGACTAATATACCGGCTGTCAAGACTATGATGCATGAGGAGGCCTGTAGATGTGCACGATAAAGACTTTTATATCGGCTGTCAGGAGTCTGCACTGCCAGTCCTTGGCTTTTCTCCCTGTTCGAGGAACGGATAAGTGATGGCTGCCCCCTTCGGTTTTCTGCGGAGTGTGTCCGCCGCATCGCACGTGAACGGAGCGTGTATCAGATAAGTGATGGTTTTTGTCATCGGGGGTGTTCTTTTTAACATTTTCTCGAGCCCATCTGCATCGGAAAGTTTGACGAAGGGGGTGCGGAACTGGTTTTATTTAACATGTGTGGCTATTGACGTTATTTGTTGAACCATGCATACTTGCCTTTATTTTTTAAGTCAAATTAATATAAAATGCGTGCGTTTTAACATTTAGGAAAAGTTTTTTTAATATTTTTGCAAATTTGACAAAGCATAATAATAGATGTGTATTGTTGCCATAGTCTCTGTGCTGAGATGATAGGGCCAAAGCACACAATAAAAAAGTAAGAGAAGCAAAAGAGAATTTTGCGACAACACTAAACTCAACTGCATTATGAAAATTATCGGAACTGGTAGTGCCATGCCCAAACGGACGGTAACCAACGCGCAACTGTCGGAATTTCTCGATACCAGCGATGAGTGGATTGTGCCGCGTACGGGCATCAAGTCTCGCCAGGTTATCACCGACGAAACGCTCCAAGCCCTTGCCATTGATGCAGCTCAGAAAGCCTTGACCGACTCGGGATTGAAGGCCGAAGAGATTGATTTCATCATCTGCTCGAATGTTGCTAATAACTATGTCACGCCGGCGCTCAGCGCCTTCATCCAAGAAGCCCTGGGCTGCAAGTGCCCCTTTGTAGACCTCAACGGGGCTTGTGCCGGAGCATTGTATGCCCTTGACATTGCTGACGCCTATATCTCTACCGGACGTGCGGAGCGCATCCTTATTGTGGCTGCCGAGGAGGTTACGAAATTCTGCGACTGGACACAGCGTGAGACCAGCGTGCTCTTTGGCGATGGTGCTGCCGCTATGGTGGTGGCCAAGGATGACAGCCCTTGCTATACCATCCTCACGGGCGACTCCCGTTACAAGGAGGTCATCACCTACCGCCGGAAGCTGGAGAAAACGCCTTTCGAGCAAGAGGGACAGGCCGTTGACCAACCCATGATTATGAAGGGACGCGACGTGTTCCGCATGGCGGTGCTCTGTTCGCAACGCGACATCAAAGACCTCCTGCAGAAGGCCAATATGAAGGCGGAGGACATCAAATTCTTCATGCTCCATCAGGCCAACAAGCGCATCATCGATGCCATTCAGGAATATCTGGGACTGCCCGAGGAACGGTTCCCCTCCATCATCGACCACACGGGCAACTGTTCGTCGGCCTCGATCCTTCTCCTCCTCGACGAGGTGGCACGCTCCGGAAAGCTCGCCAAGGGCGACAAATTGATGATGAGTGCCTTTGGTGCCGGATTCGTTACCGCCGCCGCCATCATCACGTGGGGACATGAATAATTCTGCCGTCGTCCCCAAAAAACGTTTTTTTTTGCCAACCCTTAATAAATAAGATATGAAAAGAGTTGTAATCACCGGCCTGGGCTGCATTTCGCCCTTAGGCAATAGTATTGACACCATGTGGACGCGTCTCAAGAAAGGTGAGAACGCCATCCGTCAGATAAGCACCATTCCGCTCGACACCATACCCGTGCAGCTGGCTGCCGAGGTGCTCGATTTCAATCCCGAAGAGCAAGGCCTCGACAAGCCCACTGTTCGTCACAACGACCGTTACGCCCTCTTTGCCATGGCGGCTGCTAATCAGGCCATGAAGGACAGCGGGCTCAATGTGGGCGTCGATGTGGCCCCCGAACGCCTGGGCACTGCCATCGGCTCTGGCATCGGCGGCATCCATACTTTCAACAGCGAGCACACCAACCTCCTTCAGAATGGCGCGCGTCGCGTGTCGCCTCTTTTTATCCCTATGATGATAGCTAACATCGCTTCTGGCAACGTGGCCATTGCCCACCATGCCGAAGGCCCCTGTCTGCCTGTCGTTACGGCCTGTGCCACGGGCACACACTCTGTGGGAGAGGCCTTCCGTATGATCAAGGAAGGGCGGGCCGATGCCATGATTACTGGCGGCAGCGAGGCTGCTATCTGCGAGATCGCCATCGGTGGTTTTGCCAACAGCCGTGCCCTCTCTACCAGCACCGACCCCAATGCAGCCTCTCTCCCCTTCGATGCCCGTCGCAAAGGTTTCGTCATGGGTGAGGGTGCCGGCGTGATGATTCTCGAAGAATACGAGATGGCGCGCCGCCGTGGTGCACATATCTATGCCGAGGTGATAGGCTATGGCAACACCTGCGATGCCCACCACTACACCGCGCCACGTCCCGACGGCAAGTGCGCTGCCAACGCCATGAAGCTGGCTCTCGAAGAGGGTGGCTACAAAGGCGAGGCCCTCTACATCAATGCCCATGGTACCGGCACGCCGCTCAACGACAAGTCGGAGACTGCTGCCATCAAGATTGCCCTTGGCGAGGCCGAAGCCCGCAAGGCTGTCATCAGCTCCACCAAGTCGATGATGGGACACATGCTGGGTGCCACAGGTGCCGTGGAACTCATCATCAGTGCTTTGACATTGCAGGAGGGCATAGTGGCGCCTACTATCAATCTGCAGCAGGCCGATCCAGAGTGCGACCTCGACTACACGCCCAACACGGCTCGCCAATATGCTGCCTCCGTGGCTATCTCCAACACCTTCGGTTTTGGTGGACACAACGCCTGCGTGGCTCTGCGAAAAATCTGAGCAGTCGAGGGCGGTTCCTCTGCCCTATATTGCCAGTTCAATAAATTAAAAACCTTTTAGTTACCAGACAATATGAATAGAGACGAAATAAAAACATTCCTTCCCCACCGTGAGCCCATGTTGCTTGTCGACGACTCGGAAGTGAGCGACGGTGTAGCCATAGCCCATTATCATGTGCGTGGCGACGAGTACTTTCTGCAAGGCCATTTCCCAGGCAACCCCGTGGTGCCGGGCGTCATCCTGTGCGAGATTATGGGGCAGTCCTGTTGCACCCTCATCAAGGATGACCTTCCTGGCCGCACCCCTTTCTATGCCGGCCTCAACGAGGTGCGCTTCAAGCGTCCTGTGCGCCCGGGCGACACCATCACCATCGAGGGGCGCATCACCGACCGCCGCGGCTTGATATTCTTTGTTGATGCCAAAGCAACGGTCGACGGACAGCTGGCCTGCAAGGGAAAACTGATGTTCTCGTTGATTGATAACAAATAATCCATTCCTGACGTCTGCCATCGGCTTGTTGCTCCGATGGCTGACGTCTTTTTTTGATAAATTATAAAACACCAGATTATGAAACTTCTTGAAAACAAAATAGCCCTCATCACGGGTGCATCGCGTGGCATAGGCCGTAGCATCGCCAAACAGTTTGCCGACGAAGGTGCCGACATCATCTTCACCGACCTCGTTGAGAACGAAAACAGCCAGTCGTTGGTAGAAGAGCTGAAGGCCAAAGGCGTGCGTGCCACCTTCATCGCTTCCGATGCCTCTAAATACGAGCAGGCCGAGGCGGTCGCCGCCCAGGTGGCCAAAGAGTACGGCCGTCTGGATATCCTTGTCAACAATGCGGGCATCACGCGCGACAAACTCCTCCTCCGCATGACCCCAGAAGACTGGGACCTCGTCATCAATATCAACCTGCGCTCGGTGTTCAACTATTCCAAGGCTTTCTCGCCCATGATGCTCAAACAACGTTCGGGCAGCATCATCAATATCAGCTCTATTGTGGGTATCAACGGCAATGCCGGCCAGTGCAACTATTCGGCCTCCAAGGCTGGCATCATTGGTTTCACCCGCTCGCTGGCCAAGGAGCTGGGCTCTCGCAACATCCGTTGCAATGCCATAGCCCCCGGTTTTATCGAGACTCCCATGACGCAGCAGCTGGGCGAAGAGTATCGTCAGAGCTGGCTCAACCAGATTCCGTTGCACCGTGGTGGCTCCGACGCCGATGTGGCCCATGTGTCGCTCTTCCTGGCTTCCGAACTGGCCAGCTATGTTACCGGACAGGTGATACGCTGCGACGGCGGTCTCTCCATCTGAGCCTCCCTTTCGACATCGTTCTACACCATGACCACGGGTACGCTCACGTAACGTCCCCTCCCTCACCTAAAAAAAAGAATCCTATAACCATGAGAATAATAGTTTTAGCCAAGCAGGTGCCCGACACTCGCAATGTGGGTGCTAACGCCATGAAGGCCGATGGCACTATCAATCGTGCGGCCCTGCCCACCGTCTTCAACCCCGAAGACCTCAAGGCCCTTGAGATGGCTCTGCAAGTCAAGGACCAAATGCCCGGCAGCACCATCACCGTCATCACCATGGGACCTCCTCGTGCCGAAGAGATTGTGCGCGATGCTCGCTCGCGTGGTGCCGACGATGGTTTTGTGCTCAGCGATGCCCGTTTTGCTGGATCGGATACCCTCGCCACCTCCTATGCCCTTTCCAAGGCCATTGAGTCGGCTGGCCATTTCGACCTCGTCTTCTGTGGCCGTCAGGCTATCGATGGCGACACCGCACAGGTAGGACCTCAGGTGGCTGAGAAACTGGCGTTGCCCCAGATTACCTATGCCGAGTCGCTGGAAAGCATCTCCGAACAGGAAATCGTCATTCGTCGCCGCCTGGAACATGGCGTCGAGACGGTGGCTGCCTCGCTGCCCGCCCTCGTCACCGTGACATCTGCGGCTCCCGACTGCCGCTATCCGCATGCCCACCGGCTGCTCCGTTTCGCTAAGACTCCGGTCGAGGTGAAGACCGCCGATGACGTGAACCCCGACTTTGCGCGCCTCGGCCTCAACGGCTCGCCCACCAAGGTCAAGAAGGTGGACAACGTGGTGCTGGCTCACAAAGAAAGTGTGCAACTCGACCCCACCGACGACAACCTCAACGAATTGATGCACTCGCTCATCAGTGAGCATATAATCTAAATCCTAAGGACTATGAACAACGTATTAGTATATTGCGAGCTCACCGAGCAAAACCATATTGCCGACATCAGTCTGGAACTCTGCACCAAGGGTCGCCAACTGGCCTCCCAGCTCAATGGCCGCCTGCAGGCCGTGGTGTTGGGCCATCGGCTGGAGGGCATTGAGCAGCAGCTCTATCCCTATGGTGTCGACGAGGTCTTCAAGGCCGACGATGTCCGTCTCTCGCCCTATCGTACCCTTCCCCATTTCGAACTCCTCTCGGCAGTCATCAAGCAGCAGCAACCCGACATCGTGCTCTTCGGTGCCACCACCATCGGACGCGACATGTCGCCTCGCATTTCGTCCTATCTGCGCTGCGGTCTGACAGCCGACTGCACCTCGCTCGAGATTGGCAGCCACACCGACGCCAAGACCAAGACCACCTACGACAACATACTCCTCCAGATGCGCCCCGCCTTTGGCGGCAATATCGTGGCCACCATCGTGAGCCCCGAGACGCGTCCGCAGATGGCCACGGTGCGCGAAGGCGTGATGCGCAAAGAGGTGTTCGATGCCAACCACAAGGGCATCGTACAGACCATCGCCGTAGGCGGTCAGATCGACCAAGCCGACAAGGCCGTCCGCATCATCAGCCGTGAGATCAAGGAGCAGAGCATCAATATCAAGCCCGCCTCCATCATAGTGGCTGGTGGCTACGGCATGGGCAGCAAGGAGAACTTCCAGCTGCTGCATCAACTGGCCGACACCATAGGCGGCGAAGTGGGCGCCACGCGTGCTGCCATCGACGCTGGCTTCTGCGAGCCCGAACGCCAGATAGGCCAGACGGGTGTCACCGTCCGTCCCAAGCTCTACATCGCCTGCGGCATCAGCGGCGCTATCCAGCACACCGCCGGCATGGACGAGTCGGGCAAAATCATTTCTATCAACACCGACCCCAACGCACCTATCAATGCTATCGCCGACATCACCATCATTGGCGATGCCTGCACCATAGTGCCTAAGTTGATAGCCTGCTATAACAACAACCTGAAATAACCACGTGCCATGAATTTCTATACCGACAACGACAGTCTATCGTTCTATCTCCACCATCCTGAGATGGCCGAGATTGCCACCCTGCGCGAACATGACTTTGCCGAGGCTGGCCAACATCCCGAGGCTCCCGCCAATGCCGAAGAGGCCATCGAACAGTACGACAGTGTGATGCGTCTTATCGGCGAAATCACTGCCGATGTTGTGGCTCCCAATGCCGAAGCCGTCGACCACGAAGGTCCCCGCGTCGAGAATGGCCGTGTGGTCTATGCCAAGGGCACCCGTCAGAACCTTGACACCATGATACGTGCCGGCCTCTACGGCATGACACTCGAACGCCGCTACAACGGGCTCAATTTCCCCCGTGTGCTGGCCGTCATGGCTGGCGAGACCATTGCCCGTGCCGATGTTGGCTTTGCCACCATCTGGGGCCTGCAGGATTGTGCCGATACCATACAGCAGTTCGCCTCGCAGGAACTGAAAGATAAATACCTGCCCCGCATCTATGCCGGTGCCACATGCTCGATGGACCTCACCGAGCCCGATGCCGGCAGCGACCTCCAGTCGGTGCGTCTCCGTGCCACCCTCGACGAGGCCAACGGATGCTGGCGCCTCAACGGCGTGAAACGCTTCATCACCAATGGTGATGCCGACCTCCACCTTGTCCTTGCTCGCAGCGAGGAGGGCAGCACCGACGGACGCGGCCTCTCCTACTTCATCTTCGACCGTGCCGACGGTGGTCTCACCGTACGTCGCATCGAGAACAAGATGGGCATCAAAGGTTCGCCAACCGCCGAGCTGGTCTTCACCAATGCTCCGGCCTATCTGGTCGGCGACCGTCGCATGGGTCTTATCAAATATGTCATGTCGCTCATGAACGCCGCCCGTCTGGGCGTGGGCTCCCAGTCCATAGGCCTTTGTGAGGCCGCCTGCCGAGAGGCGGAGGCCTATGCTGCCTCGCGTCAGCAGTTCGGACAACCCATCAACCAGTTTGTTGCCGTGCAAGACCTGCTTCGTGCCATGCGTGCACGCACCGATGGTGCCCGCTCGCTGATGTATGAGACGGCTCGCCTCGTCGACCGCTCGGCGTCTTCCAAGCCTGCCGCCCGTCTGGCCGACATCCTCACCCCACTGGTCAAACTCATGGCCAGCGAGTTCTCCAACCGCAATGCCTACGACTGCATACAGGTGCATGGCGGCAGTGGCTTCATGAAAGAGTATGCATGCGAACGCCTCTACCGTGATGCCCGCGTGCTTTCCATCTACGAGGGCACCAGCCAGTTGCAGGTGGTGGCAGCCATCAAGGGCATTGCCAACGGCGCCTATTTGAAACGCATCGAGGAGTACGACCAGCAAGCCTCGGCTCTCGCTCTCAACGAGCGTCAGCAACAGCTGCTTGCCCTCCTCCGTCAGGCTACCGAGGGCTACAACAAACTCTATGAGCGTGCCACCGCCAACGGCACTACCGATGCGCTCTTCGAGCACACCGCCCGTGCCCTCACCGAGACCCTCGCCTACATCATCATGGGCTATCTGCTTCTGATGGACAGCACGCGCAGCGAACGCTTCCTCGACTCTGCCGATTTCATCGTCCATAGCGCCCTGGCCGAGAGTGCACACGCTCTGGCTATGATGGCCTAATGTGGATGTTATACCGAAAACAACAACAGAGTGGTGTTTCTATATAGATACGCCACTCTGTTTGTTCTGTACAGGTATGCCGCACAGGCTGTTAGCCTTTGCCCTCCGCTATCCGCATTGTTACCGTTAGAGAATATCCGTTCGTCTGGGCTGTTGGAGGATTGTAGCCACTATCGTTATGGACTGGTACTGCTGATGTGGTCGAAAAGGGTTGATAAGGGTGTCAGACTATTGTATTTTGCGTAAAAAAATGTATCTTTGCATCGAAAAACTTAGATAACTATGAAAAAACGCACTTTCTTTTCTATTTTGTGTCTTTCCCTGGCTGTGATCATGGCTGGATGCGAGAAGGACGATGAAAAACAAAACAACACACCGGAACAGAATCCTCAGGAAGAAGTCGATCCTACTTCAATGAGTTCTACCGATGTATATACTGATGGCAAACTGCCAGGTCTTTTCTCTGTGGCCGAGGGCAAGCAGGTATACTTCTCCAAGGGCAACCTCCAGTATCAGGCTTCCACATCTACTTGGCGTTTTGCTACAGAGCAGTATACTTATATTGGCGCAGACAACGAGAATATCGGCGCCAACTACACGGGTTGGATTGATCTTTTTGCATGGGGTACGAGCGGCTGGCAAGGAAGTGGCGCAGCCGGTTATATGCCTTACTCCTTCAGCACCGAAACCGAGGATTTCTTGATTGGAGGCGCAAGTAACAATGACCTCGTAGGTGAGTATGCCAATGCCGACTGGGGTGTGTATAATGCTATCTCCAATGGTGGCAATCAGGCTGGCATGTGGCGCACGCTGACTGCCGAAGAATGGACCTATATCTTCGCGGGACGCACGAATGCTGCCAATCTGCGTTGCATTGCTACGGTATGCAACGAGTGTGGCGTCGTGATCCTTCCCGACAACTGGAACAGCCGCGAAATGAGAACCATCAAGCCCAATGGCATCTTCACGGAAAACAAATTTGAGGGTGAAACATGGACCAAGATGCAGAGCAATGGCGCTGTGTTTTTGCCCGCGGCAGGCTACAGAACATTGAAAAGCCCCGGTGTGATGAAGATGAACGGCCTTTACTGGTCTGTCAATGCCAACCCCAATGCCCAGAGAGCTGACTACATCTATGGATTGGTATTTAATACGGGCTACACCGACCTCAATGGCGTTGGTGGTATTCATACCCCCGGCCCGGGAGCCAATGATGGCGAAATCCAGCGCTACCTCGGTGCCTCCTGCCGCCTTGTCCAGGATACTAAATAAGGACTGATTATTCTATCTTACAACACAAAGGGTGGAACGCGTCATTCGTGTCCCACCCTTTTCGTTGCACGCCTTTTGCATGTCCCTCCCTTTTTGTCCTACGCTTTTCTGCGTGCTGTAATAATCGTTGATACAATTGTGTTCCACGCTATCTTTTACGTAGGAGTCCACAGTCGGTTGGATGTCAGCAAAGCAGTATGCAGATGTTTCTCCGGATGCTGGTCCTATCGTGAAGGGCGGATAGGAACAGAGTGACATTGCGGTGCGGTCGTGAAAACTTGTACTATCAACTGGTGCCGGCCCTACGAGGTGTTCTTTCTGTCCCTATACATGACCCGAAAAGTCCTTATGGACGTCATTCGAGAGGCACTGACCCTACGAGGCGTATTCTCTATCCCCTATATTCTTTCTCGTAAGCGTGTGTGATAGTAAAGGGGCAGACCTCCATTTGATGGGAACACGCATGCAAGCGATACTCCGAATGATTGGTGCGCAATGTTGCCTCTCGGGTACAAGGCGGTCTTGTTCTTATACTCTGGAATGGCCGTAGGCAATGGACTGCTCAGCACGCCCTCATTGGACAAAAACAAAGGAAGGCACCCTTTCGGTGTGCCTTCCATGTTGTTTTATTTGTTGGCAATGGTTCTGGATTATTTCTCGATGACCACATCGCCGTGGTCGTCGACAATCTGCTTGTAGAACCATGCAGGATATTCGGGCTGGTCGGGCCATTCGCAATGACCGTATTTGTCCTTGTTGAGCTTGCCATTGGTGGCGTGCTTGACATTGCCGTCGATGAATTTCATCAGGAGGAATTGGTCGAGAGTGCGCCATTGTTTCATCATCTTGCTGGCCATACGGTTGGAGAAATCGTTGTTGAGCGTGACGATTTCGGCCTCGTTGGCGTTTTGCACGCGCTTGTCGTTCTTCTCCACGTCGGCAATGAAGCCGCGTTCCAGCTCGTCCTGTGTCTTCTGGATATCGACTATCATGTCGCAGTAGCGCAGATAGGCGAAATTGCTGACGCGGTTGAAGAGCCAGAAGGCGCTGGTCTCGCTGTATTCGGTCATACTGCCGTTGCCTTCGCGGAAGCATTCGGGTATCTCGGTGAGGCTGCAATACATGGGGCAGTAGACGGTGGTGTAGGTGTCGTCGACGCCAAACCAGAGGATGCCGCCAACCTTGTTGGGCAACCATCCGCGGCACTGGGCCACGAAACTGAAGCCCGTCTGCTGGGTGCTCGTGGCACGCTCATGCACATAGCTGTGGTCGCCAACCTTGAAGCCCATGGGACGCCAGCGGTAGGGCAGTCTGAAGGGACCTGCGCCCACATCCTGCGTCATATCGAGCGGCGTGCCCTCGTAATGGTCGCGCATGAGGTTCATCACCTCGTGCACATCGACTTTGTGGTCGGGTTGGATCCAGAGGGGCAGCCGGTTCTGGCGGTTGCGTCCGAGGGCATAGTCGGCATACTGGTCGCGGATGCCTTTCTTGACGCGGGCAAACATGGCATACACGCGGGCGTCGCAGCCACGCATGCCGCTGAAGTCGAGTGGGCAGTAGGCGTCAGCAAAACTGAACTCCTCGTCTTTGCCGTTGAAATAGCCCTTAGTGCGGGCAAAGGAGATGACGTCGGCCGCATAGACACATTCTACTTCGGCATCGAAGATGTGTTTCATGTCTTTGCTGCTGATGCTCTTGTGCGATCCTTTCTTCTGCAGGGGGAAGGTGGTGATGCGGGCCTGATTGGCATGGCCGCACACGTATCCGTCGGGCACGCGGCGGGCCACCCATACGGCGCCCTCTTTGAAGTTTTTATACTCTTTCTTCAGCACGGGCTTGCCTTTGATGGTGTCATACTGGGCTTTGCCTTTGCCGATGAGTTCCATGACCCACACCTCGTTGGGGTCGCAGATGGAGAACGACTCGCCCGAGGAGGCGTAGCCGTAGGTGTCCATCAGTTCGGCAATGGTCTTGATGGCCTCGCGGGCATTCTTGGCACGCTGGAGGGTGATGTAAATCAGGCTACCGTAGTCGATGCCTGTGGTGCCCTGCAGCTCCTTGCGACCGCCATAGGTGGTCTCGCCAATGGCCAGCTGGTGCTCGTTCATGTTGCCCACCACGTTGTAGGTGTGTGCCACCTGCGGGATCTCGATGAGCGGACGGCCGCTGTCCCAGTCGTATACCATGAACATGGTGCCGGCGGGATAGTCGGCAGCACGACGGTAGTAGAGTTCGCCATAGAGGGTGTGGGAGTCGGCGGCATAGGTGATCATCGTCGAGCCGTCTTTGGTAGACCCTTTGGTGAAGAGAAAGTTGGTGCAGGCGTCGGCAACGCTGCCTGCCATAAGGGCGGCGCCGAGGAATAGGCCTGCAAGAATACGGTTGATTTTCATAGGCGTATTTTTTTGTGTTTTTGTTTTGCTATTGTTTTGAGGACATCTGTCGTCGTCCTGTCTCGTTCTGTGTCGGCTCGCCTTGGCTGTCGTTCCTGTTCGTATGCTCTCGGTTTTGGCGATAACACTTTTAGCGGTTGTGCCAATGTTTTTGTCCTACTTGGTGGCGTAGCCTTTCAGTTGGAACTCGTATTTGAATCGATGCTGTTGGTCGTATGTCTCAGATTTGTAGTAGGCGTAGTTGAGGTCATGACCATAGCCTTTTATCTTGAACGGTTTGGCCATGTGTGGCGCTATCTCAAGCCGCTGGTCAATCTCTTCATAGTCGATGACCTCGCCAGCCATGTTCTTGTAGATGATGGTGCCAGAAAAATGCGTGATGGTCTTGTCGGTGTTGTTGCGAATGGTTACGGTGGCTTGATGGTCGAGACAGCCTTGCTCAAAGTTTATCACGGTCAGAGCCGGCCTGTTGCTTGCAGTTTGTTGTGGTTTGTTGGCTTCGACGGCTGTGGACTGCTCCGCGGGTCTCTGTGTAGTGGTAGTTTTATGTTTTGTTTGGGTGTTCGCTGATGAGGCTTTGCGATGTGTTTCGGACGCCGTTTCGGCTGTTATAGTATAGGAGTCATCCTGGTCATCATTCGATGAAATAACCCCAATAGTAGCCTCCTCGACTTGGTCATCATTCGATGAAATAACCCAGAAAGGAGCCTTCTCGACTTGGATGTCTTTTGCTTTTTTTATTTCAGCCACTTTGTAGCCTACAACGAAGCCAATTAATAGGCTGATAACGACGATAAATGCTTTGTTCATATTGTGTTATATGTGTTGTAATATGCTGGATGGATTGGTACAAAGGACCAACCCAATCGTATGGCATGTACTTTTAACGTTGCAAAGTTACGAAAAAAAGCTGTAACTTGCGAGTGCTTTTAGGCGATTGCCACAGTTACATGTCAGACAGAGGCGGTTGCTCACGTTCCATGGCTGGACGGCGGTAGGTTCTATAACGATGCTATGCACTGACCTATACGGTGTTTCAACTCGTCGAGGTCGATGAACTGTGAGGCTCTATATGTCTCGTGGCCGTCCAGCAGGAGTAGCACCGTCGGACCTGAGAAAACCATGAACCGGCTGGCTATCAGGGGCTCTTCGGCGATGTCGGTATAAAATGAATAGAGTGTGCTATGGCATTCGGCCACTTGGGCGATGCGGTCGTGCATGATGCGGCATACCGTGCAGTCGGACGATTGGATATAGAAGAGACACAGCCGGTGGCTGACTATCGCCTGTTCTATGTCTTCAATTACGGATAGGTGAATCATTGTATGGTTTTAGAGGAAGTTTGTTGTCGGATAAGGTGCCGATTAAAAAAACGTTCAATTTCATTAGGCCGTTTTCTCGCCTCACCATACGAGCTTGCTCATATGGTGAGGCGAGAACCGAAGGTCATGAGCATCTTTGAATCAAATACGGTCATGCCAACAAAACGGCCTAATGAAATGACCCGCAGGAAAGGGCAACAAAGATACGACAATATGTCGAGAAAACCGAAAAAAGGGTTATTATATCCGCAAATCATTTAGTGCCGGTGTGCCCGCTTCTTTTTATTTTTGCATTGTGAAACAGATTGTTTTTCCCTCTTCATATTGTATCGAAAATCATTAACTTATAGATAATTTTATGAAATCAATCTTCCTTTCCGCAATGTTGTCCATCCTCATGTTGGCAGCATGCACAAGCAATGAGTCCAATAACCCTACAAACGAAACCGATATGACATCTCTCAACCTTACCCAGGAGTGGGACAAGACTTTCCCCAAGAGCGACAAGGTGGAGCACCGCAAGGTGACCTTCCACAACCGTTATGGCATCGAGCTGGCCGCCGACCTCTATACCCCTAAGGGGGCTACGGGCAAACTGGCAGCCATTGCTGTGAGTGGCCCTTTTGGCGCTGTAAAAGAGCAGTCCAGTGGCCTCTATGCACAACACATGGCCGAGCGCGGCTTTCTTGCGCTTGCCTTTGATCCCAGTTTTACTGGCGAGAGTGGCGGCACTCCCCGTCGCATGGCTTCGCCCGACATCAACACCGAGGACTTCCTTGCCGCCGTCGACTTCCTCTCGGTGCAGGACAATGTGGACCCCGAACGCATTGGCATTATCGGTATCTGTGGCTTCGGCGGCATGGCCGTCAATGCTGCAGCCCTCGACCCCCGCATCAAGGCTACTGTGGCTTCCACCATGTACGACATGAGCAAGGTGAGCGTGGAGGGCTATTTCAAGAGCGAGGACACCCCGGCACAGCGCATGGAGAAACGTCGCATGATGGCAGCCCAACGCATCGAGGACTATCGCACGGGCACTTACAAACGCGGTGGAGGAGTGCTGAAACCAGAAATGCTGACGGACGAGACCCCGCAGTTCGTGAAGGATTATACCGATTACTACGCCACCGCCCGCGGCTATCATGAGCGCAGCGGCAACTCTACCGACGGATGGAATGTCATCGGATGCCAGTCGTTCTACAATCAGCCACTGCTCTGCTGGGCCCACGAGATTGAGAACCCCGTACTCCTCATCCATGGCGAGAAAGCCCACAGCCGCTATTTCAGCGAATATGCGTTCGAGCGCATGACGGGCATCGCCCCCGAAGGCAGAAGTATGACCAAAGGCAACAAGGAACTGTTGATTATCCCCGGTGCCTCACACGTGGACCTCTACGACGACAAAGCAGGCGTCATCCCATTCGATAAGTTGGAGGATTTCTTCCGTCTCAACCTGAAATAATCTGCTCCATTGCCTCCTTATTCCGACAGGGTGTTGCTTTACGATATGCGACACCCTGTCGGCTTTTCTTTTGTCCGATTCTTTGGATGCGAGGTCGATATCGGACCCCGTTGCCGTGGCAATAGTTGTAATCTTAGAAATACAGGGTGCTCAGTTTGGGTATCGGTCAGTGTGAGTGCTTCCTGTAGACACTGGCTGCTGCCATGATGAGCAGTTCGGAGCCCATGCCCCAGAAGATGGCGTCGCCCGGTAGGCTGAGCGATGAGGCTGCAATCATGGTGACACAGCCCACGACCATGGACATGATGACCTCGTAGCGTTTGAATCGTCCGGGCATGAAGAGCGCCGCACTCAACGGTACCAGCAGCGCCGTGGCACGTAGCCCCAGCGAGAGAAAGCCAAGTTCGTTGATGAGTGTTCGGTTGTTCAGCAGCGACACCAGTAACGCCATACCGACTAAGAAGACGATGCTGAAACGGTAGAGGCTCTTCGACTCACCGTAGTGTCCCCCGTCGCGGCGAGGAATATTGCTGAACACGTCGCGCACCAGTATTGTCGCCGTGCCCAGCGTCAGTCCGCTGCCGCCTCCGAGGATGGTGACGAAGAGGGTGCCCAGCACGATGCCCCCTATCCATGCTGGACAGTTGTCCAAGATGAATCGGGGAAACACCTCGGCAGTGTGGGCTATCACCCTCACTCCTTCGGGCACTTGCTCGCCGGCGGCCAGCAGTGCCGCCTGTTCCTCGTGGGTGATATAGTGGCCACGCATGTAGAGTCCAATCAGTGTGCAGGCCGCCCCTATGACGGGCACCAACAGCGCCGACCACACGGCGCCACGTCGCGCATGGCGATCGCTGCGGGCGGCCCAAATGCCTTGGGCGTAGGTCTGTGTGGCCAGCACGCCAAGAATCAGCGAGATGGCCGACCCTATATCCTTCGCCACACCTCGTCCTACGGGGTTGGCGTAGCGATGGTCTATGGACTCCGATGTGGACAATCCATTGAGGTCAGCAATGGTGGGGGTCTCCATGACCTCGTGTAGGCTGTCGTAAACGTTGCCTATGCTGCCCGAAAGCCGCCACACCACCACCGCCGCTGTCAGCGATGCCACGTAGAGCAGCACCAGCTTCAGTATGCCTCCCAGCCCCGCACTGCGTATGCCGCCGAAGAAAACGAAAGCAGCTATCAGTGCCGCCGACAACACCGCGGCCACCGTGTGCTCCATCTCAAACATCGAGGTCATCATTGCCGTTGAGGCTATCACTTGCGACACAATGCTGATAAACATGCCGGTCATGCAGAGCAACGACCCGATGGTCTCGGCCTTGTGGCCGTATTCTTTGGCTATGATTTCTGCCAGGGTCATACAGCCGCTTCGCCGCAGTGGCACGGTATAGACCAACCCCAGTATCAGACTGCCCAGAGCCACTCCCGCCGAGAAGAGCCATGCCGAAAGGCCATAACAGTAGGCCATCTGCGACGTCCCTATGGTCGATTGTCCGCCTACCAGTGTGCCCATAATGATGCCGCACACCATCCAGCTGCCAGCCTTGCCTCCTATGGCAAAACCCCGCGCGTCTTTCACCTTCCGGCCCGACATTACGCCGATAACCAGCAGTAGCCCAACGGTCAGCAAGATACCTACTATGTGTGTCACTGTCAGCATCGCAGAAAACAGGCCGCAAAGATACGATTTCCACACCAAAACGGCAATTCTAATCTGCGTTTTCCGCCTTTGTCCTTCTGTTGTGCTATTATCCTTAACTGATGGATTTAGGAATGCTTCGCACATTGCATCCGTATGGTAGGGTACGTTTTGACTGTAGAGGCAATTTACTCAGATTCAACGTTCCGTATAATGTTTGCAGAATAGATGATTTACCCCAAAAGTGGGGTGAAAAATGTGGGACTGGTTACGAACAATTCGGAAGTATCCAACGCTGAAATCGCTGCGGCATTGCATTTTTCCATAAAGACTGATGATAAACATTAAGAAAATGCGTAAAGAAGGTCTAAGCCGCAGGGGAGGCCCCGATAACGGCGGACGAGGGATGTTTCTTGAAAAAAACAAGTGTTAATTTAACGGTCTTTGTATCAAAACAAAATTTTTGTATATTTGTGGTGCAAATCCGTGAATGTAGTATATAAAAAATAACTGAATACGAATAATATAGAGAAGATTTAGAATCGAAGGGAAATAGATAAAAAGCGTTTTTGCTTTCTTGATAGGCTCAAATTCTGGACAAATTTGTTTATCTATCAACAAGAAGCGGAACGCTCGTGAGCAATCGCGAGCTTTCTTGTTTGATAGATGGTAGTCCAGAACCACGAGCCTCAACAGAAGCCCGCGGTTTTTTTATACCCTGTAGTTATGAAAAACGATATGAAAAAAGAAGACAAATTACAAAGCAGAAGGACCTTCTTTAAAGTGGCAGCCAATGGGTTACTTCCTCTTTTGGGAATGGTAGCAGTTGTAGATATGTCATCGGCAGCAGATGGGAAATTGCATCCTACAGGATGCCCGTATTCATGTGCTACTGCATGTACTGAAACATGTTATCAGTTATGTTATGGTGGATGTAAAAGTAGTTGTAGCGGTTCCTGTTCAAATCTGTGTCAAGGATGCACAGGGACATGTCAAGGCTCGTGCTATTACCAATGTAGTGGCTCATGTGGCTATAGTTGTGCGGGGTCGTCTTCCAATAGTTCTAGCTCTAATAGTCATAGTACTTCTTCAAGTTGTCGCGATTGCTCTGGTGGGTGCAAAGATAGCTGTAAGGCTGGATGTAAATCGTCTTGTTCTGGTGGGTGTAAAAGTACGTGCAGTGGGACATGTACTACAAATTGCGCGCAGTCATGTTCTCATGATTGTAAATCAGGATGTAGTGGTTCCTGTTCTGAGACCTGTAAGGAGTCATGCTATTATTCCTGTAAGGAATCATGTAAACATAGTTGTAAGGAATCATGTGAATATAGTTGCAAAACGTTGTGTACAAGTTCCTGTATCGGGAATTGTGCTGGTTTTTGTACAGGGAGTTGTTATGGGATGTCTTTTGTTTTCCCACCAGCAAGTCAGGTAATAAAAATTAATTAGTCAAAGGATATATGGTAAAAATCGACACATTTTATATTTTGGTGGTGTTTTGCCTATAAAGAAATGAATACTATAAAAAAAGAAACATTGCTATGGCAGTCTGGCATGGCGAAGAATATTACATTTATCGTCACGAAGGACTGTCAGCTGGCCTGTAAGTATTGCTACTTGGTGGGGAAGAACATGAAAGAGCGGATGTCGTGGGAAACGGCCAAGGAGTTTATTGACTATGTTTTATCGCATGAGAGCGAATTTCCGGAAGAAAGTGTGATTTGGGACTTCATCGGCGGTGAGCCATTTCTGGAGATTGCACTGATTGACCGCATATGCGACTACCTGAAGTTGCGTATGTTCGAACTGAACCATCACTGGTTCAACTCGTACCGTTTCTCGTTCTCGACCAACGGCATCAACTATCACACGCCCGAGGTGCAGCGTTTTATCGAGAAGAACCGCGACCACCTGTCGATAGGTATCACCATCGACGGCACGGAGCGGAAGCACGATATGAACCGTGTGTACAAGCAGCCATCCACTGACCCCAACGGCATCACGCTGTCGTCGGACAAAGGGTCGTACAACGACGTGGTGCGTAACATCCCGCTGTGGCTAAAGCAGTTTCCTGATGCGGGGACGAAGGTAACCATCAGCAGTACCGACATTCCGTATATCACGGAAAGTGTGCTACACCTCTATTCGCTGGGCATCCATCAGGTGAACATCAACGTGGTGTTCGAGGATGTGTGGCAGGAGGGCGATGATAGTCGCTTCGAGGAACAGCTGATGACACTGGCCGATGCCATCATTGACGGTGGCTATTATGAGGACTATGCCTGCTCGTTCTTCAGCGAGCAGATAGGCAAACCGCTGGATCCAGAGCGCGATAACCAGAACTGGTGCGGCGCGGGACGGATGCTGAGCGTGGACGCCGCGGGCAAATTGTACCCCTGCACACGCTTTGCGCAGTATTCGCTGCGAGAGAAGAGAGCACTCGTTATCGGCAACATCAAGGATGGTATCAACCAGAACCTGTTGCGGCCGTTCCTGACGCTGGATCGTGTGACGCAGAGCCCACAAAAGTGCCTCGATTGCGAGGTGGCGAGTGGCTGTGCATGGTGTCAGGGCGAGAACTACGATGCCGCACGGACCAACACTATCTATGAACGTTCGACAGCCATTTGCCTGATGCACAAAGCCCGTGTGCGGGCCAACAACTACTACTGGAACAAGCTCTACCGTAAGTTGGAACTGGAGGAGCACCGTGAGGAGTATGAGAAAAATCACCGTAAGTCTAACCCCGAAATCTGCTAAAGTCATGATGCAATATCTTGTAATACTGTTGGACGACACATCGGTGAGCTACTGCCATTGCGACAATCCCCACAAGGAACGCCGACTGATAGGTCTCGACGACTTGCGCATGAGCATTCGCTATGCCATGATGGAGAACTTGATGGTGCAGATGGTCTATCCCAACTACGCACTGCCGCAGGAGTATCTGGACGTAATAGACACCATTGACCACCACGACATTGTGCCGTGGGGCACGGGCGACAGACCTGTGCAGGAACCCGATGTGGTGGTCATGGACGGACTCTCGGGCGAGTCGCCCGTTCTCCGAAATGTGCCGTACGTGCTGCGGATAACGAAGGCGGGGCTCTTCAAGTCGGTCGATGCTGTGGCTCAGTTGACGCAGCAGGTGGCACGGCTCAACGTGGTGATTACCGACGTGGAGACTATTACGGATGCCGAGCTGCCGAAGTACAGAGAGGTGCTGGACACGCTGGCGGAGGTCGTGAAGGCGGAGTATCTTACAGGGTGCGCACCGCAGTTGAACCTGCTAACCGACCGCATGATGCTGGATAAACCTAACCACTGCAACGCTGGCGTAGAGAACATCACATTGGCACCTAATGGGCGGTTCTACCTCTGTCCGGCGTTCTACTACACTGATGCCGATGATAACGTGGGATCCGTGGCGGAGGGACTTGACATCCGCAACCCTCAGTTGTTGCGGCTGGACCATGCCCCGCTGTGCCGCCACTGCGATGTGTGGCATTGCCGTCGCTGCGTGTGGCTGAACCGCAAGATGACTTACGAGGTGAATACACCAAGCCATGAGCAATGTGTCATGGCACACACCGAGCGCGAAACCACGCGACGGTTGCTGGCGAACGTAAGGGAGAAGGCAACCTTCATGTCCGAAGTGGAGATAAAGGAAATAGACTACAGCGACCCCTTCGACGTGCGTAAAGAATGGTAACTTTCGCCTGACCAAGAAAACAATTGACCAGGGTTAGGTTGTCAATCAAGCATGGTTGATTTCATAACAGATGTCAAACAAAATATCATTGAAAAAACACGAACCATGAAGACAAAAATCGGATATGTAACTGCCGAGGAACGCGACGAGATACAGAGTCTCTTCGAACGCCGCAACGGCCTCAGCGAGTTGGCCAAAATTCTCACTCCCGATAACGACGTCCTCTATCAGAAACTGGTGAAGGATATGGGCGAGACAGGCACTAAATTTCAAAACTGGTGGGACCGCATGGCTGCCCAGTATCAATGGCAAGGTACCGAGAACGGCCACTGGGAGATAAACTTCGAGACTTGCGAGATATTCCTTTCTGAATAACATAAACCGCTATGAAACTACTATTTATCGGTACTACCGAGTTGCTGCTCATCAGCGGCATAGCCCTGCTACTGTTCGGTGGCAAGAAACTGCCCGAGATGATGAAAGGTTTGGGACAGGGCGTGCAGAGTTTCAAGAAAGGCATGAGCGACCCCATGGCCGAAGATTCAGGCGACCAGCAAGATGAAAAGGAAGTACCACCTGCGCAACAGCCGCCATCGGGCGAGGACGGGGAGCGGCAATAGCCAGCCCACGGAGCAGATGATGACATTTGGCGAACACTTGGAGGTGCTTCGCCAAATGCTGTTGCGCATTCTCGCAGTCACGCTTGCTATAACCGTCGTGGTGTTTTGCTTCAAGGATGCCACGTGGCGTCTACTGTTGGCACCCTCACAGTGGGATTTCGTTACCTACCGTTGGATAGAGCACTTGCTGCAAGGTCTGGGCGTGGATTTCCATTTCGCCGAGTACCACATACAGCTCATCGCTACCGACCTGTCGAGCCAGTTTATGCGTCACATCACCACGGCTTTTCATCTTGGGCTGCTCGGTGCATCGCCCTACATCCTTTTTGAATTGTTTCGCTTCGTGTCTCCAGCCTTGTACGATAACGAGCGGCGCCACTCCGTGGCGGTGGCCGTTGTTATCTACGCACTCTTCATCGTGGGCGTGCTGATGACCTATTTTGTTTTGTTTCCCATCTCGTTTCGCTTTTTGGGCAACTACAGTGTTTCCGACCAAATACATAGTACGATTACAATTGATTCGTACATTCGCACGTTCACATCGCTGACGCTGGTGATGGGCCTCGTGTTCCAGCTGCCCATCATTGCTTTCTTTCTGGCAAAGATGGGATTGATTACGTCCGCGCTACTATCACGCTACCGTCGCCACGCCTTTATCGTCATCATGTTTGTGGCAGCTGTCATCACCCCTCCCGACCTGATGACACTCATACTCGTCTCGATGCCACTCTATCTTCTTTATGAAGTCAGCATCCGCGTCGTCCGGTGGACGGCCAAGACCGATTAGCGGCACTACCCTCCATGCTGAGTCAATGTGAAGGATCTTTGACCAAACAACGAAGGAGACCTAACTGATTGGGTCTCCCTCGTTGTGTAATAGTACGGATGCTTGCCTCAGTGGCGCGCCCCATTGACCATGATTTTGCGGTCGGCATATCTCTCACGCTACTCGGTCAGTATCTGGCAAAACTCTTGTTCGCTCGCTTCTGTCTCTTTGGTTTTAGAGTTTGCTCCAAAAAAATGGCTCACACGTTGGTGGTCCTATGCCGACTAATGACATGCCTTACCTGTGGGGATGGATTCTTTATATTCTCTCCATACTTCCTCTGCCAGATATTTGTCACTACGACAATGGAGGTCGGCAACGCCGTCTTCTATCATATTGGCCGTGTCGGAATTGTAATAGATGTCTGTTGCGTCATTGAGCGAGACGCCAAACATCTCGCTGATACACATAATGATTCGTGCACATTGTGCGCTTCTCATAGCCTGTCTGCCTTCTTCGCTCATAATTGTTCACTGTCGATATAAGTGAGACATTCCCGCAACATACTTTCTGACCGAATACAGTATTGAATGTTCGGTTTCTCAAATCGCAGCATTCCAAGGGCATCTTCCTGCGTGATTTCTCTTGTGAAATACCGGTCCAACGTGATAATTACTCTGTCGTTGGCAATACCGCCAATTACCAGATCATAATCGCCTACATCCTTTCCGTCACGACATTGTGCCACAAAGTCGAGCCATTGCTTGTCATAACTGTCAAAACGTTTAATGTTCCAAAGAGTGTCATCACAAGCAAACTCATACGTATTCAGCCAAGCCTGTTGCCCTCTGCGCTTGAATCGTTGCCCATACCGCTCCGCCTGTTCATGCAACGAGGTAAGGTAGAAACCACGACCAAAATCAAGGTAGTGGCGCGAATGCTTCGTGTCAGGGCATTCAACGATAATATTTGATGAATGATATAGCCTCATGACGAGAGCACTCCTTTCTCTCTCATATAATCGGTGAGGTCTTCCATTAGGTACCTCGAACTGAACGTATGTAACACATCATACGATGGAATGATATAGCCATACAATATCCCCGAGTCTTTAAGCCGCTTATAGACTTCTCGTTGTGGCAAATTCAGCATCGCTGATAGTTTAACGATGCAGTAGGTTACAAATTCCAATGTTTTCTTATCCATTTCCGACTATAATCGCTCGCGCTATGGGCTGATTGACTTGTTTTATGATGTGGAATTAGTTTTTTTGTGTGATGCAATTCTCTGCTGTTATAGGGGCGGCGTTTTGTTTGTTTATCGTTGCAAAGATACAAAAAATCTTTTATGGTGGTAGGGTAGGGGAATTAAGGTGGTGCTGTGTAAGATAGAATGCAGTTTTTAGCCCCAAATGCCAAGCCCCTCCCTCTCATCATGTGGACGAGGGGAGGGGGCACAACTTCGTGTTAGGGGTATCTTGGGTAAAAAGGCCTCAGTGGCGCGAGCCTGTGCCGAAGGTTTTGCGGTCAGCGTTCTTGGCACGCAGGTCGGTCAGTATCTGGCAAAACTCTTGTTCGGTGAGGATGGTTTTCTTGGGGTTGTGGCGTCCGTGGCTGTAGAAGAGCCGCTTGCCTTTGGTGGAGAGGAGTGCCATGCGGAAGGCTACGTTCTGCTCGAAGAGTGTGTCGTAGGCACGGCACAGGAGGGCACGGTATTCGTCGCTCTCGCGGCCTATTGGCTGTCCCTGCCACCAGAGGCGTTGGTCGCGCTGCCAGTCGCGGGTGGCGCGTCGGCGTGCCTCGCGTCCTTTGAGAGCACAGAGGTGGCGCTGGGTCTCGGCATCGTCTTGTTTCAGTGCTTGCAGAAAACCTTCCATGCTGCCGCATTCAATGCCGTCGATGGTGAATTTGTTGCCCTTGATGTTCGACAGCACGTCGGCAGGGTAGTGGCCGCTGGAACTGATGTCCACGGCTTTGCCGAGGTAGACGAGGAGTTTGATGTAGATCTTTTTGTAGAGTTTCATTGCGTTATTGCTTTTCACGGAGGATGTCTGCTGTTTTGTGGCCTGGATGGATGTGGCAATGTCCTTAACGGCGTAGGATCTGCGTGTTGCCCATGGCGTTGAGCAGGGTTACCGTGGTGGTTTTGGGCTGGCCGTTGCGTTGGTATACGACTTCCACCTTGTCGCCTGGCGAGCACTTGCCCAACACCTCCATCATCTCGGCATAGGAATGGATGTCCACGCCGGCCACCTCCATGAGGATGTCGCCCACGTGCAGGCCTGCACGGTCGGCGGCGCAGTCGGCGATGATGCGGGTGATGACCATTCCCTTGAGCTCGCGGGTGCCGAGCTGGGCGGCCAGTTCTTCGGTCATTTCGGTCACGTTGACTCCGAGATAGGCGCGTTGGGTGTAGCCGTATTGCTTAAGGTCGCCCACCACTTTCTGAGCCAGGTCGGAGGGGATGGCGAAGGAATAGCCGGTGTAATAACCGTTGCCTGACGCTATGGCGGTGATGATGCCTATCAGCTGGGCATCGCCATTGACGAGGGCGCCGCCGGAATTGCCGGAGTTGACGGCGGCATCGGTCTGCAAAAACGATTCGATGGGACTTTCGAGGCCTCGTGTGTTTTCGATGATGCCCACGTTGCGGGCTTTGGCGCTGATGATGCCGGCGGTAACGGTGGAGGTAAGGTTGAAGGGGTTGCCTATGGCCAGCACGGGTTCGCCGATGCGCACGCTGTCGCTGTTGCCGAACGGAATCCATTGCAGTCCGTCGGTCTCTATCTTGATGAGGGCCAGGTCGGTGGCGGGGTCGTGGCCTATCAGTTGGGCGGGCAGGGTGCGCTTGTCGTTAAGCGTAACACTGATGCGTTCGGCGTCTTGCACCACGTGGTTGTTGGTGACGATGTAGCCGTCGGGCGAGATGATGACACCTGAGCCAAAGGCGTTATAAGTCTTGCGTTGCACACCGCGGTCTATGATCATGCCGAAGAAGGTCTCATAGAGGGGGGTCAGCTTGGTCATCTCGGTCTTGATGTGCACCACGGCGTCGATGGTTTGCTCGGCCACTTGCGAGAAATCGACATATTTCAGCTGTGCGGTGTGGGTGACAGGCGTGGTGTGTGGTACCTGTGTGGCTACATCCGGTCGGATGCCGTCGGCCTGATTGCAGCTGGTCAGAATGGTCAGCGACATGGCGGCAAAGGCCACGTTGCATAATGTGCAAAATAGTTTTTTCATGGTGTGGGTTGTCTCCTTTCTGATGTAAAAACTATTTTTGTGGAAAATAAGTATCTGTGGTGATGCTAAAAAAATGTAAAAAACGGACGATACTATCTCTGTCGGTCAGGGCGGAAGCCCTCAGTGATGTTATGTCGGGGCGGGTGGTGATGGATTGGATGGTAGCACGCTGTTGCGATGACGTTTGCGCTATCGAGACGGTCTGACGGAGGTATCACGGAGGTGAGTCCCTCGTTGTCTGAGGGTTGTGGTGGGCGGGTGCTATCGCGGCAGCCGGTTTTGTGGCGATGCGCTGCCTCGGGCTTTGTCGGGCTGCATGGCGTCGAGACGGTCCACAACGGCTTGGTGCACACGCTCGTAGCGGTCGCTGTGTCGCATATAGTATTCGATGCTTTTCTCGAACTTCTGCTGCGACAGCCCTTTGCGGTCGAGCAGTTCTCGATAGGAATTGACGATATCGTCGGTCAGTTTGTCATAGTTGTAGCCCGTCTCGATGGCGTAGAAGCCCTCGATGAGGTAGGCTTCGGAAAGGAAGTCTATCATCTCCTCCTCGGTCATTATCCCCGCCGGCACGCTGTCGCGGTTACAGCCTGCCATGGCCACGGCGATGGCGAGAAGTATGATGGTCAGGCTCTTCTGGATAGTCTTCATGGCGTTCGTTGTTGATTGAACAGGCGGGGACGTTTGCTGCGGCAACGACCAATACCTGCAGGTGCGTGGGTAGCGGCATATTCCGCGGGTACCTAAAAAAACAACAGCCCTTCGTTTCCTTATGGCTGTTGCTTCGTTTTGTGGGAGTTATTGGGCTCGAACCAATGACCTCTTGCTTGTAAGGCAAGCGCTCTGAACCAGCTGAGCTAAACTCCCTATCCGTCTTGTGTACCCGGGGCCGGGGTCGAACCGGCACGGGTGTTACCCCATCGGTTTTTGAGACCGACGCGTCTACCTATTCCGCCACCTGGGCATGACTTCTCCGCTTGAAATCGGGTGCAAAAATACGCACTTTTTCACAACCGACAAAATATTTTTTGTAGGTCGCAAAAATAGTACTACCTTTGCACACTCAAAAATCTAACGCCATGAGCGATCACTACAACGATAAAGTATTCATTTTCGCAGGCCGTGCCACGCGCGACCTCGCCAGCCGCATTGCCGAGAAATACGGCATCTCCCTGGGCAAATCGGAAGTCTTTCAGTATGCCGATGGCGAGTTTCAGCCCTCTTTCGAGGAGAGCATTCGCGGCGGCATTGTCTTTATCATCCAGTCCACCATCCCGCCAACGGACAACCTCTTCGAGCTCCTCATGATGGTGGATGCTGCCCGTCGTGCCTCTGCCGACAAGGTGGTGGCGGTCATCCCCTACTACGGCTTTGCCCGTCAGGACCGCAAAGATAAGCCCCATGTGCCCATTGCCTCCAAGATGATTGCCAACATGCTGAGTGCTGCCGGCGTCAACCGTGTGGTGACCATGGACCTGCATGCCGACCAGATCCAGGGCTATTTCGACCTGCCCGTCGATCACCTCTTCGGCAGCTCGCTGTTCATGCCTTATATCCGTGAGACGTTCGACTATGATGATGTGCTCTTTGCCTCGCCCGACCTCGGCGGCAGCCGCCGTGCCGGCCAGTATGCCAAGACCCTCGGCAACAGCTTTGTGATGTGCTATAAGCATCGCAACAAGCCCAACGAAATCGGCGAGATGCGCCTCATTGGCGATGTCAAGGGCAAGCATGTCATCCTCCTTGACGACATTATCGACACGGGCTCTACCATCTGCAAGGCCGCCGGCATCATCATGGACAATGGTGCCAAGAGTGTGCGTGCCATGATTACCCATCCTGTGCTCTCGGGCCAGGCCATCGAGAAGGTGGAGGCCTCTGCCCTCGAAGAACTCGTCGTTACCGACAGCATCCCGCTGCGGCGCAAGTCCGACAAGATCCATGTCCTCTCCTGCGACTGGCTCTTTGCCGAGGCTCTCAACCGCATCGTCAAGCACGAGTCTATCGACAACCTCTATGAGACCACCATCCATCGCAAGGGTGTCCCTTACAAGTTGTAATCCTTTTTTTAATTCATATTTTTTTATTTTCACAATTTAATTCTTAAAACCATGAGAATAGTATCTATGAGCGGTTCTCTCCGAGAGAACGTAGGGAAAAAAGATGCTAAGGCTTTGCGTCGCGAGGACAAAGTCCCCTGTGTCATGTATGGCAAGACCGAGCAGGTCCAGTTCGCCCTCAACCAGGTCGACTTCCAGCGCATCCTCTTCAACCCCGCACCTTGCTTCGTCGACATCGAGCTGGGCGGTGAGAAACGTCGCGCCATGCTGAAGGACATCCAGTTCCATCCCGTAACCGACATTGTCTATCATGCCGATTTCTATGAACTGAGCGATGATAAGGCAGTTGTCATGTCTATCCCTGTCCACACCACTGGTACCTCCGTTGGCGTAATGAAGGGCGGCAAACTGGCTTACAAACAGAAACGCCTCAATGTCAAGGCTCTGCCCGCCAATATGCCCAGCGAGATTCTTCTCGACATCACCAAGCTTGATGTGGCACAGCGTATCAAGGTTCAGGATATCGAGGCCAACAACTTCCAGATTCTCAACCCCAAGAGCAGCGAGGTTGTCGTTGTCAACAGCACCCGTGCTGCTGCTACCGCCGCTGCCGAGACAGAAGAATAATACTTTGGTTTTTATTGCTTCAACTATGCTGTCCACACCAGTGGGCAGCATTTTTTTTTGCTACGTTGTAAGCGTTGTCTGGTTTTCGATTTTTTCATGATGCCCCGAAATCTTTCGAGTCTGTCCAAATCTTTTTTGCTGACTTCGAGGAATACCATGAAGAACTCATCTTGCACAAAAGGCTTATGGGTCGATGATGATGCCAACGGCATGCGTTGGTTTACACTCGACTCATGTAGGGCGGAAAAGGCTGGAAACGATGCGAGGAGCCATGCATGGATGCCGCTCTGAGAGGCAGGCTTCAGTTGTGCTCAGTGGTGGGCTTTGTTGTGGCTGTTTTGATGTTTTGCAGCTCCACAAGATGGGCGTAGCGTCCTTGTTGGGCTGAGAGTTGAGCGTGGGTGCCGCGTTCGACGATGCGGCCCTGTTCGAGCACTATGATTTCGTCGGCCCCCACAATGGTGGAGAGGCGGTGGGCGATGATGAGGGCAGTGCGTCCCTGCATGACGTTGTCGAGGGCCTGCTGGACCTGACGTTCGGTCTCGGTGTCGAGAGCACTGGTGGCCTCGTCCATGATAAGGATTTCGGGGTTGCGCAGCACCGCACGGGCAATGCTCAGGCGCTGGCGCTGTCCACCCGAGAGGGTGTCGCCGTCGTCGCCAAGGAGGGTGTCGTAGCCGTCGGACAGCTGTAGGATGAAGTCGTGGGCGTTGGCAATGCGTGCGGCCTGTTCGATGGCGCTGTCGCTGGCATCAGCCATGCCGAAGGCTATGTTGTCGCGTACGGTGCCATTGAAGAGCACGGTCTCTTGCGCCACGATGCCAATGTGGCGTCGCAACGAGTCTATACGATAGTCGCGGATGTCTGTGCCGTCGATGAGCAGCGTGCCGCTCGTAACGTCGTAGTAGCGAGCCATGAGGTCGGCCATGGTCGATTTGCCGCTGCCGCTGCTGCCTACAAGTGCCACGCGCTGCCCTTTGTGCAGGGTGAGGCAGATGTCGTGCAGCACGTTGTTATCGGCTTGGTAGGCAAAGTCTACATGGCGGAATTCTATGCTGTGCCGCAGTCCGTCGAAAGGCAGATGGCCCGGATGCTGCTGCACGCTACCCTCGTCCTCGTCAAGCAGCTGTTGCAGACGTGCCGCGCAGGACCGTCCCTTCTTGATCTGCGATACGGCGGTGGAGAGGTTTTTGATGGGCTCTATCATCAGGACGAACATCATGATGTAGGAGATGAAGAGCTCGGGAGTAAGTGCTCCGCGACCGCTGAAAATCAGCCAGCAGCCGAAGAGCAGGATGCCTATCACCACCACGCTGCTCAGAAACTCGCTCAGCGGCGAGGCCAGATAGATACGACGGTATACACGGTTGCGCATCAGCGTCAGCTCGCGGCTGCTGTGGCGGAAGCGGCGGTTGGAGAAGTCGATGGCGGTATAGGCTTTGATGACTTTCAGTCCCATGATGGTCTCTTCGATGAGTGCCATGAGGTAGGCGTTTTTCTCCTGCACGGCTTTGGACTGCCGTTTCAGACGGTGGCTGATGCCCGAAACGATGAGCAGTACCAGCGGCAGGGTGCAGAGTACGAAGAGCGTCAGCGTGGGGCTGATGTAGAGGAGCATGGAGAGATAGAGCAGCAGGCTGATGACGGCGGTGGCGAGGAGTTGGAGCGACCCTATGATGTTTTCTTCGTATTCCACCATGTCGTTGCTGAAACGCGCCAGGAGGTCGCCTTTTCGATGGGTGCCGTAGTAGGAGAGGGGCAGTCGGAGCGCTTTGGCAAAGAGGTCGTTGCGCAGGTCGCGCACCACTTTGGCCCGGATGATGGCTATCTGGACGTTGGCTGTGTAGGAGAAGAGGTTTTTCACCGTATAGACCACGAAGATGAGTATTGCGAACAGCAGTATGGCTTTTCGTTGTCCGAAGGCTATGAGCCATGCGTAGAGTTCGTTGAGCCCCTGCATGAGCAGGTTTCCCTCTGCCGTGGGCAGGGCCGACACTTCGGCACCGAAGAGCAGCCGCAGGAAGTCTGCCACCGATAGTGCGGTGCTCATGACGGTGACCACCATGAGCACTACCATCACCACAAAGAAGACGGTGCGTCCGGCATGGCGGCGTATGTAGCGGGGGGTGAGCATGAGGCGTGTCGGCAGACTCGTTTCAGTTTCTTAATGATGTGTATTGCCTATGCTTGACGGCTGACCGATAATGTTTTGTTGGTGATAATGCCATTGCTCGTTGTCGGGCCGAAAGCATGAGGTGTGTCGGCGGCTTCGATGAGCGGATGCTCGAAGGGTATGTGCCTGACTGAGGCGGCGGATGGTGCTGTCGCCCTCCCGGGCAGGGTGGACGACAGCGCGATGCCCCGTTTTTCTTTCAGTACTCGATGCTACAGCTTGTAGCCCACGTAGTTGTGAGGTGTGATTTGCTTGATGCGTGCCTTCACTTCGTCGGCCACGTCGAGATGTTCCACAAAGTCGGCAATGGTCTCGGCGGTAACCTTGCTATTGGTGCGTGTCAGGGCCTTCAGTGCCTCGTAGGGGTTGGGGAAGCCCACGCTGCGCAGGATGGTCTGTATGGCTTCGGCCACCACGGCCCAGTTGTTCTCGAGGTCGTCGTAGAGGGCCTGCTCGTTGAGCAGCAGTTTGCCCATGCCCTTCTCTATGGAAGCCAGCGAGATGATGGTGTGGGCGATGGGGACGCCGATGTTGCGGCTCACCGTGGAGTCGGTCAGGTCGCGCTGCATGCGCGAGATGGGCAGCTTGTGGCTCAGGTGTTCGAAGATGGCGTTGGCCAGCCCGAGGTTGCCTTCGGCATTCTCAAAGTCTATGGGGTTCACCTTGTGAGGCATGGCAGAACTGCCCACCTCGCCGGCCTTGATGCGCTGCTTGAAATAGTTCATCGAGATGTAGGTCCAGATGTCGCGGCAGAGGTCTATCAGTATCACGTTGATGCGTTTGCAGGCATCGAAATAGGCCGCCATGTTGTCGTAGTTCTCGATCTGTGTGGTGTATTGCAGGCGCTCCAGCCCGAGTTGCTCGCCGACGAAACGGTTGGCAAACTGGCGCCAGTCCACGTCGGGATAGGCCACGAGGTGGGCGTTCATGTTGCCTGTGGCACCGCCGAATTTGGCCGAGAAGGGTATCGCCTTCAGCATCGCTATCTGGCGGCGCAGGCGGTAGGCCATCACCTCGAATTCCTTGCCCAGCGTGGTGGGCGAGGCGGGCTGTCCGTGGGTGTGGGCCAGCATGGCTATGTCTTTCCATTCCTGGGCACGTTCCTCCACGAGGCCGGCAATCTTCTCGTAGTAGGGCAGCAGCACCTGCTCGTGGCACTCGCGCATCGAGAGGGGCACCGAGGTGTTATTGATGTCCTGCGATGTGAGACCGAAATGGATGAACTCTTTGTATTGCGACAACCCCATGGCGTCGAAATGCCGTTTGAGGAAGTATTCTACGGCTTTCACGTCGTGGTTGGTGGTCTTCTCGATTTCTTTGATCTCTTGGGCGTCGGCATCGGTGAAGTGGCGATAGATGTCGCGCAGACGTTCCTGCATCGACGCATCTTCCATCTCTTTGCTGAAGCCGAGTTGATGGGCCAGGGCGATGAAATATTCTATCTCCACGCGCACACGATAACGTATCAGTGCACCTTCGGAGAAATAGGCGGCCAGGCTTTCTACCTTGCCACGATAACGCCCGTCGATGGGCGAGATTGCATGGAGTGTATTCATAGTTTTTTGCGTGTTTTTTCTATCAATTCGCGGTTCATAAACTCATAGTGTTCCAGCACTTTGCGTACCGTCTTGTTCTGTGTGGCCTCCTGCAGGCCACGGGCGTAGGCGGTGTTGTGCATGTCGGTGCCCAACAGTTCCACCCATCCTTTCTCTATCAGTTTCAAGGCGCGCCGCTGTGCTTCGCTGCCATAAAAACCGCTGAGGGAGAGTATATTGCACTGGAATATGACCCCTTGGTCTTTCAGTTTTTCAAATTTCGACGAGTCTACGTCGAGATACAGGTATCGTTCAGGGTGGGCGAGGATGACCTGCTGGTCGAGCATCTGTATGTCGTAGATGATGTTCTCGAAGCCCATGCGGTGGTGGTGGAGCGAGATTTCGAGCAGCAGGTAGTTGTCGCTTCCTATGGTGAGGAAGCGGGGCTCCTTCATCCGGTCGGCGAAACCGTCGTCAATGCGATATTCGCCGCCGATGCCCAGCAGCTCCATCTCTACGCCTTGGTCGGCGAGATAGTGCTTCAGTTCGCCGTAGCGCCGTGTGATATCGTCCTCGTCGTTGGGGTATTTGGGATAGTTAAAGTGCGGCGTTACATACATCTGGCGGAATCCGGCCTGCCACATGGTGGTGATGCATTCGGCACTCATCTCAAGGCTCTCCGATCCGTCGTCGACGCAGGGTATCATGTGGTTGTGCATGTCGATGCCCAGCACCTCGAAAATCGGTTCTATCTTGTTCTTCTTTCTCAGAAATTCAAACATCGTGCTTTGCTTGTTAGTGGTTGGTGAGGGGTGCGTAGTGGAAGAGTCCGTCGGCAAGGATGCTCTATCCCAGCCGGACGATGTTGGCACCGAGGCGGCGGAGGCGTTCGTCGATGTGCTGGTAGCCGCGGTCTATCTGCTCTATGTTGTCGATGCGGCTCTTGCCGTCGGCGCTGAGGGCTGCTATGAGGAGGGCCACGCCGGCACGTATGTCGGGCGACACCATGTTGAGCCCCCTCAGCTTGTGCTGGTGGTCCAGCCCTATGACGGTGGCGCGGTGAGGGTCGCAGAGGATAATCTGGGCTCCCATATCGATCAGTTTGTCCACGAAGAAGAGGCGGCTCTCGAACATCTTCTGGTGTATCAGCACGCTGCCTTTGGCCTGGGTGGCCACCACGAGGGCTATGCTGATGAGGTCGGCGGTGAAGCCGGGCCACGGTGCATCGGACACCGTCATGATGGAGCCGTCCATGAAGCGTTCTATCTCGTAGTGGTCTTGAGGTGGCACATAGAGGTCGTCTCCTTTCTGCCACACGTCGACGCCCAGCCGCCGAAACACTTGCGGTATCAGCCCGAGGTGTTCCACCTGTGCGTTCTTGATGGTGATGTTGCCCTGCGTCATGGCGGCCATGCCTATGAAGCTGCCCACCTCTATCATGTCGGGCAGCAGGCGGTGGGTGCATCCGTGCAGCGACGTCACGCCCTCGATGGTCAGCCGGTTGGAGCCCACGCCGCTAATCTTGGCCCCCATGGCGTTGAGCATATTGCACAGCTGGTAGACGTAGGGCTCGCAGGCGGCATTCATGATGGTGGTGGTGCCTTCGGCCAGCACCGAGGCCATCACGATGTTTGCCGTGCCTGTCACGCTGGCTTCGTCGAGCAGCATGTAGCAGCCGCGCAGTCGTTCGGCGCTGACCTCGTAGCCGCTCATCCGGCTCCCGCTGCGTCCGTAGGCTTTGTATTCTACGGTGGCCCCCAGCTTCTCCATGCCGAAGAAGTGGGTGTCGAGGCGCCGTCGGCCTATCTTGTCGCCACCCGGGTGGGGTATCAGTGCCCGTCCGAAGCGTGACAACAGCGGCCCTACCAGCAGGATGCTGCCGCGCAACTCGGTGGCCAGCTTGGCAAAAGAGGCCGTGGAGAGCTGGTCGAGGTTGATCTGGTCGGTCTGAAACTCGTAGGTGCGGCTCCACGGGTCGAGGAGCGGGGTGCTGGGCTGCACCTCGCGCACCCTCACGCCCAGCAGCATCAGCAGGTCTATGAGCTTGTTGACATCGCGTATGTCGGGCACGTTTTCTATCACTACCCGCTCGCTGGTCAGCAGCACGGCGCTGATGACTTGCAGGGCCTCGTTCTTAGCCCCCTGCGGCACTATCTCGCCTTTCAGGCTGTATCCGCCCGTAATCTCGAAAGAAGCCATAACGTTATTTTTTCTTTTTCTTCTTGCTTTTCTTGCGCTCTGCGAAGTCGTCGGGTTGCTGGCCTCCGTGGGGCAGCACGATCTCGCTGTCCTCTGGCAGGAGGATCTTCCCGTCGCTCATCTGTCGCATCTGGTCAACAATCACGCTGTCTTCCACCGTGTCTCGGTTCCATGTCAGGTAGGCCCGTTTCATGTCCTGCGCCAGCTGGGTCTCCAGCAGGCTGCGCTCTTCGCCCTGCTCGTAGTCGCCCACGCGCCGCACCATCGCTTCCAGCAGCTTGCCGTAGTGGCGGTAGTGCACCTCGCCGTTGCTGTGGCTCATGCGGTGGGGCTCGAAATGCACTGCTGTCTCATGGCTCACCTCGAAGGGGACGTCAACGTCCAGCTCGCCGCCAGCCAGCATCATCAGGTGGTCCCATAATTTGCGGCGGTAGTCGCTGTGGTCGCGCACGTGGGGGTTCACCTGTGCCATGATGCCTATGATGGCGTCGGCGGTCTGGTTGCGTTTCTCACGGTCTTCGATGGTCTTGGCATACTCTATGAGCTTCTGCACGTTGCGCCCATAGTCCATGATGCCTATCTTCTCTCTTTGTGTGTTGTATTCCATTGCGTGTGTGGGAGATATTAGCCTGTCGCTATTCGCCGAAGCCAAACCCTATGTGGCGGCAGCCTGTGGGTCCCGCCATGCCGTAGTAGGGCCAGCATTCCATGCCCCATGGCGCGCCGTAGGGCCACAGGGGCATGTTCTCGCCGCGTATGTATTCTATGTAGAGCGACAGGTAACGGTTGTCGTCAAATCTGTAATGCAGTGCCGCCGATGCTCCGAGGGCGTAGCCGTCGGGCGTGTCGGGACGGAGCAGCGGCAGCAGGTTGCCCTGCATCATAAATACCGAGGCGGCCACCGTCAGCCGCTCGTTGGGCTGAAAGGTGGCGTCGAGGTGCATGCTGTTCAGCATCTTGCGGCGCCGTGGTGCCAGACTGCGCTCGCCCACGCCTTGCAGACGCGGCGCTATGTCGGCGGTGCCTTGCATCATGCCTATCCCGCCGCCGAGTGTCAGCCGGTCGGAAATCCTATAGCTCAGCTCTGGCATCACGAAGGTGTAGCCTGCCGTGTGGCCGAAGCCGCTCACCACGCCTCCGCCCAGGCCGATGCGGCCATGCAGGCGCTGCGGTGGGTCGAGCCACAGGCTGTCGCTATAGGACACGTCGGCGACCTCGTCGCTATCGAAATATATGCGGTGCAGCGACCGCTCCTGCGCTACTGCCATGCAACTCAGAAAGCAGGCCACTATGATTATCAAATGTTTTTTTAGCACTCCTTTGGCGGTGTTTGGAGACAGCGTCTCGATGTTCTAAAAACATACAAAATTACATTTTTTTGCTCACACGGCTAAAAATATTAATTTTGTAGTCTGTTCCATAAATCCCAACCCATGAAAATCATACTGACAGGTGCCACCGGCTACGTGGGCGAAGGCACCCTCCTCGAATTGCTCCGGCTCGACGCTGTCGAGAAGGTGCTCTCCGTCAGCCGTCGCCCCTCGGGCCACAGCCATCCCAAACTGGAAGAATACCTCGTGGCCGACTTCATGCAGCTGCGCGAGGGCGACCCCCGTTTCGAGGGCTACGATGCCGTCTTCTTCATCGCCGGTGTCACCTCCGTGGGCACCCCGCGCGACCAATACGTGCTTATCTCGCAAGAGATTCCACTCCATTTTGCCGCCATCATGCCTTGCAAAGAGCGTATGACCTTCATCTACCTCAGCGGCGCCGGTACCGACCCCGCCGGACCGCAGCTCTGGCAGCAGGTGAAAGGCCACACCGAGACCGCCATCCAGACTATGGGTTTCCGTCGCGCCTTTGCCTTCCGTCCAGCCATCATGCGGTGGGCCCGCGGCCAGCGCCACATGCAGGCCATGCAGTACCTCTTCATCCCTTTCTATCCGCTCTTCCGTCTCCTCGGCCAAGCCAACAGCATGAAGGAGATAGCCCAGTCGCAGCTCGCACTCGTCCGCGACGGCTACCCCCGCACAGTCATCACCCCCTCCGACATCACCCGTCTCTCCCGCCAGTATCAAAGCCACTGAGGGTCATGATTATAGCAGTCCTCACATCATTAGGCTGCAATCTCTTTTCAGTCGAATGGTGTACGTCCGCTTGGGGTATGGGTGAAGAATAACAGTCTACCGCCAAGTCGTTACTACTTCAGCGGTTTGCTTCTTATGCCGTGATAGAACGCTATTTACGAATAGAACAAGAGTTGATTAGATGTTGTCAAGTTACGGGTCTCTTTTGTTTTTCCCCTTCGATGACGGCGTCAAATCATGTTCCTTTTTTTCGCTATGTCGGTTTTAGTTAAAACTGACATGGAAAGAGGACCTTACCCTTCCCTTCTTTTATTACCCGTTCTAATTCAGCGAAGTCGATGTCAATGAAATCACCGGTCAAATCTTCGAGAGTGAGGATTGGGAAGGTTTCGGAAGCATTGTCGGTTGCTTTGTCAGGAACAATGATGTTGCCGTCCTCGAAGCCTTTGGTCAAGGATTTTTTGAGCCAGTCGTTGTTCCATAGTTTTTTCTTTTGCCCGATGGCTATGGAACACAAGGGTTCGTCGTATGGTACCGGGTCGTTCTCTCGGTCATCTTCGATGGTCAGTTGCTGGGCCCAGATCTGTAGGTAGTTGGAATTGTTGATTTTCCTAATCTTTTCAGCCACCATCCGGCAGATCCTTTTTCTCTCGTCATCTTTATCTAAGCATCTGGCGATACGCGCTATCAGCATCAATGCCTGCGGAGCAGCGCTGACATTCTCGACAGCAATCTGTGTTGCGATTGCACAGAGCACTATCGCGTCGCTCCCGATGCCGTGATTCTCGATTTTCCTATCTTCTTTTGTAGTATCTTGTGTATCACGGAGTAGCTCTGCACCAATACTCGCAATCACGTTGGCCTCCGTAGGCACCATGTTTGTAATGTCTGGTATATCGGTGGCATCGTTTCCCTCTTTCTTCTTTTTATCCCCACTAATCGAGGAAGGGCGTTTTTGCTGTCGCTCAATGAATACAGGCAATGAGAGCGATGCCGTGGCATGGCCTCAGGCGTAGCTGTGCATTCCGCCGAGGATGAGGTTGACGCCGAAGTAGGTGATGAGCACGGTGAGGAAGGCCAATACCATGTATAGGTGGAAGGTCTTGGGCTTCCGCAGCCACGGGAAAGAGCGCACGTGCAACGGGAAGGCGTAGACCAGCAGGGTGATGAGCGCCCACACCTCTTTGGGGTCCCACGACCAGTAGGTGCCCCACGACACGTTGGCCCAAATGGCACCGATGAAAATACCTATGGCCAGACAAAAGATGGCGGGGTAGAGCAGCAGCTGGCTGATGCGCATGAGGGCCTGCTGCACTTCGTCCAGGGGCTGACGGGCAACGGCTCCTATCACCAGTCCCGCGATGCCGTTGAGCATGGCGAAGGCCAGCAGCGAGTAGGAGATCATGATGATGGCCACATGGATGCAAAGCAACGGCGAATTGAGCACGGGCATGAGTTGCGTCACCGACGGGTTGGACCCTCCGATCATGGCCACGAGGAGGGTGAATCCGACGAGCAGGAGTCCGGCGGGTAGCACGATGTCATGTCGGCGTTGCATGAAGAGGGCGAAGAGCGACACACAGAGCGAGAGGAAGAGCATGGTCTCATAGCCGTTGGACAGTGGTACATGGCCCGATACAATCCATCGCAGCACGAACATCAGACAGAGGTAGACGGCCAGGAGGGCCAGTAGCGATGTCACCAGTATGCGCACGGCGGCATGCAGCTGTCGGCGTTGGGCCATCCGCACGATGGTGTAGACAAAGCAGATGAGACCGAGCGTGATGAAGAACATGGCGAGCAGGCGGCTGTAGTTGAGGCTGTTGATCAGCCGTTCGGCGGCAATCCGGCCCTTGGGGGGAAGCAGTGCTCCGGCACGCTGCTGCTGATAGGCACGCAGCTTGACGAGCGTGGTGTCAAGCTGGTCGTAGCGGCCGAAAGCCACCAGCTCTTGGCAGTAGGAGAGGCTTTTCTTGATGAAGAGATATTCGTCGTCGGCCACCGTGAGGGGCAGTTGGTCGGATTGCGAATACCAGTGGAGTGCCCCCAGCGAGTCCGTCAGTGGGAAAATCTTGAGCAGCTGTCCGCCGTAGAGCATGGCGATGAGGTTGTATTTCTCGTCGGCGGCCAGCATCTTGTTGCGCAGGGGGTTGGAAAAATCGAGGCTGTCGATGGGCGCTTTGAGCTTATAGGTGTCGCCGTCGACGAAGTCGTTGAGCGAGGCATAGCGCCCCGAGAGGCCCAGTGTCTGGCGCACGGCATCGCCCTTGATCTTGAACATGGGCTCTTGGCTCCAGTCGCTGTAATAGAAAATCCATCCGCTGAGTACCTGTTCGGCAGAGAGCCCCCGATAGGAGGCTTTGCCGTAGAGTTTGGTGGTGAATTCGGTGGCGAGGGTCTGGAGCGGGCACACGCGGTCGTTGTAGAGCACATAGAGGCGGCCCAGCGTTTCGGCCTGTTCGGCAGGCAGGGTGCGTGGCAGGGGTGTCTGCTCTCGGGCGGCAGCGTGGGTGCCTGTCCCCGCCAGCAGGAGCAGGACCACGACCGATGCTTTGGCCGCAGGACCTCGCAGCAACTGCCGGAAGTTGCTCTGGCGGTCGAAGAAGAAGCCTATGAACGAGAGGGCGAGGATGAGATAGCCGGCATAGGTGAAGCCGATGCCCCATGGGTCGTGGGCCACCGTGAGGAAGTCGTGGCCCTCGTTGTCGTAGCCGGCCTGATAGAAGCGATAGCCGCGGTGTTGGGCTATCTTGTTCATCGACACCTGTGCCTCGGTGGTGCTGCCGTCGGGGTCGACGAAGAGAATGGAGGTGACGAAGTCCTGCGGGGCATGGGTGCCGGGATAGTTGACGACCTCGAAGTCCTGTAGCTTCACGTCGAAGGGCAGCGTGCCATCGCAAGAGCGGCCGTCGTCGGTGGCCTGAAAGGTGTTGGCGGAGAGCCCCTCGGCGAGGGTGAGCCGGCCGGACTGGGCGGTGAAGGTGGTGAGGATGATGCCTGCCACGATGAAGACAAAGGCGAAGTGGATACCCGCGGTGGGCAGGCGACGGTAGAGCTTGTGCTGCCACAGCACCACGCATCCCAGCGCCACGACGATGATCAGCAGTGCCATAAACCACGGCGTGCGATAGACGTGGGTCAGGGCGAAGGCGGACCCGAAGGATTTTTCAAGCAGCGTGCCCACTATCATGGCTATGATGGTGAGCACCATGGAGACTACAACCCAGCGTTTCATGTTTTTTTTGATATGTTTGTTGATGAGGATTTGATTTCGGAATGCCTTTCGGGTGGCTATGGCAATGCGGAGCATTGTGGAAAGCGAAGAAAAAGAAGGGGCCATAGCGACTACGGCCCCTTGAGAGATGGAGTGGATCAGATGGCGTTGATGAACTTGACGACGGCGTCGCGGTCGCTCTTGCTGAGCTGGCGGAACTGCTCTACCGTTTGGCGTGCATCGCTGTCGGGGGCGCCGTGCCACATGATGGCTTCGATGACGTTGCGGGCGCGATAGTCGTGCAGGCGGTCGGCGGCGCCGGTGCAGATGGCGGAGAGGCCGCGGCCCCAGAGCGGGGTGGTGCGGCACCAGCCGGTGCGGATGTCGTTCTTCATCATCAGCTTGTGCTGGACGAAGTCGCTATAGGGCCATATCTTCTGGTTGGGGAAGCGGGGCAGTCGGCTGTCGCCGTCGGCAAAGAAGCCGGTAGGGTCGGTGAAATTGTCGTCGCCGGTGGTCCAGCTGGGACGGTGGCAGTAGGCGCATCCGAGATCGCGGAAGAGTTGGCGTCCGCGTTGCACCTCGGCGTCGCCGAGGTTGCGGGCGGCGGGCACGGCGAGGCCGCGGTGCCACACCATGAAGTTGACATAGTCGCGGTCGCTCATCTCGGGTTCGAGACGGTTCTTGACCTCGTCGGTGGCATACATCAGGTAGTTATAGATGTCCTGTGCGGTGTCGCCGGTGATTTTCATGTCGGGGAAATAGCGGTAGAACTCGCGGCGCACGTCAGGGTCGTTCTTGGCGGTGTTAGCATAGATGGCGGTCATGTAGTGGGCCTGCTTGTTGCTGCGGGTCACGTTGGTGATGTTCCAGATGGCGTTGCTGCCAGGAGCATCCTGCAAGGGACCGCGAGTGAGGGCATAAGTGTAGCGCTTGGGGTGGTTGGTGTTGCCGTAAAGGCCTGTGGCGGCCCAGTCGGCACCAGCCCACATGGCGGGGTTGAGGCCGTGCTGCATGTAGCCGTCGGTGTACTCTTTCAGATACTGGGCCTTGAGCGAGTCGTCGGGGATGGCGTCGATGAGGCCGGTGCCGTAGATGCCTATGGTGCCTTCGAGAAGCACGCCCACATGCTCGTAGGGCACGGGCTCGCCCCCTTCGCCGAAGGGGATGTAGTAGGCGGCCTCGGGAATGGTCACCTCGGGATAGATGAGCTCGTAGGGCTCACCGTCGGGGAAACGGTTGCCCCATTCGTCGGTGTAGGTGTTCCATGCTATGTTGATCTGGGTCTCATCCAGCGGAGCCTTGAAGGGTGCCACGGCTTTGGTCTGCGGCATGCCGGTGAGGGAGGAGATGTAGGCATTGTTGCGCTTGTCGTAGCAGACGAGGAGGTAGCCGTTGCCCCAGTCGTCGGCGCGATAGCGCGTCATGCGGCGGCCATGGCCATAGCCTGGGTGGCAGGCCTCGCACGAGTTGCGGATGTAGAGAGGACCGAGACCGTTGAAGGGCTTGCTGTTGACGGTGATGGGGCGTTCGAAGAAGTATTCGCCATACTTGAATTCGTTGACCATGCCGGCCTCTTCTACGGCGGGGGCGGGGACCTCGTAGGCCGAGGCGGTGCTGTTGAAGGTGGTGTCGAGCTGGCCGCCGGCGTAGGTCTCCTCGACGAGGTAGTCTGGCAGGTTGGCGGTAGCCTCGGCTGCCGACCGGTTGTCGTTGTCGTCCTTGCAGGCCGCAAAGACGGCGGCAACCAATGCTAAGTTCATGAACAGTTTGATGCAATAGGATGTCTTGCGCATAGTGGGTTCTTGTTTTTATGGGTGAGTATTGGATGATTAAGCGTTGTTTGAAAAAAACTTTCAAAGAGCACACGCCCTTTTGCGGAGGGTCGTGCGCTCTTTAAGGATATGTTGAATGTCCGATTTATTCTTCTGCACCGCCAAAGAAGGTTCTGAGTTTTATCATTGCCTCTTCGAGGTCGGAGCAGTACTGCATGGCATCGTCATAGGCACCGGCGTTCATATAGGTGTCGACGAAAGCCCCCTGGGCTGCCTTTGTCTCGAACTCGTTGATGGCGTTGTCGAGGGCCGTCATGATTTCTTGGTCAAGGGCTGCGTTGTGGTTCTTGACATAGTTGTGGATGGATTTGCTTTCGTCGCGCTGTCCTTCGACGCCACCCATGTAGGCATTCTGGATGCTGAGCATGTTGTCGCGGAAGTCAATGAGCGACTTCTTGCTGTAGGGGCTCTCGATGTAGGTCTCATCCTCGCCTTTATAGGCGCTGCCCACCTTGGAGGTGCCTACCTCGTCAGCTATGTCGGCACATCCGGTGGCAATCTGCTGCATGACGTGGGCGAAACTCTCGTAGGTGCTGCCGGCTTTGCCAGCACGCATCATGTCGTCGGCATAGCTGCGTCCGTTGCCATTGACGGTGTATTCCCATTCGGCCTCTTCCATTTTCTCCACATAGTGGGTCGGCACATTGTCCTCGCCGGCCCAGCTGATGGCCAGACGGTAGCAGCAGTTGCGCAGGTCGCCTGCCACGGCTACGGCATAGATGAGCTGGTTGTCGGTGATAGCACTGACCTGTTTGGCAGCGCCATCGGCAAAGAGCACATACTCCAGCCCGTGGAATCCCAGCAGGGTGGCTTCGAGACCGTTGGCTACAAGGTCGCCGTCCTCGCCGCCGAGTTGCTCAAGCTGGTTGGCGTTGCTCATCAGTGCGTCGAAACGGGTGGCGTCGAGGGGCCAGCTGTCGATGTGGGGGTCGATGCCGAAACTGGTGGCAGGACCAAAGAGGAAGGCCTCGCTCTTCTCCCACCATTCGCGGGCTTCGAGAAAGGTGGTGCATACTTGTTCGAGGTTGGCCTGGGTCTTGCTCTCCTGCAGGGTGGCGAGCTGGGTGGCCAGCTGCTCGGTCTGGGCGGCCAATTGTTTGTAGGTGTATACCACTGTGTTGTTGACATACTGCTCGGCCAGCATCTTGTATTCGGCCTCGGCAGAATCGTTGTTGACGGACTTGTCGTCATCGTCATCTTTGCAGCTCGTGAAGGCCACGGTGCAGGTCATGGCAGCTGCAATGAGCATCAGGTTACGTAGTTTTTTCTTCATTGTTTTAGTTATTTAGGAGTTGTTTTTGTCTGTCTTGATGATAGGCTTCTTGGCGTGAAGGGCTTAGTTGAACATGCCCACCCACGTGATGCCGAGGGCCATCCACGGCTCTTTGTTGTACTGGCTGTCCATGAGGCGCACGCCGCCCTCGGCTTTGACGATGATGGCGGGGATGGGCCTATAGTTGATACCGGCACTGACGCACTGCCGTTCGGTCCACCCTATAGTGGAGCGCACGCCGGCCGGCAGGTAAGAGTTGTATCGGTCATAGCGGCCAAAGAGGAAGAGGCGCCGTCCGCCCATTGTGCCGTCAAAGAGGCTGAAGATGTCGTATCCGGCCTCTATGCCCAGCGCATAGGCGGCTTCGCCGACGAGGCTGCGCGGAAAGGGCGACCCGGTGGCGTGGCTCAGGTTCTTGTTGTAGGTGGAGATGATGTCGGCCTCGTCGAGATGGCCATAGTCGGCATTGCCACGGACCACGAGTCCGCCGTGGCGATAGCTGAAATCGAAGGCTCCGATGTAGACCAGGCCTTTGACCGAGCCGTATTTCTTGGAACTCTCGTTGGTCACGATGTCGTTGAAGAAGGTGTTGCCCACAAATCCGCTGAGGCTCAGCCGCAGGCCTGGCACGGAATAGTTGTCGATGCGGGCGGCTCCGGCCAGCCGGTTGGCCACGCGAAATTCGTAGGGTGATGCTGACGCCCCGTTGGCCCATCCCGACTCGGTGAAATAGCTGGAGTTGAGGCTGGGCAGTAGCATGACGTCGTAGCGCCAGTCGCCCATGCGTCCGAAGAGTTCCAGTCCCGTCTCATGCCATGTGCAGGGGAGAATGGTGTTCTCCCCCTCGGGGCGGAAGACCCCGAAGAATTTGTCGGGCTCGTGGGCTGCATTGGTGCCGCCTACGGGCACTATGATGTGGCCAGCGCGCAGGTTGACGGCAGCGCCGAACGACTTCTGAAGCCAGAACTGCTCCAAGGCCACCTCGCCGCCACGTTCTATCTCTTTCTCATATTCGCCGCTCTCTTCGGCCTCCATCTCTACGGCGGCCTCGGTACCGCCATGCTCAAACTCTATCTCGGTGCCAAATGACCATCCGTGGCCAAAGTCATAGCCCAGATTGATGACGGCATGAGGCATATCGACGCGTCCGTGTCCTTTGGAGTCTTTGTAGCGGTCGGCATTGCTATAGCGGAATGGATTGTCGCTGAAGAAGTTGTATTGATATACGGCTTCGCCGTAGCCCCCTATGCTGAGGCGTCGGATGCTCAGCAGACTGGGCGTTGATTCGCTGGGTGGCGGGGTCTGGGCTGCGATGTCGGATGCAGAGAATAGCAGTGCAAAGGATAGGAAGATGAATGTCAAGTATTTTGTTTTCATTGTGTTGAGTGTGTTGTACTTTACTATTCTATGATGGCAAAAGTAGGGAATGCCCCCGTTGCACCGCATCACTACTATTGGTTATTTGGTTTGGCTGTCATCATCATTTTTGGTTAAGCCACAAAGAAAACATCCTCCCGTCTTGCACATGAAGACGGGAGGATGAGTATGGGTGAGAATGGTGTGTGGTCGGAGGGTATGGCCTATTGGGCTTTGTCGACTTTTTTCTTGCGTGCCTTGGCCTGGGTGAGGAAAGCGGCAAGGATGACGATGAAGAAGATGGCGCCGCTCAGACACTCCACGGAGAGCATGAAGCAGGCCTCGATGCAGACCAGGGCGGTGCAACCGATGAGCAATCCCCATTTGATGCTGCCGCAGCGACGGCTGTCGGCCACGATTTTGTAGATTACGAAGATAACCAGCGCTGCCTGTGTGGCCACGAACATCCATGTGGAGAGGGTGTAGCTGATGAAGACTGAGAGTTCGATGAGCAGCACGCCGATGAGCAGGATGTAGACTGCCGTCTTCCATTCCTTCCATGGCTTGCCTTCTATCAGTTTGGCCTCTACCGAGAGCTGTGCCACGGTCTGCATGCAGGCCGTCAGCAGGTTGTAGATGACGAAGGTCATGGCCAGCAGGCAGGGGATGGCTACGCCCCAGCCCACGAGGTCGTGCTGGCAGAACCACCCGATGACGGGATGCGCAGGCACGTTGTCGTAGAACGAATGGAGCGGCAAGTTGCCTTGGAAGCAATAATAGTAGACGCACACCAGCGTGGCCCCCAGCAGCCCGTAGAGCAGGTTGTAGAGGTTCGACTTGCCGTGGCGGCGGATGCGGTTGTTGACCCATGCCATGACAAAGGTCAGCACGAAGATAATGACAGGCATTGCGACGGTTCCCATGCCCAGCGGGTCGCTGTGGTGGAGATTGAGTAGGTCGGGAAGATTGGAAATGGGCGAATGGGCGTTGAAATACTCAATGATACTCATGATGTTTGCTTATTTTGTAGATGTTTTGATTTTGCAAAAATAAATCTTTTTTTCAATGCAGCCAAATAATTGGTGTCTGCGTCTGGCAGCCGTGTCTGCTATCGCCTTGTGCGGCCATTGCATGCGGGGGTCGGCGGTGACAGACTATTTCTCCTGTTTATATTTTTTTGGTGGGTCGATGGCGGCATACTTGCGTGCATCGCTGATGATGCTGGCAATGTAGATGACCGTTAGCAGCACAATGATGAAGAGGGCTACTATGTCGAGGGTGGTAATCACAGTCCTTATGCCCGCGATGTTGACGCTGTAGTAGGTTGCCAGCGACGGGAACGACATCACCACAATACAGGCAATGATGATGAGCAGGCGGAACTCTGTGGGACCCAGTTTGGCATAGGTGAGGCGGAACTCGCTCTTCAGATGTGCGTTGATGCTAACGTTGATGGTCATGAAGAGGTAGAGGATGAAGGCCAGCAGGGCAAGGTTGAAGTTGAGCAGGGGCGAGAGGCCTGCTCCGATGAACATGAAGGCTTCGTTGACACAGTCGATGGTGTGGTCCAGATAGTAGCCATAGATAGGGCGCTGGCACTGCCGAACGCGCGCCAGGGTGCCGTCAAGCGAGTCTCCATACCAGTTGATGACCAGTCCCGCACAGCTGAGCCACAGCCAGTGGATGTCGTATCGCGTCAGTACGAAGCCGAGACCTACGAGGAAGGCGCCTACGATACCGATGCCCGTCAGCATGTCGGAGGTCATCCATCGTGGTTGCCGTTCGGCCAGCCATACGAGGGCTTTACGCTCTATTCCGTTGATAAAAGAGGTCTGTATGCGTTGTGCTTGTTTGATGGGTGCGGAGTCGGTCATGAGGGTGGTTTTTTCTGTTGGAAATGGAGGGGGCGGGTGGCGGCGGCGTGGTGTCAAAGCTGCGAGGCTATGATGCTGGCCAGCCATTCTTTAAGTTTCTGTGTTCGTGGACGGTTGCCCCATTCCTCGGGGGCTATATAGCGGGACTGCTCTTCGTCAGCTGCAAACAGCCGTTTGGCCTGTAGGGCATAGCCGCTGTCGGCCACCATGGCGGCTACCTCCTGGCAGAGGAGCATGCTCCGGTAGTCGATGTTGCTCGACGCAACGATGGCTACCGAGTCGTCGGCCACCGTCAGTTTGGTGTGGAGGAAGCCCGGTTGATAGACGCCGAAACGTACCCCGGCTTCCATGGCTTCGGCAAAGAGGGCGTGCGACGCATGTTGCGTGGTCTCGCCACGGTCGCCGCGCAGTGGCTGCAATACGCGGATATCTACCCCGCGTCGCGCAGCACGGCAGAAAGCCTGCATCAACTCCTCGGGAGGAATGAAGTAGGGCGACTCGCAGTAGACATAGTCGCGGCTCTTGTCGAGCAATTCGATGAGACGCTGCATGATGGCCGGCCCCTCGCCGATAGGGCCGGAACAGACGATGTCTATCGGCATGTCGCCGACCTTTGTCACGGATGGGAAATACTGTGGGCCGAGGGGCAGGTTGTCGGTGGCATACTGCCAGTCGATGAGGAAGGAGCGTTGCAGCTGTGCCACGGTGGGGCCCTCGATGCGGATCATGATGTCGTGCCATGTCCCCCAGTCGAGCCCGTGGGAGTAGCGGTCGGCGATGTTCATGCCTCCCATGTAGGCCACGCGTCCATCGATGACCACGATTTTGCGGTGGTTGCGATAGTTGTCGCGTTTTCGGAAGAAGGGCCAGGGCACGCGTCCGTAGCCTGCTGTCTGCACGCCTTGCGCTTCCAGTCGCCGGTAGAGCGGCTTCCACTTGCTACAGCAGAGGTCGTCGTAGAGCAGACGTGCCTCTACGCCTTCCGCAACCCGTGAGGCGAGAGCGTCGCCCAGCAGGTTGCCCACGCTGTCGTCTTCAAATTTGAAAAATTGTATGTGCACATGATGCTTCGCATCGGCTATGTCGGCTGTCAGCTGTTCCAGCATAGGGGCAAACTGGGTGTAGGTGCTGATGGTGTTGCCCTCGCGGCTCTCCTGCGGCATCCATTGGTCCAACTCGGCCATGCGTTGCGCGCTGATGGCTGGCAGCACTTTGGGCTTGCTCAGCAGCCATGCCACCCATGCTATCACTATCGTCGTAAACAATAATAGGAACCAGTACACCAGCTTCATTTTTTTGTTTTTTTCTCCTCGGGTTTGTGGGATGGGGCAACCTTTGTGGCTCTTTTTCGTGTGTTATGCCTGCGATGCTCTTGATAGATACGAGGTGGATAGCCGTTTGGCCACGTCTTGTCATTCCGCTTGCAAAGATAGAAAAAAACTGGCTTTTTTTGGCAAAAATCCGTCTGCCTTTCGTCTCGTTGTTCGGATTATGTGTGGCGGGCTCTCCCGCAGCGTGGCGCGATGAGGATCTATTGCTGTCTGTCGGTCGCACTGCTTTCGACGGGTGCCAGCTTCAGAGCACGCCAACTCCATTCTTGCTTGATTTTGTTGTAGTTGAGTATGGCTTTTACGGCTACATGCGTCCCGTTGTCATAAGGTTCGGCCAGCGCCTTGGTAACGAATATTCCGTTCACGAAGGCGGTGCCTGTGGCAAGGGTTTTCAGTACCCCTGTCTCGCGACGGATGAAGATGCCCTCATAGGGTGCCATGTCGGTCATCTCGGTGCAGGTGTACACCTGTGTGCGTTGTCCGTCATGCTCCATGCGACAGCGATAGACGTGATAGAGGGCCACCCCCCTTCCACGGTTGAGGTGCGTGGTGTGGAGAAATCCCTCCTGATGGTTCTTGGTGACGTAGCGTGCCGTGCGTTTCTCGGTGTTGATGTAGGTGATGAAGAGGTCTTGCTCTTCAATGCCGGCGTAGAGAAATGCCTCGGCTTTCGGTACAAGCGTGTAGTAGAATTGTCGATTGTTGTCAGGTGCTGCGGCATGTTGATACCATTCTTCAGCCGCTATCTCGACAAGGTACTGCGGGGCGGTGTAGCCCCCGGCCCGCAGGGCGGCCATGATGGCGCGGTATTCGGCTTTGGCCTCGCTATCCATCCCCTTGGCGTGGAGCAGGCGTGCCAGTTTGATGTGCACGTTCCGCTTCATGAGTTCTTCCGAGGGGCAGGTGAGGGCCTTGCAATAGCATGCCATGCGCAGCTCGTCGTCGCCGGCCACGTCGGCCAGCATGTCCCAGGCCCAGAAATCGCGGTTTTTGCGTTTGACGAAGGCTTTGACACGCCGGCGGGTGTCGTCGTTGAGATTGCCAAGGGCTATGAGGAGCTTTCCAGTGTAGTAGGCCACCCACGTCATCTCGGGATGCTGTTCGCTCATGGCCTCCATGCGCGGCAAGAAGGTCGCTATGGCCTCTTGATTGCCTCGGTGCAGCAGGTCTCGTGCATAGGCCGCGTAGGCACTCTCAACCAGCGAGACGGGCATCCGCCGCCGCTCGCTCATCTCTTCGCACTGGTAGTCTTCCAGCCGGAAGGCGTCCCATCCGAACCAGTCCATGAAGGTGGCAAAGTGGCTCCACCCGTGCTTCTTGCGCAGCACCAGCATGGCTTTGCAGAGTATTGACGCGTTCTGGCTGGGCCGTTCTGGATTCAGCTGCATGGCGTAGTGGCCCATGCTGTCGCACCGCAGGGCCATCTCCTCGGGACTGCCGCTCATACGGTTGGCCATCTTGAGAAACGACCAGCAGAGCGTGTTGGAAATCCGTACTATCGGCAATGCCTTGATGTCCGACAGCCCTCTCAGCTGCTCTGCAAAACCTTCGTAGTCGCCCGCTTCGGCCTGCTGTCCGCACAGCGCTGCCTTGGCAAGGGCGAGGTTCAGCCTCGCAGAATCGTCGGCCTGCTGCTCATAGTCGGCCAGTGCATGGGTGTGTGCTTCGTCTATCTTTCCTTCTTTCAAAAGCTGCATCAGATCATGGTTCGTCATGGCTATCCTCCTTGTTTATTGTTAATTCTGCAAAGGTACAAAAAAAAATTTAACTTTGGATTGCCGACGGCCTCGGAGAGTCCCTTTCCCGACAAACCGTGGCAATCGCTGCTTTCCGCATTCCGGGCTGAAGGCAAATACGGATTCTCTTGCTGTCGGGCAGGCCTGCTACGGGACGTCAGCATTCGTCCCATGTCTCCGCCTTTTTTTTCAGTGTATGCAAGACCACGCCGCATGCATCGTCTTGTTGCGTCGAGGTGGCCCGTTGCAGAATGAAGAGGCTGTAGAATGACTCTAACCCTCCGAAGGGCCAGGGTTTATGAGCGGATGCGCTCCACGACGAGATAGGGCTGGAGCTGCCATGGTTTAGGCGTCATGATGCAGAACCAGTCGTAGAAGAACTGGACGAGGCTCACGCGCGTGAGCCCTTCTGTCTTGCCGTCGGTGGTGTCGTAGGGGTCGGCCATGACGAGGATGTCGTCGTCATAGAACGACGGTGTGGCATTGTCGTCATAGCCTATGCATACCGTCCAGTGGCCGCCCCACAGATTCCAGCATACCATGACGGGACGTCCTTGTCTGATGTGCGAGACGAGGAATTGTGCCGCCTCGTCATAGTCGGCAAAGGGACGGTCGTGGTTGCCGACAGCCTGTATGCCTACGAGGGCGGTGTCGGCAAGCAGGGGCAGGCTGTCCGCCTGCCCATAGCTGGAGGCCACGATGCGGAAGTCCGTCCGTTGGGCGAAGTAGTTCCACATCTCGCCCACGCTGGTGCCATAGTCCAGCAGTTGTCGCGCCGTGCCGGGCTTGACCGTGTCAAGGTCGGAGGCGGAGTGGGTATGCATGGCTACGGCGAGTTGCTCTTCGGTCACATCGTCAATGCCATAATAGCGGAGGACCATGAGGGCCGAGGTGTTGCCACATGTGTAATCGGTCGTTTGCTGCAACAATGGGAAGTCCTGTAGGAGGACTGTGCCATGCTGTGCTTCATCGGATGTCTTTTCGCAGGCACCGAACATCCATACGGCAAGGAGCAGGCACACGATGGTGAAATGATGGTTGGGCCTCATAGATAGTCTTGCTTTTGAAAAACAAAAAAGGCAACCGACCGATGTGGGAGTTGCCTCTTGTGGAGTATATCGGACTCGAACCGATTACCTTTTGATTGCGAACCAAACGCTCTACCAGATGAGCTAATACCCCTTTTTTTGTGTGGCCGGCACGTCGTCTGCTTGGCCCTTTTCATTCACCTTGTCTCTATTCAAAAAAAGAGGCCTTAGCCTCTTCTCTTGTGGAGTATATCGGAATCGAACCGATTACCTTTTGACTGCCAGTCAAACGCTCTAGCCAAGTGAGCTAATACCCCATCGTTTTCGGTTTGCAAAGATAAGCTCTTTTTTTATTCCGACAAAATTATTTTTTCTCGTTATTGTCTATTTTGTTGTATATGTGCTTGTTTCTTTGTTGTTTTTTTGCCTATAGGAGGTGTCTGCAGGGGCGAAGATGTGTGGGCGATGGGGGTCAGATAAGGCGTTCTATCTGGCGTTGTGTGGCCTGAGGGAAGAGTTGTGCCAGATGGGCTGTCATGCGCTGGCGCGACTCCTCGGGTGTCCGCTCGCAGTGCGCGATGCCACTGCCGTACATGGCCTCCGGCGTGCAGTAGCGGGCCACGCCCCATCCGTAGCGCTCGCCACCTCGCGTGTATTTGTATTCAAAGTCGGCGATACAGACATAGGTGCTCATCTCCAATTCTTTGAGCAGGTTGTCGCACTCGGCCCCCGTCTTCTCGATGCGGACGGAGTGCATGGCGTCGCCTTTCCAGCGACGACGGCTTAGGCTGTAGCCTGCGGCCTGTTTGAGTTCGTGCGACAGGAGCGATTCTTTCTCTCTCAGCACGTCGAGCACGTGGGCGGCCTCGTCGCCCAGTGCAGAGAGCGGACGTAAGTGGCGACGCCAGTTGATGAAGTCCGGCAGCCAGTCGAGGCTGACGAACCCCGCCTTGCCAGCAAAGAATTTGCCATAGGCACACTTCCATTCGCCTATGATGGGACCTTTCCATTCCCATGGCCCTTCTACGCCTTTCTCAAACCACAGCTCCTCCGGCGTGTGCTCGGCAATGGAGAACCCCTCTATCCCGTTCTCAAAAAAAGGCAGAAAACCCCAGTCCAGCACTCGCTGCAGCACCTGCTGGCGGCTGTGAAACAAGAATACGTCGGTCATGCGTTGCTCAATGTTAAGTGGGTCAATTCGATATATTGATTTGTGCGGCTCGCCGTCAGGCTTTCCTGCTGTCGGCAATCGTTGTGCAAAGATACGTTTTTTTGCTTTCGTCGGCGAGCCGGCGCTCTTTTTGGTCGGCGTGGGGTTGTGGTTTCTGACTTTTTGCGTATTTTTGTAATCTAAAATGAAACTCAATCAACTATGCTTGTAAAGACTTACGGGAGCGCCATCTTTGGTGTCAATGCCATGATGGTTACAGTAGAGGTCAGCGTCGACCCAGGCATCAACTTCACCATGGTGGGCCTGCCCGACAATGCCGTCAAGGAAAGCCAGCAGCGCATTGCCACCGCTGTGTCGCAGTACGGCTTCAATATTCCAGGCAAACGCATCGTGGTCAATATGGCTCCTGCCGACATACGCAAGGAAGGCTCCTCCTACGACCTCACCATTGCCATTGGCATCCTCGGTGCTTCGGGCCAGATGCGGGCCGACGACCTTGACAAGTATGTCATCATGGGCGAACTCTCGCTCGATGGTGGCCTGCGCCCCATAAAGGGTGCTTTGCCTATTGCCATCGAGGCACGCCGTCAGCACTACAAAGGTCTCATCGTGCCTGCCGACAATGCCCGTGAGGCCGCCATCGTCAATAATCTTGAGGTCTACGGCGCCCATAACCTCAAGGAGGTTGTGGACCTGCTCAACGGCGAGGGCGATCTGCTCCCTACGGTTGTCGACACCCGCGGCGAGTTTGCCTCGCATCTCAACCAGTACGAGTTCGACTTTGCCGACGTCAAAGGGCAGGAAGGGGTCAAACGTGCTCTGGAGGTGGCTGCCGCAGGCGGCCACAATGTCATCCTGATTGGACCTCCGGGCGCCGGAAAGAGCATGTTGGCCAAACGGCTGCCCTCTATCCTGCCGCCGCTGAGCCTCGAAGAGTCGTTGGAGACCACACAGATACACAGCGTGGCGGGCAAGATGCGCAAGGAGGATTCGCTCATCGCCGTGCGTCCCTTCCGTGCCCCCCACCACACCGTGAGCGACGTGGCCCTCGTGGGCGGTGGCGCCAACCGCAGCCGGGCGAGATCTCGCTGGCTCACAATGGCGTGCTCTTCCTTGACGAGTTGCCGGAGTTCCGCCGTCAGGTGCTCGAAGTCTTGCGACAGCCTATGGAAGAACGCCGCGTGACCATCTCGCGCGCCAAGATGTCGGTCGACTATCCCGCCAGCTTCATGCTCGTGGCCGCCATGAATCCTTGTCCTTGCGGCTATTACAACCACCCCACCATCGAGTGTACCTGTGCCCCAGGCGCTGTCCGCAAATATATGAACAAGGTGTCGGGACCTCTGCTCGACCGCATCGACCTTCACATCGAGGTTACGCCCGTCCCCTTCAAGAACTTGGCCACTATGAAGGCTGGCGAAAACAGCCAGACCATCCGCGAACGTGTCATCGCGGCACGCAAGATACAGGAGGAGCGGTTCCGCGGGTGCCCTGGCATCCATTGCAATGCACAGATGAACAGCCGTCTCTTCCGTCAGCATTGCGTCCTTGATGCCGAATGTCAGGAACGCATGAAACTGGCCATGGAGAAACTGGGCCTCTCCGCACGTGCCTACGACCGTATCCTCAAGGTGGCCCGCACCATTGCCGACCTCGACGTCTCACCCGCCATCACCGTCGAGCACCTTAGCGAAGCTATCAATTACCGTTCCTTAGACCGCGACACGTGGGGACGATAGTCTACATGTGCGGTTCCTTTTCAAATATTCATCAAACGTATTCTACACCTATGTCTGACCGTATGAGAGTCCTTTCCCTACTCTGTTTGCTCCTGGCTTTGCCATGGACACTCGTAGCCCAGCCCGCCAGCCACGACCCACAGGCCGACGCCAAGGCCATGGTGGTGGAGGGCAATGCCCGTTTCACCGTGCTTACCGACCGTCTGATACGCATGGAGTGGAGTGCCGATGGGCGCTTCGAGGACCGTGCCACGCTGGGCGTGGTGAACCGCAGGACGGAGGTGCCCGCCTTCACCGTAGCGCGTGGCAACGGACACCTTGTCATCCGCACCGCCCGCCTGACGCTGACCTACTCGGGGGGTCGTTTCAACAGGGACAACCTTTCTGTCGCGTTCCGCCTGAACGGTCGTCAGCGGATATGGCACCCGGGGGCCGACACTTCGGGCAACCTGTTGGGCACCACCCGCACCCTTGACGGATGCGAGGGCTTTAAGAAGATAAGCTATCGCGACAACTATATGGAGGGCGGCATCCTCTCGCGCGACGGATGGGCCGTCGTCGACGAGTCGGACAGGCATCTCCTCCAGCGTAACAGCTCGGACTGGGGCGAGTGGGTCGCCCCCCGTCCTGCTGGCGACAGGCTGGACCTCTACCTCTTTGCCTATGGACACGACTATGCCGCCGCCTTGAAAGACTTCACGCGCATCTGCGGTCGCATACCCATGCCGCCCAAATATACTTTCGGCTACTGGTGGAGCCGTTATTGGATCTACACCGACGACGAGATGGTGGATTTGGCCCGCGAGATGCGTCGTCGCGGCATCCCCATCGACGTCATGATTGTCGACATGGACTGGCACGAGACATGGAAGCCGCTCACCGAACGCACCGGACGCGACCAATTCGGCCAACGTCGCGGATGGACAGGCTACACGTGGAACCGCGACCTCTTCCCCGATCCTGCAGGCTTTCTCTCCCAGCTCCACGACCTCAACCTCAAAACAGCGCTCAACCTGCATCCCGCCTCGGGCATCCAGGTCTATGAAGACTGTTACGACCGTTTCGTGAAAGACTACCTTGCTCGCACTGCCGACTATGATGGCCCCAACGGCTATATCTACGACGGCACCCCCTACTTCTTCGCTCAGCAGAAGGACTCCCTCCAGTCGGGCCGTAAGGGCTATAGGGCTCCCGTACCCTTCCGCATCTGCCAACAAGCCTGGGCCGACGCCTATTTCAACAGCGTCATTCACCCGCTGGAAGAACAGGGAGTCGACTTCTGGTGGCTCGACTGGCAGCAGTGGAAGTACAGCCGATATACCGAGGGATTAAACAACACTTTCTGGCTCAACTACACGTTCTTCAACGACAAGGTGCGCCGCACAGCGCTGATGGGTCTCGCTGCCCCGCGCCCCTTCACCTATCACCGGTGGGGTGGACTGGGCTCTCATCGCTATCCGCTGGGATTCTCTGGCGACACCTTCGACGACTGGGAGGTGCTGCGCTTCCTCCCCTATTTCACTGCCACGGCTTCCAACGTGGGCTACTGCTATTGGGGGCACGACATCGGAGGCCACATGCAGCATGTGGACCATCCCACCGACCCCGAGATGTTCACCCGTTGGCTGCAATACGGTGTCTTCACCCCTATCTTCAAGACCCACTCCACCCAGAGTGCCATGCTGGACCGCCGCATCTGGTCCTATCCCACACACTATCAGCCCATGAAGGATGCCATAGAACTCCGCTATGCGCTCTCACCCTATATCTATACGGCGGCGCGGCAGGCCTACGACAGCGGTATAGGCATCTGCCGTCCGCTATACTACAGCCACCCCGAGTCCGACGAGGCCTACCGCTACAACGAGGAGTACATGTTTGGCGACTTTATCCTCGCCACGGCTGTATGTCAGCCTGCCGACAGCACCTCGGGTCTGGCCGTGCGTCAGATGTGGTTTCCCAAGGGCTGCGACTGGTACGATATGGCGAAACACACCATGCGCAAGGGAGGTACCCTGCAAACGCTCCGCTATGCAATAGATGAAAACCCGTGGTTCGTCAAGGCCGGCAGCATCATCCCCCTTGCTGTCGAAGGAACACAGGACTTGCAGCAGCACACCGACCAGCTCCGACTACTCGTGGTCCCTGGCAGTGGCCATGCGTCCTTTACGCTCTACGAAGACGACGAGTCCACGCAGGCCTACACTGCCTCGGCCTTTGCTTTCACCACGATAGAAAAGAATGACCGCAAAGGTAGCGTCTCCCTCGTGGTGCATCCTCGACAGGGTTATTACGACAACGCCCTGCCTACACGTCGGCTCACCATCGAGCTGGAAGGCTGGCAGCAACACCCTCGTTCGGTATATCTCAATGGCGTTAGGATTGACCCCGAGGTGCGCATCACACGTAGTGCTGTTCAAGTGCTACTGCCGGCGATTTCCGCGACCGAAAAAACAACCATAGAATTTGCTCGCTGATGGGTTCTGCTCTTCTCGAGGCGCGTGTCGACGAGGCCGTCAAGGTTGCTCAGGACTTACTCGTTGTATGGTTTTGCTTGCCATAGATGCTCAGACTACTTGGACTTAGCAGTCTGAATCACCGAACTGTCTGAGACTTCCGTTCAATCCGAAACTTCCGTAATTTCGGTAAAGATGCCTAAACTGCAATTCCCAACGACGTATGTCGTCCTATGTCGCTACGTTGTTTTATACCTTACGTCCGACTACGAAGCGGTCGCGTTCGCGAAAGTCCTGACAGATGCTGCACTGGTAGCCGTGGCTGGCAAAGAGGGCTGCGGTCTCAGCCCCCAGCTTTTCGTTGATTTCTACAGCCAAAATGCCTCCGACTTTCAGACATCGGTCGCCTATCTCGGCGATGGCATGGTAGAAGAGTAGGGGAGTCTCGTCGGCCACGAAAAGCGCCATCGCGGGGTCGTAGTCGAGAACGTTGGGACGCATCTCCTTTCGCTCGCTTTGGCACACATAGGGCGGATTGCTGACAATCAGGTCGGCCCTATTGGGTCCGAGTTTAGGGCACAGCCCTTGTATATCCAGGATGTCAGCATGCACAAACTCGACATTAGCCTGATTGTAGACGGCGTTTGCCTTTGCTTCCTCCATTGCCTCTTCGGATAGCTCTACAGCGGTAATTTGCGCGGCAGGAACGGCCTTGGCGATAGCAATAGCGATACATCCGCTCCCCGTGCATAGGTCTATCACGCGGGGATGGGGTTCTCCCATGCGTTGGATCGTGGAGACGGCAGTCTCTACCAGCTGCTCCGTCTCGGGACGTGGGACCAGCATCGCGGGCGAGACATGAATACGGCATCCGCAGAAGTCGGCATATCCGATGATATGCTGTATCGGACGATAGCGTTTTAGGTCTTCTATGGCCCAGTGGAAACGGAGCAGGTCGGACTGGTTGATGGTGTCGCCGTTGTGTAGCAGCAATTGCGTGGTGTCCCATCCCAGAAAGGCCTCGAAAAGCATCCGCATCATGCTCTCCACCTCGCCGCTGCCGTAGAGCCCGTCCAGTTGCTCATGGCTGTAGCGACGCACATCGCGCACGCGGTTCGACGGTATTCGCATCTCTGTGGTATTCATGGAGTTGGATTTTTCTAAATCCAGTCAAGATTGTCGGAGATAATTAGTTCCTCTTTGGTTATAAGATGTGTGGTCTGCATTGGGATTAACTTATACGGCAAGTTAAATCTCGTGGCCAGATCCTGTATTTCTTTGGTATTATCATAGGTTAGTAGGAAGTGGCCTTGCATTTGACTGCACAGCCTAAAAACACGATGATGGTCGACATTATAATGGTTGTACAACCTTTTTCCTGCTACTGTATAGGGTGGATCGATAAAAAAGAATGCATTAGGTTTTTTGATGTTTTCCTCGATTAAATTAAAAGCATCACCATAAATAAAGGTTATCTTCTTGCCAAGTTTATTAGCCTCACTTATTCTATTTGCAATTGTTTCAGGATACCAGCGAGAGGAAATACCTTTACCCGACTCGCCTGATTTTATGCGACCAGACCCCTTTGCAAGTATTCCACCGTGATTGGTGCGATTTCGTACTATAGTTGCAAAACCATGTTCCTTCCTTCCGTAACTGGACTGTTCGATGACCTTTGAAATGTTCTCGCTGCAAATTTCAAAGTCCTTTATTTGCTTTATCAGCCATGTACAATCTTCGTCAGAGAAAATTGTCATCCAAGCAGCAGCCATATCCTCGTCTATTTCAGCCATGAATGCATGCGAAAAGTAGCCTTCGGCTATGGCGGTAAGTGTAATTACACCTCCACCGGCAAAAGGCTCAAATAATTGAGAATGGTTTGTAGCTTGAGAAAACCATCTACGAGCTATGGGAATAAGCCATGTTTTACCTCCTGGATATCGGAATGGGCTTCGCTGTGGAACGGTAGATACGTTGATGGCCTTGTTGTTTGTAGGCTTAATTAATGGCACCAAATCAGGAAATATGGTTAGTTGTTTTGGGCTTTGTGTCCTCATATTATTTCGAAAACGGAGTGTGTGTCTGGAGTATTGGTCAATTTCTCATCGAGTTTGGTTTGCAGTATGTTCATGAAGTCGTTTACGTTACCAGGGATTGTATACATGATGCTACTAAGAGCAGCATTAAACTCGGTATAAACGGTATCTGTAAGTTGTAGGCGATACATCTTTGTTGGCTCATCAAATACAAGATCATATAGAAACCATGCAATGTCTGCTCGATCTTTAGTCGTTTTTGGCAGTTGTGGTAATGTTTCGAAAAACGTTTTTTGAATAGCCACACACTGTTTTTTACCCCATGACTTAAAAATACCGCCTTTGTATAATATTTGTGGCATGAGTCGTTTTCTTGAGGACGAGAGATAGTCGGGATGAGGATAGTTACGTCCCATCCACTTAAAATTCACCGTTGGTGAGTCAATGTATTTTCGAAATGGATTCCTCAAATTGCCTGATATATAGACACCTTGTACCTCCAAGGAGGCAAAGTCGATAATATTGCCATCTTTATCATAGCATACAATAACATAATCAATATTGCCTGCTGATGACCCATTACCATCGTTTAGTTTTATTTCTGGTAGGGCAGTCCATCTTGTACCATCTTTAAGTATGAAATCGGCTGCATGCTTAAGAATTATCCAATCCTCTCGAAATCTTGAAGGACATGTTATGATGGCGTCGCCGTTATGATTGATACTGCAAACGCCAAGAGGATTATCGGTTTTGTGTTTTGTACAATTGGGATAGCGGTTATAAAATGGGCACAATCTATTCTCTCGATAGTATATGGCTTTTTTTGATTCGTTTTCTATTGGAAAACCAAATACTTCAGCTAAGGGATTATCCATGTGTGCAATCATAATATCAAGATATGCTTTTGGTTGCAAATATATAAAATTAATCTATATAACATTGTTTTATTTCCGTCCGAAGTCGGCGGGGATTTCGCCCCACTGGTCGGTGTCCCATTTTAGAATCTGCGTGGTATAGGTGTTGCTTCGTAGCCACTGTTCGGCACGATGGATGTAGTCCCACAACTCTTGGGTCTTGTCGTTGACGGGGAGTTTGCTCTTGCAGCGTTTCTGCCGCACCCAGCTGATGGCATTGACGGAGTCGCTGTACAGCACAAGGTCGAGATTGTGCTTCTTCAGATAGGAAAGACCATGGACGATGGCGAGAAACTCGCCAATATTGTTGGTGCCCAAAGAGGCCTTGTAGTGGAAAACACGGCTGGCGGAGGCCACGTAGACACCTTGGTATTCCATCACGCCTGGGTTGCCGCTGCAGGCTGCATCCACGGCCAGACTATTGAGGATGGGCCCCCCCTCGGTGCCGGCCTTGACAGATACAATCCCGTCGGCGTCTTTTTCGAGCACACTGACACGTGCTTTTTTCGGTCCTCCGGTGCCTATGGTAGGGGTATATCCGTTGGCATAGGCGGCCTCTGCTGCCTCGAGGCTCTCATACGATTTGTATTGTGCTTGCTCAAATCCTTTGACCTGTTTCTCACACTGATGCCAGTCGGTGTATATGCCGGGCTCCTTGCCCCGCCATACGACGTAGTATTTCTGTTTCTTTGCCATGCTGTTCTACTGCTCGCTGGGATTTTAACTAATCGTATTCATGACTTGGTTAATTGTGGCCTTTTTGCCATTCTGTCCTGCTGCTCGCCGGAATTGTATTCATGCTGCTGTTTGCCGGGATGATTAAAAAAGCGACTGCGAACGCTCGCAGTCGCTTTTTGGGGGATGATTGTTTTCTTTGTGGCAACGATTAGGCACCGAGTTCGAGGCGTTTGAATCCGCAAACTTTCAGTTCCTTGTCTTCCTTGGCCATGAAAGCTTTCACCGACTCTTTCTCGCCCATGACATATTCCTGCTCCATGAGGGTGTTCTCCTGATAGAACTTGTTCATACGTCCGTTGGCGATGTTCTGGATCATCTGATCGTTGAGGCTGGCAGCCTTCTCTTCGGCCACCTTCACCTTGATTTCGCGGGCCATGTTGGCTTGCTCCTCGGTAATCCAGCCCTTGCCCATGTTGCTGTTGATGTGGTCTTCGCTGTCCACGTGGGCGGGGTTGATGCCAGCCTTCTTGAGGGCGGCTTCGACGGCTTTCTGCACCATCTCTTCTTTGGTCTTCTCGATGGCTACTTTCAGCTCGTTGTCCTTCACCGACTGGGGAACGCTGTCGGCATCGACAGCCACGGGACGCATGGCAACGACCTGCATGGCGAGGTTGTGGCCTGTCTCGTCGTGGCCGGTCTTGTTGAGACCGATGATGGAGCCCATGCGGTTACCCGGGTGGACGTAGGCGTAGACGGCGGGAGCCTCGATGGCCTCGAAGTGTGCCAGCTCGATTTTTTCGCCAATCTTAGCAATCTGGTCGATGATGCAGTCGGCAACCTTGCGGCCTTCCAGCTCCATGTCGAGCACCTGCTCCTTGGCGGTGAGGTGTTTGGCTATGGCGGCGTCGAGGATGCTCTTGGTGAAAGCGACGAAGTCGGCATTGGTGGCCACGAAGTCGGTCTCGCAGCTCAGCATGACGATAGCGCCGTAGTTGCCTGTGCTCTGTGCGAGGACGCAGCCTTCGTTGGCTTCGCGGTCGGCACGCTTGGCGGCCATCTTCTGGCCTTTCTGGCGCAGATAGTCGATAGCTTTGTCGAAATCGCCGTCGCACTCTACGAGGGCTTTCTTACAGTCCATCATTCCAACGCCGGTCATCTGGCGCAGTTTGTTGACATCGGATGCGGTGATATTTGCCATAATCTTATTTACTTAGTTTGGTTTTTAATGAGGAGACGCAATTGCTTGCGTCTCCCTGTGTTTGTTGTTTTGAGCTAAGCCCCTTCTGTTGAGCTGAGGCTTGGCACGAATGTTTGTTGGCTGTGGTTAAGAGACGAGGGACTCTGTGCCGTAATGGTGTTTATTCGGCAGCGGGAGTTTCTGTCTCGGCCTCTGCTTCGGCCTTGGGCTCTTCGGTCTTGTTGCGACGCGGACGAGTCTTCTTCTCCACGGTGGCTTCTCCGTTCTCAGCGGTCTGCTCCTCGGACTGAGCCTCCTTGTCGAGCATGCGCTCGTTCTGTCCTTCCTGGATGGCCTCGGCCATGTATTTCAGGATGGCGGCAATGCTCTTAGAAGCATCATCGTTGGCGGGGATGGGGAAGTCGATGAGGTCGGGGTTGGTGTTGGTGTCGACCAGGGCGAAGGTGGGGATGTTCAGTCGGCGGGCCTCAGCCACGGCGATGTGCTCCTTGTTGATGTCGATGACGAACAGTGCGTTGGGCAGACGGGTCAGGCTGGCGATGGAACCAAGGTTCTTGTCCAGCTTGGCACGCTCGCGCTGCACCTGCAGACGCTCACGCTTGCTGATGTTGTTGAAGTCTTTGTCCTTCATCAACTGGTCGAGCGAGTTCATCTTTTTGACAGCCTTGCGGATGGTGGCGAAGTTGGTGAGCATGCCGCCGGGCCAGCGCTCGGTAACGAAAGGCATGTTGACGCTCTGGGCAATCTCGCCAACCACTTCCTTGGCCTGTTTCTTGGTAGCCACGAAGAGGACGGTCTTGCCGCTCTTGGCCAGCTGGCGCAGTGCTGCGGCAGCCTCGTTGGCCTTGGCTATGGTTTTTTGCAAATCGATAACATGAATACCGTTAT